>CAYFXO010000055.1:0-10648 GCA_964347125.1 uncultured Methanomassiliicoccales archaeon | reverse complement strand
TATCCGCGGGGGGTTTGTGCGTCCCACCGTGCATTTCACCGTGGTCCTCGACGGCGACCAGTACACGGCCCACAAGGACCAGTTCAAGAAGATCATGAAGGCCCACGGCCTGAAGTGGGTCGGCGGTCCGTCGCGGTTCCTGTGGACGGCGAAGGGGGACGCCGTGGAGGCGCAGTACGAGCGGGACGACGAGCGGGACGTCACCCTCTCCGCCACCCTGACGTGGCGGGGGGAGGAGGGGACGCCCTTCCTGGACGATTTCAAGGCCTGGGCTTCGGAGCTCGGCGGGGAGCGGGTGGAGGTGGCGGAGGACGCGGAGCGCGAGCGGCTGGAGCGCCTCGTGGAGAGCGAGCTCCGGTTCTGGGAGAGCATCCACAAGCCCCAGGTCGAGGCCCTGCGGAAGCGGGGGCGGCCGGAGGAGTGGATCGAGCAGGACCTGAAGCGGTTCGAGGACCGCAAGCGGGCCAAGGAGTCCGAGCTGCGGGCGCAGTACGGCCTCGGGGGGTCCGCCGATGCCTGAGGACGCCACGGCGGGCCTCGCCCGGCAGGAGGGGGCGCTGGTGGGCGTCATCGCCCTCGTGGCCGTCGCGTCGATGGCCCTCATCTACTTCGACATCGTCAACGCCCTCACGGGGGCCGGGTTCCTGCTCGTCGCCAGCGGGGTGGTGGCCGCCGTGTCGGCGCAGGCGTTCGAGGCCCGGATCGAGCGGGTGGAGGCGTCCGAGGAGGAGCCGGACCGGCTCACGGCCATGATGGCGAGCACCGCGAGGTCCCGGAAGTGGGTCGCCGTCTTCGGCATCATCGCCGGCGCGGTGCTGCTGACCCTCGGGTTCCTCCTAGGCTAGGCTGTGGAGGGGGACCTCCAGCGGGTCGTAGCAGTCGAAGCAGTAGCCCTGGCGACGGTCGTCGGGGAGAAGGATGAGGGCGGTCCCGCAGCGGCGGCAGGTCCCCGCCCGCTCCTCGTCGGAATCCGGCTTCCGCAGGTCGGGACGGAGGTCCATGGGCGCCGCCTCAATTCCCTCAAAAGCTGGGCCGTTGGCCGTAACCTCGGAGCGGATAAAAAGGTTCCGAGGAGGCGGTTCCAGACTCTCAATCGCAACCCGTCATTCTGCCACTGCCTTGAATGCGCACGCCTATTGGTAGATTACAGGATCGGCCAACATAGTTGGGTGGTCCCACCCATCGAGCGGGGAGTCATGCGATTCCCTGACATTGAGAACGGAGGTTGGGCTTCCAGGTCATTCAACGCTCACCAAATACCATGTGTTCGGACTGAGTGTCTCCGAATCGATTCTCCGCGAAAACTCGCCCAATGAGAGGCGCTCTTCCCCGGCTGGTTCGTCTTCTTGATCCGCCCAGAACCAGCGCATCCGGACACTCTGCACCAGTGTAAGGGCGAGTACCCAGGAGGCCAATTCCTTACCTCCCAAGAGGGAACGACCATTGCCCCTGACGGCACCGCAGAGGCAGTGCTGTGTTCGATCAAGCAGGTAGTAGGTATGATGGTCTCGGGTCCGTACCCACAACGGGAATTCAGGAACCCTGAGGAGCGCCTCCAGCAGGTCTTCTACACGTTTCCTCGCGCCAGGCCCCTCCTCGGCGAGTACGACCTCACATTCGCCGAACCAGCACAGCTCGGTGCCCCTCCCCATCGCCTTGTGACTGGAGACATTATCGGGTCACTTGATGTAGGTTCCCCCGTGAAGCCGATCGGTCGGCCTTTCACTGTTACCAGGCACCCCACAGAGACCTGAGAACCAGCTCCAAATAGGGTTGGGCTTCTCGGTGGCCTCGCTGCCGGGACTCTCCCTGGTGATGTGAAGGCCAAATGATGCTCCCGCGATGCCTTTATCACGGCGGGTCCCGTTCCCGCCCCGATGGCCATCCGGATGGAGTCCGCAGACGCTCTGGACGTCATCCGCAAGGGCCCCGTGCGCTTCGTCACCGTGGAGGGGATCGACGGGTGCGGGAAGACCTCGGTGGCCGCCGCCCTCGTCGACGCATATCGCGAGCGGGGCATCCCCGTGGTGGCCACCCGCGAACCCACGGAGTCGTGGCTGGGCGACGCGGTGCGGCGGGCGAACCGCGAGGACGTGGGGCCCTTCGCCGAGACCTTCCTGTTCCTCGCGGACCGGGCAGAGCACACCCGGGAGATCCAGACGTGGCTCGCTGAAGGGAAGGTCGTGGTCTCGGACCGCTACGCGGACTCCACGTACGCCTACCAGGCCGTCTCGCTGCAGGAAGCGGAACTCATGGCGGACGCCCTGTTCT
Source organism: uncultured Methanomassiliicoccales archaeon (assembly GCA_964347125.1). Classification (GTDB taxonomy): domain Archaea; phylum Thermoplasmatota; class Thermoplasmata; order RBG-16-68-12; family CAYFXO01; genus CAYFXO01. Next base: position 8,377 of record CAYFXO010000055.1, on the reverse strand, counting down.
GGCTCAAGACCGTCAGCGACCCCCTCGTCGTGCCGCCCGACCTGACCCTCCTCTTGATGGTCGACCCCTCCGTCGCCTTGAAGCGGATCGCGGACCGGCCGGACAAGGCGAAGTTCGAGGACCTGGCCTTCCTCGAGCGGGTGAGCGACAACTACGTGGACCTGGCGTCGCAGGAGGAGCGGTTCTCGATCATCGACGCGGGAAAGCCCCTCGCGGCGGTGACGGAGGCGGCGCTGGAGGCCGTCTTCGGGCCGTGAGGACACGGGCGGGGCCACGAGAAGTTATTTATCGCCAGGCGGCCATCCCTCCCGCGGGGTGCACTCTTGGAGACGACCTACGAGGATGAGGCCCAGGCCGCCTCCCCGACCCCCGACGGCTGCGTCGGCATCATCTACGGCGACGTCGGGAGCACCTCCTTCAGCCTCTCGGTCATCGATCACATCGAGCGCAACGAGTTCGTCCAGGCGGACCACGAGTCCTGCGGCGCCGTCCTGGCGCGGGTGGAGGACATCGAGCGGAAGACGGACCTCTCCATCGACAAGGCCCACGCCATGGGGGAGGGCATGGCGCAAGAGATCGAGGAGCGGGTCACCGCCACCGTCACCGTCATCGGGTACCGGGACGACCGTGGCCTCCTCCAGGTCCCCCAGACCCCTTTCCGCGCCGGGGAGCCCGTCCTGAAGGCGAGCGAGGACCTCATCCGCGGCGTCATCGGGATCAGCGACGACGACGCCACGGGGGCCTACGTGGGCCTCCTCATGGGGCACGACCTCCCCATCCGCCTCGACATCAACGCGATGATCCAGAAGCACGTCTCCATCCTCGCGAAGACGGGGGGCGGGAAGTCGTACATGGCCGGGGTGCTTATGGAGGAGCTCATGAAGCACCACGTCACCGCCCTCATCATCGACCCCCACGGGGAGTACACGACCCTGCGGGAGGCCGGGACCCCCGCGGACTCCTGGGTCCGGTTCAACGTCGGGCCGCGCTCCTACGAGGGCTCCGTAATGGAATTCTCCCCGGACACGCGGGTGAACAAGAACGCCCGCCCGCTGAAGTTCACCCTGAGCAACCTGGACGCCCGGGACATCCTCGGCCTCACGAACCTCCAGGCCCGCTCCCACCTCACCTCCCTGCGGCGGGCCTTGGACATCCTGCGGACCGCGCGGCCGGACTACGGCTTCGAGGACATCATGCGGGTGCTGGAAGATGAGGACGAGCCGAGCAACCTGACCCTCATCGGAGAGCTGGAGTACCTGCGGGAGGTGGGCATCTTCGCCCGGGAGGGGACGAAGGTCACGGACCTGGTCCGGAAGGGAGGGTGCACCGTGATCACCATGAAGGGCACCCCGCCGGACATCCAGGAGCTCATCGTGAACCGCCTCTGCACCGCCCTCTTCGAGCTGCGGAAGATGGAGGAGATCCCGCCGATGATGCTCGTCATGGAGGAGGCCCACAACTTCTGCCCTCAGCAGGGCAAGGCGGCCTCTTCCCAGATCCTCCGGACCATCGCCTCCGAGGGTCGGAAGTTCGGCCTCGGCCTGCTCGTCGTCACCCAGCGGGCCGCGAAGGTGGACAAGAACGTCCTGAGCCAGTGCAACACCCAGGTCATCCTGAAGGTCACGAACCCCAACGACCTGAAGGCCATCCAGGCCTCCGTGGAGGGCCTCACCACCGGGATGACGGACGAGATCCAGCGCCTCCCCGTCGGCGTCGCCATCGTCATTGGCGGGGGGATCCAGATGCCCCTTTTCATTGAAGTCCGCCCACGGGAGACGAAGCACGGCGGGGCGAGCGTTAAGGTGCTGGAGTAGGGGAGGCTTATATCGCCCGCCCCCATGGACCCCCCATGGCGGAGCCCCTCGAGGACATTCTGCAGCGGGATCTCGACACGACGCGCCGCGCCCTCGAGGCTTTGGCCGTGGCCCCGCCGAAGCGCTCGCACCTCCGGAAGGTCGCGGAGGACTTCCTCCTCATGGCCCGCGCCTACTACGACGACGCCCTCCACTTCCGGGACCAGGGCGAGCCGGAGAAGGCCCTGGCGAACGTGAACTACGCCCACGGGTGGCTCGACGCGGGCGCCCGACTCGGACTGTTCGACGTCGGGGAGGACGACCAGCTCTTCACCCTCGCGGAGTGAGGCGGCCCCCTAGTCCTCAGATCTCTTCGTGAGGCGAGCACCCTCATTGTCCACGTGGCACGCGAACGTCTCGCCGAACCCGGACAGCACGTCTTCAAGCTGGGCCACCTCCCCCGCGGCGAACACGCTGTTGCCCAGCATGCTCATGCTCGCCATGCCCACGGCGTTGGCGGCCTCCACGGCCTCGCGGCGTCCCCCCCGGAGCAACCCGGTCTCCCGGGCGAACTCCTCCCCAAGGCGGAACAGGCCCTCCCACGTGGGATCCTCGGCGAACGCGTCCACGAGCGGCCCCCCGACGAGGTTGATGGCCTCCATCTGCTCCGCGTCCGCCAGGACGTCCCGGGTGAGCATCGGCTCCCCGAGGACGCATAGCACCAGGTCCTCGGACATCGCCGTGGCCTCCACGAGCCCCCAGCCGGGCGCCCCCGGGCGGATCCGGACGTCCATGCCGCCGAGCATCTGCGGGTACACGTCGCCCATTCCCGTCCGCGACCGCACCTCCGCCGCGTGGGCCGCCACCCCCAGCCTCTGGAGGTCCTTCCGCCGTCCCGTGGCCTCGTTGATCGCGATGAGGGACGCGAGGACCCCCGCGCCGCTCATCCCGAACCCTTGAGAGAGCGGGAGGTCCAGGGTGACGTCCACCTCGATGCGGTACCCCGCCTTCCCCAGGAACTTCTGGACCGCGAGCCGGGTCACCGGCCCGTCCGCCTCCTCCCCGTTGATGCGCACCACGAGCTCATGGGGCAACGGACCTTCCACGGTGGCCTTGGCGGTCGCCCCCAGGGTCGTGCACACCCCCGCCCCGCGGGAGCCCGCCCGCTGGGGCAACGGGTGGTCCACCACCTCGAAGAACGCCGTGATGTGGCCCGGGCAGAAGGCCTCAGCGACCCAAGGCATCCACGACAGCGCTCCAGATGCGGTCGGCGGCCTCGCCTTTCGGCCCCGCGAAGACCTCCGTACCCGCCTTCGTCACGATGAGGACCTTCGTCTCCGTCGGGGTGACGTCCCCCACGTCATTGGCCACGATGGCGTCGGAGACCCCTTCCTTGAGGCGGGCCCGCGCCTCCTTCTCCAGGTCCTTCTCGGAGAGCCCGCTGACCGCCTTGAACGACAGGAGGAAGCAGTCCGACTCATCCCGGATGGCCGCGATGACCTTGGGGGTGGGGTACAGCTCCAGGCTCAGGGAGGCCTCGCCCGAGGAAATCTTCCCCTCCACCCGTTCCGGCGCGTAGTCGGAAATGGCGGCGGGGACGGCGCAGATGTGGCAGTCCAGGTCCGGGACCATCTGGATGAGGGACTTCGTCGTGCCGAAGGCCGCGGTCGGGAGGTAGGAGGGCACCTCCACCGAGTGGCGGCCCAGCCACAGGCTCACCTCCGCCCCCCGCTCGAACGCCCGCACCGCGAGCTCGATGCCCGTCGCCCCGGAGCTGCGGTTCGTGACGAGCCGCACCTCGTCCACCGCCTCCTCCGTGGCCCCCGCGATGACCGTCACCCGCTTCCCCGCCATGTCCCTGGGGCCGAGGGCGCGGATCGCGTGGGCGACGACGGCGTCGATGGGGGCCATCTTCGCCTTCCGCTCCTCCATGAGGGGCTCGACGAACGCGACGCCCAGGTCCCGGAGCCGTTGGATGTTCTCGGCGACGATGGGGTGCTTCCACATGCTCGCGTGCATCGCGGGGGCGATGACGAGGGGGAGGCCGGAGCCCAGAGCCGCGGTGGCGAAGGTCGTCACCGTGGTGTCGTCGATGCCGTGGGCGATCTTGGAGAGGGTGTTCGCGGTGGAGGGGGCGATGAGCAGGAGGTGGGCGGAGCCGCCCTCCCCGCACAGGTCCACGTAGGGGACGGAGCCGTCGATGAGTGTGATCGGGTTGTGGCCCGTGGCGAATTGCAGGGCGTTCGGGTGGACGATGTCCGTCGCGGCACGGGTCATCACCGGGATGACATCGGCACCGTGTCGGATGAGCTCCCGCGCGAGCTTGACGGTCTCCACGGCAGCGATGCTGCCCGCGACGCCCAGGACGACCGTCTTCCCGGAGAGCTTGTCGCTGAGGGCCCCTCGAATGGCCTCGCTCGGGTGCACGGCGTTGCGATGGCGGGGTGGGGATTTATAGGTTCACGGTCGCCCGACTAGGGAATCCTTATCCGGCTCCAGGGCGTCCCCGAAGGCCGTCATGGACTACGCTGCCACGACGGAGTACCTCTTCCACCTGCAGCGGTTCGGCATCAAGCTCGGGCTGGAGAACATCACAGCCCTCCTCGCCCGGCTCGACGACCCGCACGGGGCCTTCAAGTCGATCCATGTGGCGGGAACCAGCGGCAAGGGCTCCGTCTCCGCCTTCCTCGACTCTGTCCTCCGAGAGGCGGGGCACCGCACCGGCCTCTACACGTCCCCTCACCTGGTGAAGTTCAACGAGCGCGTCCGCGTCGACGGCGAGCCGGTCTCAGACGACGACGTCGTACGTATGACGAACGACCTCCGAGGCCACGCCGAGGCCATGGCGGCGGAGTCCCCCGCGAACCAGCCCACCTTCTTCGAGGTGACCACCGCGATGGCCTTCCAGCACTTCCGCGACGAGCAGGTGGACATCGCCGTCCTCGAGGCGGGGATGGGCGGCCGCCTGGACGCCACGAACGTCGTCACCCCGGAGGTCGTCTGCCTCACCCACATCGGCCTGGAGCACACGGAGTACCTGGGCAGGACCGTCGAGCGGATCGCGGGGGAGAAGGCGGGGATCATCAAGGACGGCGTCCCCGTGGTGGCCGCGGACGGCCCCCACATCGGCGTCATCGAGGCGGCCTGCGACCGCCACGACGCCCCCCTCACGGTGGTCGGGCGGGACGTCACCTACGCCCGCAAGCCTCTCGGGTTGGAGGGGCAGGCCATCCAGGTGAAGGGTTCCTCCGACTGGGACCTGCGCACGCGTCTCCTGGGCACCTTCCAGGGGGAGAACGTGGCCCTCGCGGTGGCGGCGGCGGAGTCGTTGATCGAGGCGGGCTGGAAGGTCCCGAAGAAGGCCGTGAGCGCGGGGATCCTCAAGGCCCGTTGGCCCGCCCGCCTCCAAGTCGTGTCGAAACACCCCACCGTCGTCATCGACTGCACCCACACCGTGGACGGCGCCCGGGAACTCACCCGCTCCCTTGCGGAGAACTTCTACCCGGACCGGAGCCTCATGGTGATCGGCGTGCTCTCCGACAAGGACCACCGGGGCATCGCCCGGGAGCTCGCCCCCGCCGCGGACGTGTTCCACGTGACCCAGGCCCACAGTGAGCGAGCCCTCCCCGCATCGGACCTGGCGGAGGCGTTCCACGGGGAAGGGCGGGAGGTGGTCGTCCACGAGAGCGTCCCCGCGGCGGTGGCGGAGGCGACCGCCTCGGCGGGCCCCCGGGACCTCGTCGTCATCACCGGATCCTTGTACACGGCGGGGGAAGCCATGGAGCACCTGGGGGTGTCGCCATAGACATCGACGTCATCATGGACGACCTCCACCGGCGGTTCCCCCGCGAGGGGGAGGTCGTCGACGACGGCACGGCCCTGTCCCAGCTGGAGCCGGACCCCTTCCAAATCCTCATCTCCACAATCCTCTCCGCCCGGACCAAGGACGAGACGACCTTGGCGGCCTCCGAGCGCCTCTTCGCCGCCTACCCGACCGCGACGGATCTGGCGCGGGCCGACGCCGACCGCGTCCGGGAACTCATCTATCCCGTCGGCTTCTACAAGACGAAGGCGGACCGCATCATCGAGGTCGCCCAGGTCATCGCCAACGACTTCCGCGGGGAGGTCCCGCGGGAGATGGACACCCTCCTCACCCTCCCGTCGGTGGGGCGGAAGACCGCGAACTGCGTCCTGGTCTACGGCTTCCGGGAGGATGCCATCCCCGTGGACACCCACGTCCACCGGATCTCGAACCGCCTGGGCCTCGTGGACACGAAGACGCCCGAACAGACGGAGGCGGCCCTGGTCGCGGGGGTCCCGCGGGAGCATTGGCTGGACCTCAACGAGCTCTTCGTGCGCTTCGGCCAGGAGGTGTGCAAGCCCATCGGGCCGCGGTGCGAGGAGTGCCACTTCACCTCGTTCTGCCGCTACTTCCAGGAGGTGCGCGGGTGAAGGTCGAAGCCTTCGACCTCTACCCGGTGTCCATCCCGCGGAAGGAGCCGTTCCGGATCGCGGCGGGGGTCTCCGAGACGGCGGACAACGTCATCGTCAGGCTCGTCGCGGGCGACCACGACGGCTGGGGGGCCGCCTGCCCGTCGACGGTCGTGTTCGGGGAGTCGCCCGAGGGCACCCTGAAGGACTTGGAGCGGCTGCGCGAGCACGTGGTGGGGGCCGACCTCAGCGACCTGCCCGCCTTCGAGGGCCGGCTCCACGACGCCGCCCCGGAGGCCGCCACCGCCCGCGCGGGACTGAGCATCGCCGCCCACGACCTCGTGGCGAAGGCCGACGGCAAACCCCTCCATGAGTTCCTCGGGACGCGGCGGGACCGCATCCTCACGAGCAAGAGCCTCGGGATCGGGCGCCCCGAGGAAACGGTTGAGGCCGCCGCCCGCTGGAACCGCGAGGGCTTCACGGCCATCAAGCTGAAGGTGGGCCTCGACCTGGAGCAGGACGTATCGCGGGTCGCCGCGGTGCGGGAGGCCTTGGGCCCGGACCTCGTCCTGTGGGTCGACGCGAACCAGGGCTACACCCGCGAGGAGGCCTACCGGTTCGCGGAGGCGGCCGCGGGCCTGGACGTGACCTTCTTCGAGCAGCCCCTCCCCGCGGATGACCTCGAAGGGATGCGGGACCTGGCGCGGATGGAGCTGGTCCCCGTGATGGCCGACGAGGCCGTCTGCACCGCGGAGGACATGGAGCGGGTCATCGACGCGGAGGCCGCGGACGTGGTGAACATCAAGCTCATGAAGGCCGGGGGGATCGCGGAGGCCATCCGCATCGCGTGCGCCGCGGACGAGGCCTACCTGCAGGCGGTCGTGGGGTGCCGGAGCGAGACGACCCTCTCCATCGCCGCGGGACTCCACGTGGCCCTCTCCCAGAAGCCCGTGGTCTACGCAGACCTGGACTCCCAGTTCAACCTCCAATGGGACGTGGCGAGCGGCCTCACATTCGAGAACGGGTTCCTCGGGCCCTCAGAGCGCGCGGGCCTCGGCCTCCACGTGGACGAGTCCCGCCTCGGCTGAGCTCACTCCTCCTCGTCCAAGACAACCTCGTACCCCAGGTCCTCGTCGCCGAAGGCCTCCGCCGTCTCCTCCAGCTCTTCCTCGCGGGCGAGCTTCGACACGGCCACGACCCGGTCGTCCTTGTGCCGGAGCCGCATGATGCGAACCCCCATCGTCGCCCGCCCCATGACGCGGATCTGGTGCTCCTCGTCCTCGTAGACGGGGATACGGATGACCATGCCCGACTCGCTAGTCACGATGAGCTCGTCGTTGTCCGTCACCGTGCGCACCGCGACCACGGGGCCGTTCTTTTGCGCGAGGCGGATGTTCTTCACGCCCTTCGCCCCGCGGTGGGTCCGGCGGTACTCGGCGACCCGGCTCCGCTTCCCGTACCCCCGCTCCGTGACGGTGAGGAGGACCTCGTTGTCGTCCGCGATGGCCATGGCGACGACCCGATCGTCCCCCGCGAGGCGGATGCCGATGGTCCCCGTCGTGTAGCGGCCCATGGGGCGGGACTCCTCCGCGGGGAATCGCGCCGCCTGCCCGTTCCGGCTCGCAAGGATGATGTCCTTTTCGGGCTCCACCAGCCGGACCTCCACGAGTTCGTCGCCCTCGAGGAGCTTGATGGCCCACTTCCCCACCGTCTTGAAGTGGGGCACGTACTCGGAGAGGCTCGTCCGCTTGATCCGCCCCTTCCGCGTCGCGAAGACGAGGTACTTGTCCTCCTCGAAGGCCTCCAGGGACACGATGGCCGCCACGTCCTCCCCTTCCTCCAGCCGTGGGAGGAGGTTGATGATGGGCTTCCCCCGCGCGTGGCGCCCGCCGTGGGGGATGCGGTACGTCTTCAGCCAGTACACCCGTCCCTGATTCGTGAAGAAGAGGACGTGGTTGTGGTTCCGGGTGGCGAAGCAGTCCGTGACGTAGTCCCCCTCCTTCGTCGCCATCCCAATGAGGCCCACCCCGCCCCGGTGCTGACGACGGTAGGTGTCCAGGGGGAGCCGCTTGATGTACCCCGTCTGGGTCACGGTGACGACCACCCGCTCGTTCGGGATGAGGTCCTCGATGAGGATGTCCTCCGCGTGGGTC
>CAYFXO010000054.1:0-10827 GCA_964347125.1 uncultured Methanomassiliicoccales archaeon | reverse complement strand
TGGCCTGCACTGGTTCCCCTCCACAGGGAGACCCCCGGGGGACTCTGCCGTGAACGGTCGTCGCGCGGTCTACCAGCCGCGCTCCTGCAGGCGCTCCGCCTCCGGGATCTCGCTGATCTCCAGGCCCTTCATGGGTTCGCCGAGGCCCCGGGAGACCTCCGCGACCACCTTGGGGTCGTCGAAGTGGGTCGTGGCCTCCACGATGGCCCGCGCCCGGGCGGGCGGGTCGGAGGATTTGAAGATGCCGGAGCCCACGAAGACGCCGTCGCAACCCAGCTGCATCATGATGGCGGCATCGGTGGGGGTGGCGAGGCCGCCCGCGGCGAAGTTCACCACCGGGAGGCGTTGGCGCTTGCGGACGTCGTCCAGGACCGCGTGGACCTCCCGCTCCCACTCGCCCAGGGTCCGCCCGCCGAAGACGACCTCCGTCTCCGGGGTCTCGCCCTCGCTCCACTCCGCGCGGATGTCGAACTCCAGCTGGCCGAAGGACTTCGCGTAGTCGCGGGCGACGGCCTCCATCTCTTTCGCGTCGAGGGTCTTCAGCTTGGCCGTCATGGCCAGCATGAGGCGCTGGTGCCGCACGGCCTCGACGACGTTCCCGGTGCCCGCCTCTCCCTTCGTCCGGATCATGGCGGCGCCCTCCGCGATGCGTCGCACGGCCTCCCCCAGGTTCCTCGCGCCGCACACGAAGGGCACGGTGAAGTCGCCCTTGTCGATGTGGAAGTACGGGTCCGCGGGGGTGAGGACCTCGGACTCGTCAATCATGTCGACGCCCAGGGTCTCCAGGAGCTGGGCCTCCGCGAAGTGGCCGATGCGGGCCTTCGCCATCACCGGGATAGTCACCGTGTCGATGATCTCCGCGACCTTCTGCGGGTCCGCCATGCGGGCGACGCCCCCCGCCTCCCGGATGTCCGCGGGGACGCGCTCCAGCGCCATCACGGCGACGGCGCCCGCGTCCTCGGCGATGGCGGCCTGCTTCGCATTCGTGACGTCCATGATGACGCCGCCCTTCTGCATCTTCGCGAAGCCGCGCTTCAGAAGCTCCGTCCCGTGTCGGAGCCCTGCCAGGTCGAGATCGAGAGGCATGGCCAACCCCCAGGGTTCTCAACCTCTGGAGCGTATATCAAGGTTTCCGGTGCTAGGGCGTAGCGCTTCCTGGAGGGAGGCCTACGCCTCCTCCGGGTCGTCCACCGACTCCGAGGGGGGCTTGGGGCCTTTGTTCCGCGCGTTGCGGGAGCGGTTCACCTCCCGGGCGATGAGGTAGGCGGTGAGCCCGAGGACGCCCCCCACGAGGGTCACGCCGAGCCACCGGCGGGGGCGCTGACTCCACGTGCCGGAGTCCTTCCAGACCCAATAGGCGCCCAGGATCGCGGTCCCCACCCAGAAGGTCCCGATGACGAGGGTGGTGGTGAAGAGGACGAAGATCGCGGTGATGCCCTCCGTCAGGATGATGGAGGAGAGGACGAGGAGGACCCCGCCCAGGGAGAGGGTGATCAGGGCGAAGGGAAAGGCCTTGCGGAAGAACGAGCGGAACGTGATGGAGTAGCCGAACTTCATGGCGAGGCCGACGGCCACGAGGTTCGCGGAGGCGCCCACGAGGGTCCCGTTCCCGCCGAAGTCCGCCCCGATGGCCAAGGCCCACCACATGGGGTTCACGAGACCCTGCCCCTCGAAGGCGGTGACCTGGGCCTGGAGGGAGGGGTCCTGCGCGAGGATGACCACTACCGGGATCATCGTGGCGGTGAGGGGGATGTTGTCCACGACCATCGAGGTGAAGGCCGCGATGAAGATGATGGCGAAGAGGGCGATGAGGAGGCGCCCGCCCGTTAGGGGGACTACCGCGGAGGCGAGGGTCTCGATGAGGCCCACCGCCTTCACCCCACCCACGACGACGAACAGGCCGGCGAAGAACAGGAGGGTGGTCCAGGACACGTGGGAGAGGGCGTCGTCCGGGTGGATGTTCCCCCAGACCAGGAGGACCGAGGCGCCCACGAGGGCGATGAGGGCGGGCTGGATGTGGAGGATGTGGTGGACCAGGAACAGGGCGATGACCGCGGCGAGGACGATGAGGGACTTGGTCAGGAGCTCGCGGTTCTTGATTTCCTCCCGCTCGTCCATGGCGAGGATGCCGTCCACGTTCTTCGGGGTGATGGTCAGCTCCTTCCGGAAGAGATAGCGCAGGATGACGAGGGACAGGAGGAAGGTGATGGCGACGATGGGGGCGAGGTAGACGAGGAACTCGTAGAAGCTGATGCCCGCCTGGCTCCCGATGATGATGTTGGGCGGGTCGCCGATGAGGGTGGCGGTGCCGCCCACGTTGGAGGCGAGGACCTCCGCGAGGATGAGGGGGATGGGGCTGATGTCCATGGACTTGGCCAGGCTGATGGTGATGGGGACCATGAGGAGGATCGCGGTGACGTTGTCCAGGAAAGCGGAGGCGACGGCGGTCACGGAGGCGAAGATCAACATGAGGCGCCAGATGTTCCCCCGGGCGATCTTCGCGAACTTCACGGCGAGGTACTCGAAGAAGCCCGTCTCCGAGATTACGCCGACGATGATCATCATCCCGAGGAGGAGGCCCAGGGTGTTGAAGTCGATCTCCGCGAAGCCCGCCTCCGGCTGGAAGAAGTTCAGGGCGATGCCCGCGATGATCATGACGCTGGCGCCCGCCATGGCCATGACGGTGCGGTGGAACTTCTCCACCACGATGAGGGCGAAGGTGGCGACGAAGATGGCCGTGGCGACCCAGAACGCGAGGTCCTCAGCCATTGGGGATCACCTCGTGCTCCCCGACGAGGAGCGCGGGCGTGGGGGCGCCCGCGAAGACCTCGTAGGCCTTTCGGCGGATGGGGAGGCCCGTGACGCTCATCTTCATCTTGTCCAGGAGGCCCTTCCCGCCCCGGGTCATCACGAGCATGTCGTGGGCGGCGACGATGGAGAGGATGTCCTTCACCCGCGCGTCGGGATTCGCGGTGTACCGGAGGGGGACCCGGGCGCGGGACGCCATCTCCTTGAGCCGGCGCTCCACGCTCCCCCCGCTGTCCCCGGTGATGTCTAGGGCCGTGCACGTGGCGCCCAGGTAGCGGGCGAGGCGTATCCCCGTGCGGCCCGCGCGCAGGGAGAGCGGGTGGGCGGTCAGGAGGAGAAGGAGCTCGTCGGGCGTCTCGTCCTCCGGGAGGCGGTCCATGAGGAGGATGGGGCGGTCCGTGCCGCGGAAGAGGCGGTCCACGTGCCAGGAGAGGTGGCTGCGCTTCGTGTCCTCATCCATGAACGTCTCGACCGCGACCAGGTCGATGGCCTTCTCCAGGGTGTACTTCCCCACCCGCGCGGCGAAGTTCCCCCAGACGATGCCCAGCTTGGCGTCCCGCCCATCCGACGCGAGGACCTCGTTGGAATGCATGACGGCGCCGACGACGGCCGCCTCCACCGTCTCGTGGACGAAATCCGTCGTGTTCACGAAGAAGGGGCTGAGGTCCACGACGCCCATGACGTGGTACTCCGCGCGGGGGAAGAGACGCGGGACGTACCGTAGGAGCGTGTCCATGAGGGCGTGGTTGTCGGCAATGAACAGGATCTTCCGGAACATGGGCGTTCCTCGAGGCGACCCTGGAGTGCGAGGGTGAGTATTCCCTTCCCTATCTTAAGTGAACCGATGTGAGTCTCCCGGGGGCCCGCGAACACGTTTTATATCGTCCTCTCCATGGCCGGGCGGGGGGCGGATGAAGGTCCTTTGTGTCACGGGGATGCCCGGCTGCGGCAAGGAGGAGTTCATCGCGGAGGCGAAGGCGCGGGGCCTCCCCATCGTGCGGATGGGGGACGTGGTCCGCACTGAGGCGACCCGCCGCGGGCTGCCCCTCACGGACGCCAACGTCGGGGGGCTCGCCCACGAGGAGCGGCTGAAGCACGGCTACGGCGTCTGGGCGACCCGGACGCTGCCCCACATCCAGGGCGACGCCATCGTGATCGACGGCATCCGGAGCGACAAGGAGACGGACATCTTCCGGAAGTCGCTGGGGGAGTCCCTCCATGTGGTCGCCATCCACGCGTCTCCCCAGACGCGGTACGACCGCGTGGTGGGCCGAGGGCGGGATGACGACGCGATGACCCGGATGGAGTTCGACGCCCGGGACCAGCGGGAGCTGGGATGGGGCATGGGCAAGGTCATCTCCCTCGCCGACTTCGTCGTGGTCAACGAGGACACGAAGGAGGCTTTCCGGGAGCGGGCGGGCCGGGTGCTGAAGGCGGTGTTCGGAGACTAGGTGGTCCCGCTGTTCCACGCCGTCGAGTTCGTCGCCCGCGGGGCTTTGACGGACCCGGAGTTGCGGTCGGCCCTTCACTTCCTGGTCCCCGGGGCAATCCCGGTCGCCGAGGCGGGGGGCGCCCCCAGCAGTGTCACAGTTCGTTTCGAGGAACCGCCGGAGATCGAGGCCTTCTGGTGGGCGGGGGCGCTTTCCGGCCTCATCGACCCGTTGCTGGGGAACGCGGACCGCCTCGTGGACGCGGGAGGCGTCCTCCGTTTCGCCCTGGAGAGGGAGCGTGCCCTCCGGGGAGAGATGGTGCTCGCCGAAGGGGAGGACGCGATCCAGGTTGCCGCCGAACCGCGGTCCGGTTTGGCGGGACGAGCGGATGGCCTGGCCGCGGCGCGAGAGAACCTTCAACGGCTCCGGGACGAGGTGGGAGCAACCGGCGCGACCCACGTCGTCACCGCGTTCCTCCACAATCGGGGGGAGGTCCTCCTGCTACGGCGCAGTTCGAGGGTCCGCACGTACCGCGGTAGGTGGGCGGGCATCTCTGGCTATCTGGAGGAGGGGGACTCCCCCGCCGACCGCGCCAGGACGGAGATCCGCGAAGAGGTCGGGCTGGACGACGCGACACTCCTGCAGGCGGGGCGGCTATTCCTCGTCGAGGACGGTGATGAGGCTTGGGTGGTGCACCCCTTCGCCTTCGAGACGGACACCCGCGAGCTGAGCCTGGACTGGGAGACGGAGGAGGCCCGCTGGGTCCCTCCGAGTGCCATGGCCGACTTCGAGACCGTCCCGGGCCTCCCCGAGGCCTACGCCCACGTGGCGCGGGACTAGTCCTCGACCTCGATGACCTGGTCCACCTCTCGCTCCAGGAGGTTCAGCTGGCTCGACTCCAGCGTGGAGGGGTTCACCGTGAGCAGGAGGATGGAGTTCCGGATGGACACCTGGTCCCGGAGGGCCTGGATCAGCCGCAGGACCGTGATGAAGTTGTTGTTCGTGATGAGGTACTCCAGGCCGTCCATGAGGATGAGCCCGCCCTGCTCCTTGATGAACTGCTCCAGGAAGAGGGAGAGCTTCTCCAGGTCCTTGGGGCGGACGGCGTCCTCCTTGCCGACGTTGGAGAGCCACAGGATGGGGATGTCCTCGAGCCCGAACTGCTCCCGGATCTTGTCGGGGAACATGCGGGTGACGCAGTAGATGGGGACCCCTTCGGCATTGGCGGCGTTCGCCAGCTGGTAGGAGAGGCTCGGCTGCTCCTCCTTCACCAGGTACGCGAAGGACTCCCGCAACTGGGGGAGCTCGGCGGGCGGGATCTCGGCGGGGACCTCGGCCTCCACGGGTTCCTCGACGGGCGGGGCCTCCGGCTCCTCCTCAGGCTCCTCTTCGGGTTCCGCCTCGGGTGCCTCTTCGACCTCCGCCTCCGGCGCCTCGACGACCTCCTCCGCTTCCGCGGCGGGCTCCGGGACTGCCGGCCCTGCGAGGCGAGCGCCGCACCGCGAGCAGGTCTCCGCGCTGACACTGACGGCGGCACCGCACAGGGGGCACGACCGCTCCTCCTCCCCGCGGGTGAAGTCCAGAATCCGTCGCACGGTGGACTTCGTCATCCCCTCCACCGCGAGCAGCGCCTCCGCGGTGGTAGACCGCAGCCGCTCGAAGTCGAAGCCCGCGGCGTGGAGGGCCGCCGCCCGGGACCAGCTGAGGCCCGGGATGGCCGCCATGGCGCCGATGCGCTCCTTCGCTTCCGGCGACTCCTCCAGGGGCATGATGTTCCCGCACTTCTCGCACTTCAGCGACGTCAGCAGGACCTCGGAGCCGCACTCCGTGCACTCCCGGTACTCCTCCACGGCCTCGCCGCAGCGGGCGCACTCGCGGGTGCCCCGCGGGAGCTCGATCTCGCAGTGGGGGCAGGGGAACGTGGGGCTGCGGGTGGCCTCCCCACTGTCCAGGTAGTTGCGGATCTTGCGGGCGTCGATCTCGTCGATGCCCTCGATGTCCATGAGCTCCTCCTTGGTGGCCTGGTCCAGGGCCGGGAGGCTCGTGTAGCCCGCGTCGAACAGGAGGATGGCCTTCGGCTCCGTGATCCCCGCGATCTTCGAGAACTCGGACACCGCGGGCTTGATGTACAGCGGGGTGACTCCGATGTGGAGGGTCTCCCCCTCCACGCTCCACTCCACCTGGTACTCCTCCGTGACCTCCGCGTCCACGAGCTCCAGCTTCCGGGCCCGGGTCTCCGTGGCGATGTAGTCCCGCCAGTCGTCCACGAACCCCAGGAGCTCGTCGCGGGCCTTCACCTGGGCATTCACGAAGTCCTCCACGTCCAGGTCCAGCTCCTTCCGCATCTGCTGGATGCGACGGATAATCTCCCGGGCGTACGCCTCCCCCTGGAGCTCGGGGGTCATCTCCATGTCGATGTATATCTCCGCCCCCTCCACCCCGACGACCACCACCTCGTCGGGGAGGCGCTCCTCAAACTCCACCATGGTCGGGTCGATGCGAATCGTCTGGCCCTCGATGCCGATGATGTACTGGCCCTTCTCGATCTCCCGCTTCACTTCGTCGGCGTCCCGGCTCTCCAACATCGTGGCGATCTTGCTCCACCACTGCTTGTACACCCGGCCGATGGCGTCGGCCTTGGGGCGGAGCGCGAGGATCTTCCCCTCCTCCCCGGGCAGGAGGACCTCCAGCTTCTTCGCGTTCGTCTGGTCAAGGAGCACGCCTTCCAGGGACTGGGCGGCCTTGCTAAAGGCCTCGTCCTCCGCGCGGACCACGAGCCGCTTCAACGGCCACCGCAGCTTCATCCCCTGCTTCTGCCGCGCCTTGTTCACCATCTCCACGAGGGTCTGCACCGTGGCCATCCGCTCCTCCAGGTCGGAGTTCAGGTAGGCCTCGTTGGGCGTGGGCCATCCGGTCATGTGGACGGAGAGGAGGCGGCCGTCCAGATGCTGGTAGGCGCTCTCCGCGATGTGGGGGGCGATGGGCGCGAGGAGGCGGATTGTCGTCATCAGGGCCTCGTGGAGGACCTTGTAGGCGCAAAGCTTGGTGACGTCCTGGTCCTCCTTCCATGTGCGCCCGCGGATGAGCTTCACGTACCAGCGCGAGAGGTCGTTGAGGATGAAGGACTCCAGTTCCCTCACCGCCTTGTGGGGGTTGTACTTCTCCATCTCGTCGTCCACCACGACCTTCAGCCGCTCTAGGCGGGAGAGGAGCCACCGGTCCTCGGGCCGCATCTTGTCGAGGAGGTCCCGCACCTCGTGCCGGCTGGGCTCCACCGCGTCGATGCTCATGTAGGTCGTCGCGAAGCGGACCACGTTCCAGAGGATGTTCAGTGTGCGGTTGGCGACCCGCACCTCCTCCTCCTGGTAGTTGAGGTCCTCCCAGGGCGCGGAGGCCTTCAGGATGTAGAGGCGGAGGGCGTCCGCTCCGAACCGCTGGGTGATCTCCACGGGGTCCAGGGTCACCCCCGCGCTTTTGGAGAGGGCCTCCCCCTCGGGGCCGAAGGCCCACCCGTGCATGAGGACGGACTCGTAGGGGGCGCGGTCGAAGGTCACGACGCCCGCGGCGAGCTGGGTGTAGAACCAGCCCCGGGTCTGGTCGTGGGCCTCCGTGATCCAGTTCATGGGCCACCAGCGCTTGAAGTCCTCCTTCTGCGCGGGGTAGCCGAGCTGGGCCCAGGAGCAGACGCCGGAGTCGAACCAGACGTCCAGCACGTCGGGGATGCGGGTCATGAGGCCCGAGCAGTTGTCGCAGGGGAAGGTGACCTCGTCGATGCCGGGGCGGTGGAGGTCCATGCCGTCCTGGTAGCCGTCCCCCTCCCCGAGCTCCTCGAGGGAGCCGACGACCCGGATCTCCTTGCACTTGTTGCACTGCCACACGGGGATGGGGATGCCCCAGAACCGCTGGCGGGAGATGCACCAATCCCGGGCGTTCTGGACCCAGTCGTACTGGCGGGAGGAGCCCGCCCAGTCCGGGGTCCACTTGACCTTCTCGATCTCCTCCAGCATCTTGGGCTTCAGCTCGCCGATCCGCAGGAACCACTGCTCCGTGGCGCGGTAGACAATGGGGGTGTGGCACCGCCAGCAGTGGCCGTAGCGGTGCGTCAGGTCCTCCTGGAGGAGGAGGGCCCCGGAGATCCGCAGGTGGTCGAGGATGGTCGCATTCCCCTCGGTGACGTAGAGGCCCGCGTACTCGCCGGCCTCCGTCGTGAAGTAGCCGCGCTCGTCCACGGGGCAGAAAGGGGGCATCCCGTGGTCCTTCCCGATCTCGAAGTCCTCCGGCCCGTGGCCGGGGGCGGTGTGGACGAGGCCCGTGTTCTCCGCGGTCACCGACTCCGAGGGGACAACGCGGTGGACCCACTCGCCGGCGATGCGGTTCAGCTCGGACACCCGCGACTTCAGGGGGTGGCGGTAGTCCCAGCCCACCATCTCGCGCCCCAGGCGGGTCTCCTTGACCTCGTAGTCCTCGACCCCCAGCTTCTGGAGGAGGGGTGGGATGGCCTCCTCGAGGAGCCACACGTCCTCCTTCCGCCCGTCGTGGAGGAACTCCACCCGGGCGTACTTGAAGTCCGGGTGGGCCGCGATGGCGAGATTCGCGGGGAGGGTCCAGGGGGTCGTGGTCCAGATGAGGAGCTCGCCCTCCGCCCCCCGCCGCACGGGGAACTTCACGTAGACGGAGGGGTCCGTCTCGTCGTAGAACTCGATCTCCGCCCCCGCGAGGGTGGTCTCGCAGCGCGGGCACCACTCGAGGACGGACTTGTCCTGGGCGAGGAGTTCCCGCTCGTGACCCTTCTTCAGGGTCCACCACGCGGCCTCGATGTACTCGTTGGTGACGGTGAGGTAGGGGTGTTCCCAATCCAGCCACACCCCGAGGCCCTTGAACTGCTCCGTCATCTCGTCCTTCAGGTCCAGGGCGAACTCCTTGCAGGTCTGGACGAACTTCCCGATGCCCAGGGTCTCGATCTCCTTCTTGTTGGAGATCCCGAGGCTTCGCTCCACCTGGACCTCGATGGGGAGACCGTGCATGTCGTAGCCGGGCTGGTCCCGGACATTAAAGCCCTTCAACCGGCGGAAGCGGACGTAGACGTCCTTGAGAATCTTGTTCCACGCGGTCCCCAGGTGGATGGAGCCCGTGGTGTAGGGCGGACCGTCCACGAAGTAGAACGGCTGGCCCTCCTCCGCCAAGGCCTTGGACTTCTCGTAGGCGCGGCTCTTGGCCCAGAAGCGCTGCGCCCAGCCTTCGACTTCCTGCGCTGCATAATCCGTCTCGGCACGCTTTATCATCGTCGTCCCCCCGGGGGGGCTGCCGCCCAGCCGCGAATTGGTCATCATCACGGCCGTGGCGGTCAGCCTATCCGGCCCTCTCTATTTAATGTGTGCCTCAAGGGACTCAGCGGGGATAGGGAAAGGGAGGGCCGGGGCCGAGACTTCCATGCCCCGCCGTCAGGGATGACGCGTGAGCAGTTTGAACCCGGGTCGGGGGATCCACAGTCCCCTAGGATAACCATGCTACCCCACCCCGGCCGCTGGCCGCGCCTATGCGGGGGGGCGCTATATGGTTTTTGTGGATGCTCTCCCCAGGGGGAATGGAAGACTTCGAGGCACCCGCCCTAGATTAGCTCCGCGAACTCCTCGACGAGCTCGGGGTGCTTGTGCTTCACCGCCTTCAGGATGTTGTGGACGGAGAGCTTCTCCAGGCCCGCCTCGCCCAGGGACTCGATGACGGAGTCGAAGGTCTCGTCGGAGAGGGTGATGAGCTTGTTCTTGGCCATCCAGTCCCGCCAGAGGCTCTCGCCGATGAGGTCCCGCCAGCCCTTCTCGTACTTCTGGAGGAACGCCGCGGAGAAGTCCCCCGCCTCCGCGCCCTCCGCGAGGGTCTCCCCCGCCACGCGGCCCGCCTTGCAGCCGTTGGCGATGCCGCCGCCGGTCACGGGGTCAATCTGCCGCGCGGCGTCGCCTACCAGGAGGAGCCCGTCCGCGACGGTCCGGTCGATGGGGTGGCAAGTGGACAGCCCGCCCGCCACCATGTCCAGGGGCTGGCCGTTCTTGTAGCGGTCCTGCTTCGCGATCCATCGGTCCAGGTACCCCATCAGGTCCGCCTTGCCCTTCAGCCGGGTCCACACCATCCCGATCCCGACGTTCGCGATGTCCTCCCCCTTCGGGAAGACCCAGATGTAGCCCCCGGGGGCGACGCTCCCGAGGTAGAACTCGCAGTAGGCGGGGTCGGGCTCGATGTTCACCATGCGGTACTGCATCGCGGCGGTGAGGGCCGAGGCCTTGAGGATCGTCTTGATGCCGCCCCACCGGCCGATCTGGGACTCGAAGCCGTCCGCCCCGACGACGCAGCCCGCCTTGATGTCGACGACCTCGTCCATCTTCCGGACCTTCACCCCGGTGACGGCGCCGTTGTCCTTGTGGAGGCCCACGGCGGCGGCCTTCACCCAGATCTCCGCGCCCGCCTTCGCGGCATCCCAGGCCAGGGTCTTGTCGAACTGGTCGCGCTCGACGACCATCCCGACCTCGTGCCCCGCGTAGCGCTCATCCACCTTGAACACGTGGCCCGCCGGGGACACGATCTTCGCGCCCTCCAC
>CAYFXO010000053.1:0-11047 GCA_964347125.1 uncultured Methanomassiliicoccales archaeon | reverse complement strand
CCGTTCTCCACCCGGGCGAAGGGGAAGAGGCCCTTCTGGAGGAGGTAGCGCTGTTCCAGGCGGACGTCCACGTTGTACAGCTCGAAGGCGCGGTAGCGGCCCATGGCGGCGATCTGGTCGGCGAGGTGGCCCATGTCCCGGTAGGCCATGGGGGCCACGCGGAGGACGCGGGAGGTCATCTCGGAGCCGAGGTCGATCTTGCGGCGGTCGAACTCCAGGACCCCCATGGGCATCGCGGAGAGGCGGTCCGCGAGGGCGTTGAGGCTCACGGCGTCCCCGTGGACGAAGAAGTCCGGGGCGAAGGTGCGGTCTTCGATGCGTTCGACGCGTCCGTCGTCCCCCTTGACCCAGAGGACCATGGCGTCCTTCTCGTAGTCCGGGTGGACGTCGAGGATCCAGCCCGTCAGGTGCGCTCCCCCTGCGGATGGAAGGAGGCCGTTGGCGGATATATCCCGCGGGGACGGGGGGAGGGGGGCGAAAGTGTATCCCTCGGGAGGGAGCGAGTCCCGCGAAGAGGAGTCCTGGGGCTCCGAACCCCCAGTATGATATAGCCTGGGGGAATACCTCCGACAACTTCCAGAACGAAGGAGGTATCGACATGGATCCAGGAACAACGGCAGGACAGCAGGCAGGAGGGATGGCGCCGCCCCCGCCCCCACCCGCACCGCCTCCGAAGTCAACGCTCGCCATGGCCGCCGCCCTACTCGCGGTCGTGGCCCTGGCGCTGGCGGTGGTGGGGGTCACGGCCTTCCCCGGGCCTCAGGGACCAGAAGGGCCCCAGGGTGAGACCGGACCGACAGGACCTCAGGGAGACGATGGACCCACCGGGCCGCCCGGGGCAACGGGCCCACAAGGACCCCCAGGGCCGGGGACCGTCATGGCCTCGTCCAACACCACGACCACGACTCAGCTCACTGGCTGCACCATCCTGAACCAGATATCGATTGATGCCACCGGGTCCGGCTTCATCGTCGTCACGTCCCTCGTGAAGCTGAACATCGAGCACACGTTGCTGACAGAGGACCGGTGGCTCCTGAACCACGAGGACGCCACGGTCACCTGTCCATTCGACGTATACACGTGGTACGACGAGATCCCCGACGACTACCCCACGGAACTTCAGGTGCAGACCAGCGCCTTCGTGCAGACGGTCTTCCCGGTAGCCAGCGCGGGGACCTACACGTACACCCTGTCGGGCATGATGTCAACCGGCGAGAGCGGCCTGGACCAACACGACTGGTCCAACACTGTCGCCGTGTTCTACCCCACGTGAGGACCATCCCGGTAGCCTTCATCAGGCGGCGGGGCCTCGCGTCTTCAGGGTCGACGAGATCCCAAGCTCGACGGGGAAGGCCTCTCCCCACCCTCCTCCACGGAGACGAAGGTCGTTGAGGGCGGGGTAAAGCCGCAGCAGGGGTCTCCGGTCGTAGTCGCCTTGTGAGAACCACCTCGGCAGCTTCATATACGCCCCGTAGGCCAAGGCCCCCCACCTTCGGAGGTGTTCGAAACATGGCTGAAGGGGACTCTGAGCGTAAGGAAACTCGGGACTCCATGAGGGGCGCCGACTCTCCGTCCGGTGAGACGGGCAAGACTCCGTCCTCCCCCGTCCCCTCGGGCCGGCGGGACCCCGCCCTGTACGTGGCCGTCCTGGCCCTCATCCTCGCGTTGATCGCAGCGGCCGCCTCGCTCGGCGGCCTCGGACCCGCGGGCCCCCAGGGCGAGCCGGGCCCTCAGGGCCCCACTGGCTCTCAGGGGCCGCAAGGGCTCCAGGGTGAGAATGGCACCCAAGGACCCGTCGGACCCCAGGGCCCCATCGGGGCGCCCGGGCCCGGCGCCATCCTGGCGTTCGCGACGAGCAGCGGCGGCCAGCTCCTCACCGCCTCGTGCGCCAACTTCCCGGGGAGGGAAGTGACCCTCACGGTGCGCTCGCACGGCACCGTGGCCGTCACGGCCGACGAGTCCCTCATCATCGACCACACGAACCCCATCGAGGACAAATGGACCCTGAGCATCGCCACCGACAACGCGACCTGTCTGGACGCGCCGTGGGCCCACTCCGAGTCCATCCCCGCGACGCCTCCCGCGGAGGTCTACAACAAGTCCGCGTACCACCAGATGGCCTACGCCGTGGCCGCGGGGACTTACACCTTCTACGTGAACGGCTACATGAACGCCGGGGCAGACCCCGGGGACAGCTTCGTCTACGGCGCCGTCATCGCGGTGTTCTACCCGAGTTGAGGGGGTCGCCCACTTCGGCGGGCGAGGCCTACCTACCGCGTTCAGGGACGGCGAGGGCAATCTCCCCAGGTAACCCCATCATCATCACCCGGGCTCTGCTCTCCACGGCGAAGCCCGCCCCCCTCAGAAAGCGGCTCAGAGGGATGGGTCGGCAGTCCACGTAGCGGGGCCACCGTGTGTGGGCCCACTCGTACAGCCTCAGGGTCGGGCTGCGGCGTGGCTCCAGCGCCATGCTGGCCACCACCGCACGGCCTCCTGGACGAAGGACGCGACGGACCTCTCCGAGGACTTTGGGGATTTCGGGGGTGTCGAAGAGCTCGAGGGTGAAGCTCATGAAGACCGCGTCGAAGGCGCCCTCGCGGAATGGCAGGGCGGCCCCGTCGCCCCAACAGAGGCCCACTCGACGAAGCCTTGAGGATCTCCGGAGGCGCTCGCGCGCCACATGGACCATGCCCAGAGAAATGTCGAGGCCGCAAGCCCTCCCTCTCGGCCCTACGGTGCCCGCGATGCGGTCGAGACAGTAGCCCGAGCCGAACCCAATTTCCAGGACCACCTCGCCCTCCCGGACCCCGAGGCGCTCCAAAGCCTTCGCGGCATGTTGCCGCTCAAACGCCGCTGTCAAGAGGTCATAGACTTTGCTGATGCGGTCGTAGAACCGCCTCGCCTCGTCCTTCGTCCGCGAGACGGGCAGGACATCCGGGGGTACGACCGCGACCTCGGACTCGGCCATCTTCTTGTACCTTACGAAGACCGTCCATTTAATTGGTCCCGCGAGGGGCCTCCGCATCTAGGCGGTACCCTCACCCTCGCGCGCACTCAGTCGCTCCAGATCGTCGGCCATGGCTCGTAGCGCCTTCTCCTGCTCCAGGAGGATCGACATAAAGGCGCTCTCCATGGGGTCGATGCGGTTCGCGTAGCCGCAGGCGGAGGAGTGGGCCCGCACCTTGTCTAGGAGGCGATCGAAGGCCTCCCGGTCCTTCGTCCGTAGGGCCCGCCGGTAGGGTCCCCACTCCTGAGCGAGGGAGTCGATGAGGAGGCGGTAGGTCGGCGCTGTTCGGCCCATGAGACATCGAGGTCGGGAGGGCCTATAACTGAATCCCGGGGGGAGGAGGGCGAAACTGAAGGCACGGCTTCAAGACCTGAGCCCCGATGTCGGGGAGCCTACGCCAGCCGCTTCACCCGCTTCTTGATGAGCTTCACAATCTCCTCGTAGGAAGGCGGGGGCCCCGTGGCCACCTCCTCCCCGTCGATGAACAGGCCGTCCACGGCCCCCCACTCCAGCATGGTCCCGCGGTCGAGGGTGTCGATCTCCTGGAGCACCACGGGCTCTCCAAGTTCGGCTACGGCCCGCTTCGCCCGCTCGTAGACGATGTTCTGCGTGGGGCACCAGCCGTTCACGAGCACCGTCACCGTCACGACCCCCGCCGCCGCCTGGGGGACCTTCTTCGTCCGCATCCATCGCGGCGGGGACGCGTCCTCAGCGAAGGGCTTCCACATGAGGACCGCCATGCCTTCCTTGTCCGCCTTCCCGTACCCACGCTTCTTGAACCACCTGGCGGGCATCCAGAACGGCAGGGAGAGGCCCCACGCGGCCATCCCCTTCGCCCCCAGGGCCCGCGCGTCCGCCTCCGCCTCCTCCAGCAGCGCCTTTCCCATCCCCCGCTTCTGGAAGTTCCCCCGCCCCTCCTTGTGCCCGTGCACCCAGATGCACGTGATGAAGTATAGGTCCGTCCCTTCCAGCCAGGAGTGCTCGATGGGGAGGTACTGGATCATCCCACCCACCTCGCCCTGGTCGTTCAACGCGAGCTTCACCCGGAGGCCCTTGTCCCTCATCGCAGCGTACCAGAGCGCCTTGCGGGACCCGGACTCCTTCATCTCGTCCGACCAGTCCTCGAGGCACACGAAGTAGAGGTCCTCGTGCTCCTCCGTCAGGTCCACGATCCGCATCGCCCCGTCCCCCGCCTCCGCAGTCCCCCCCGCCTCTTAGCCTTATCTTCCCTCATCCCTACAGCAGGAACTCGTTCAGCGTGCTCTGGTGGTGGGGGATCGGGACGAAGTCCTTGACCCGCTCCTCCAGGGGGAGGTTCACCCGGAGGCAGCCCCGCCCCTTCTCGAAGCGCACGACGCGGTCCGAGGCGCCGTACAGGAACCGCTGCAGCCCCCCCTTCTGGAGGAGCTTGCTCAGGCGGTAGTTCGTCACCAGGGTCACCGTCCCGTAGCGGGACGTGAGGTCCCCCAGGATCTCCACGCACTGCCCCAGGAGCTCGTAGGCCTCCGGCCACCACATGTCCGGGTCTAGGAACAGGTCGACGAGGCTCGCGGCGACGACCATCCGGGCGCCCCGCTCCGCCGCCCGCGCCTCCATCCCCCGCACGAGGGACGTCATCTGGTACGCGGTGAAGGCCCGGGCCACGTGGATCTTCCGGAGGGCCGTCTCGGGGTCCACGCCGACGCGGCGGGCCTGGGCGACGAAGCGCAGCGGGTCCGCGGTGTTCCCCCCGTCCACGTAGACGACGTCCCCGCCGAGGGCGCGGAGGCTCTGGACGACATAGAGGGCGGCGAGGTCATGGACGAAGGGGTGGGCGCTGTCCAGGAGGGTCACCACCCCGCTCTCGACCTCCCCCAGGAACGCGTCCAGGGGGGCGAGGCCGGAGACGACCCCCCGCTGGAGTTCGACCGGCGCTGCTACGCTGACCTGCGTCTGCCCGATGGCCATGTTCCTCCCCCTTGCGGGGTACCGATGGGGCCTTCGCGGGCTATATACCTGAGAGCGAGGGGGAGGGGGGAGAAAGTGTCGGCGCATCGGAGGGGGCCCGGGCGTCCCCAGCAAAGTAGATATCACGACCCTGCCATGGGCGAGGCGGGATGGCCCCACGGAAGAAGGGGAGCGTGGAGGCGGAGCGCCGTCGGTGGGAGGCGGAGACCCTCCGGCCCTCAACCGCCAAGACCCCGCCGCGGGCGGAGCGGTTCCGGAACCTCTCTGACATGGCGATCGAACCCCTCTACACGCCCGAGGAGGGCCGGGACGCCGACTTCCCCGGGGAGTTCCCGTTCACCCGCGGCGTCTACCCGACGATGTACCGCGGCCGTCTCTGGACGATGCGGCAGTACGCGGGCTTCGGCTCCGCAGAGGAGACGAACCGCCGGTTCCTGTACTTGCTGGAGCAGGGCCAGACGGGTCTCTCCGTCGCTTTCGACCTCCCTACCCAGATGGGCTACGACTCCGACGCCCCCATGGCCCGCGGGGAGGTCGGCAAGGTCGGCGTGGCCATCGACGCCCTCGGGGACATGGGCACCCTCACCCGCGACATCCCCCTCGACCGCGTCTCCGTCAGCATGACAATCAACGCGACCGCCATCATCCTCCTGTCGATGCTCGTCGCCCAGGCGGAGTCCACGGGCGTCCCGCGGAAGGCCCTGCGAGGCACGGTGCAGAACGACCTCCTCAAGGAGTACGCGGCCCGCGGGACCTACATCTACCCGCCGAGAGAGAGCCTCCGCCTCGTGACGGACATCATGGAGTTCTGCGCGGCGGAGATGCCCCGGTGGAACTCCATCAGCGTGAGCGGCTACCACATGCGGGAGGCGGGCTGTACGGCCGTCCAGGAGGTGGCCTTCACCCTGGCGAACGCCGTCGCCTACCTGCAGTCCGCCGTGGACCGGGGGCTGGAGGTGGACGCCATCGCCCCCCGGGTCTCCTTCTTCTTCGCGGCCCACAACGACCTCCTCGAGGAGGTGGCGAAGTTCCGCGCGGCGCGGCAGCTGTGGGCCCGCCTCGTTCGGGAACGGTTCGACGCCCGCGACGAGGACTCCCTGAGGCTCCGCTTCCACACCCAGACCGCCGGCGTGACGCTGACGGCCCAGCAGCCCGAGGTGAACGTCGTCCGGGTGGCCCTCCAGGCCCTGGCCGCGGTCCTCGGCGGGACCCAAAGCCTCCACACGAACTCAATGGACGAGGCCTTGGCCCTCCCCACGGAGAGGGCGGCCCGCATCGCCCTGCGGACGCAGCAGATCCTCGCCCACGAGAGCGGCGCCGCGAACACCATCGACCCGCTCGGGGGCTCCTACTTCGTGGAGGTCCTCACGGACCAGATCGAGGAGGAGGCCCTGCGGTATCTGGAGGAGATCGACCGCCTCGGGGGCGCCCCGACCGCGGTCGAGAAGGGCTACATCCAGCGGGAGATCGCGGACGCCTCATACCGGTACCAGCAGGAGGTGGAGGCGGAGGAGCGCCTCGTGGTGGGGGTGAACGCCTTCCGGGAGGAGGCGCCCGACCGGGTGGACATTTTGCGGGTCCCGTCGGAGGTCGCGGACGAGCAGCAGAGGCGGCTGGCGGACGTCCGACGGTCCCGCGACGCGGGCGCGTGGCGGACCTCCCTCGGGGCCCTCGGGGAGGCCGCGTCCGGAGAGGAGAACCTCGTCCCCCCCGTCTTGGAGGCGGTGAGGGCGCAGGCCACCCTGGGGGAGATCAGTGACGCCCTCCGAGAGGTGTTCGGCATCCATCGACCGACGACGGAGTTCTGAGGTGAGCGTGTGAAGGTGGACCATCTGGGAATTGCGGTGAAGGACTTGGACGCGGCGACGGCGGTGTGGGAGGCCCTCGGGCTCCGCTGCGAAGGCGTGGAGGAGGTGCCCACGGAGAAGGCGCGCATCGCGATGCTCCCCGTGGGCGAGAGCCGCGTGGAGCTCCTGGAGTCCACACACCCCGACGGCGTCATCGCCCGCTTCGTGGAGAAGCGCGGGGAGGGCCTCCACCACATTGCGTTCGCAGTGGAGGACATCGAGGCGGCCATGGCCCGCCTTAGGGACCAGGGATTCCGGCTCTTGGACGAGTCCCCGCGGCCCGGGGCGGGCGGGCGGCGCGTGGCCTTCATCCACCCGAAGTCTACCTCCGGGGTCCTCGTCGAACTCGTCGAGCCGGGCCTTTGAGCCGTCGAATCCACTGCCCCCGCCGCACAGGATTATATAGCCCGCGGGGATTCCCGCGGGCGTGGCCCTGGAACTGGCTGCCATCCCGTTGGCGGCGGCGGTCGTCAGCCTCTCCTTCGCCCTCATGGTCATCCGCCAGTTCATGGCGAAGCGCGGGCTCCACCACCTGTTCTGGGCGGAGGGTCTCGTCCTCTTCGGCATGGCCTCCATCGCCGAGGCCGCCGCGGAGATCGGCGGGTGGAGCGTCACCCTCTACAAGTTCTACTACGCCATGACCCCGACCCTCGTGGCCTTCCTCGGGTTGGGCACCGTCTACCTCCTCTCGGACAAGCGGATCGGCCACGCGTTCCTGGCCTACACCGCCATCGTCCTGGCGTTCTTCGTCGCGGCCCTGGTGGCCGCCCCCGTGGACACCGCCGCGTTCAGCGAGGGGATCTTCATCGGCGGGGCGGGCCTCCCCTCCTCCGTCCGGATCTTCTCCCCCCTCTTCACGATCCCGGGCTCCATCGCCCTCATCGGCGGGGCCCTCTACTCCTGGTGGCGCGTCCGGGCCTTCTGCAACCTCCTCATCGCGGGGGGCGCCCTCATCATGTCCCTCGGGGGCATCGCCATCCGGTTCGGGGTGCCCGTCCTCCAGCCCCTAAGCATCCTCGCGGGCATCATCGTGATGTACGTCGGGTTCATCAAGAGCGCCGAGGTGCCGCGCCCACGGGACGCGGTGGCGGAGGCGCCATGCGCCGTCACCCAGGAAGGGGAGTAGGCGCGCCGGAGGGGTCCCCATGGGAGAGCCGCGCTGGGACATCCACGAGTACAACGCCGTGGAGAGCACCAACGACGCCGCGAAGGAGCTCGTGGCGGACGGGGCGGGCCACGGCACCGTCGTGGTGGCGAAGACCCAGGTCGCGGGCAAGGGCCGCCACGGGCGCCGGTGGGCCTCCCCGCGCGGGGGGCTGTACGTGTCCCTGGTCGTGGAACCCGCAGAGATGAGCGTCCAGCTCCTCTCCCTGTTCACGGGGATCGTCGTGGTGCGGACGCTCCGGCGTTTCAAGACGATTCCCGGCCTCCACTGGCCCAACGACGTGTACGTGGAGGACCGGAAGATCGGTGGTATCCTCTGCGAGGGCATCTACCGCCAGAAGACCTTCCGGGTCGTCGCGGGAATCGGCATCAACAACGACTTCACGGTGAGCGCCCTCCCGCGGGAGATCCGGGACGAGGCGACGACCCTCCGGGACGAGACGGGCAAGTCCGTTCCCAACGAGGAGCTCCTGGAGGTCCTGCTGGGCGAGTACGACGCCATGCTGGAGATTCTGGCGACCGAGGGGGGCGTCGACCAACTGCTCGCTCGCTACCGGCGGGCCTGCCTCACCATCGGAAGGAAGGTGGTGGTCCAGACGGAGCGTCGCCTCGAGGGCGAGGTCACGGGGGTCACGTCGGACGGCTACCTGGTCCTGAAGACGCCGTCCGGCGAGACGGAGGAGATCCCCGAGGGCTGGCTCGAGCGGGTCTACTGGTCCTAGGGGGCCGCCGGCTGGAAAGAAAGGGTTATTATCGCTCCCCTCCTCTGGCGGCCGAAGGGGGCTCCCCATGGCCGAGGACCGAATCGAGGAGTTGCGGGAGCGCAAGGACCGGGCGAAGCTGGGCGGCGGTCCCGAGCGCATCGAGCAGCAGCACGCCAAGGGGAAGCTCACCGCCCGGGAGCGCATCGAGCACCTCCTGGATCCGGGGACCTTCGTGGAGACGGACCTCTTCGCCACCCACCGGGAGACCGCCTTCGGGATGGGGGAGAAGCGAATCCCCGGCGACGGCGTCGTCACGGGCTGGGGCCGCGTCGACGGCCGCCTCGTCTACTTGTTCTCCCAGGACTTCACCGTGTTCGGCGGGTCCCTCGGCGAGATGTTCGCCCAGAAGGTCACGAAGATCATGGACATGGCCATGAAGGTCGGGGCGCCCGTCATCGGGCTGAACGACTCCGGCGGCGCCCGCATCCAGGAGGGGGTGAAGTCCCTGGGCGGCTACGCGGAGATCTTCTTCCGCAACGTCCTGGCGTCCCCCAGATCAGCGCGATCATGGGCCCCTGCGCGGGCGGCGCCGTCTACTCCCCCGCCATGACGGACTTCACCCTCATGGTGGACGGCACGAGCCACATGTTCATAACCGGCCCGGAGGTCATCAAGGCCGTCACGGGGGAGGAGGTCACCTTCGAGGAGCTGGGTGGGGCCATGACCCACAACCAGAGGAGCGGGGTGGCGCACTTCGCCGCGGAGGACGAGGAGGCGTGCCTCGCCCTGATCCGCCAGCTCCTCGCCTACATGCCCTCCAACAACATGGACGACCCGCCCCGCCTCGGGACGGACGACCCGGTGGACCGGATGGACGCGGACCTGGCGACCCTCGTCCCCGAGGAGTCCGACCAGCCCTACGACATGCGGGACATCATCACGCGGGTGGTGGACGCCGACTCGTTCCTGGAGGTCCACCGCCACTGGGCCATGAACATCGTCGTGGGCTTCGCCCGCCTGAACGGCTACGCGGTGGGCGTGGTGGGGAACCAGCCCAAGGTCCTGGCGGGGACCCTGGACATCGACTCCTCCACGAAGGGCGGGCGCTTCGTCCGCTTCTGCGACGCCTTCAACATCCCCCTCCTCACGTTCGTGGACGTCCCCGGCTTCCTCCCCGGCACGGAGCAGGAGTGGGGCGGCATCATCCGGAACGGGGCGAAGCTCCTCTTCGCCTACTGCGAGGCCACCGTCCCGAAGATCACGGTCATCACCCGCAAGGCCTACGGGGGCGCCTACGACGTCATGTGCTCCAAGCACATCCGCGGGGACGTGAACCTCGCCTGGCCCTCCGCCGAGCTCGCGGTCATGGGCCCGGAGGGGGCGGTGAACATCGTCTTCCGCAAGGAGATCGAGGCCGCGGAGGACCCGGAGGCCCGCCGGGCGGAGCTCGTGGAGGAGTACAAGGAGCGCTTCGCGAACCCCTACATCGCGGCGGAGCTGGGCTACATCGACGACGTCATCGAGCCGCCCCACACCCGCCCGCGGGTCATCGAGGCCCTGGAGACCCTGATGACGAAGCGGGAGACCCGCCCCGCCAAGAAGCACGGGAACATCCCCCTCTAGGGACGGTGCCCTCTCCCACGGTGGCAAAGGCTATAGGCCACCCCCGAGTTCGGCCCCGCCAGCACATTGTCGAGGCGTCATCATGCCCCAGGAAGGAGTCATCGTCGAACCCGAGTTGGCCTTCGCGACGTCCGCGGAGGAGGCGGCCGCCCGCGCGAAGGAAAACCTCGCCCGCGCCGAGGAGATCCTCCAGCAGATCCTCGCCGAGGCAGGCCCGCGGACCGTCGCGAACACCTTGGAGCCCTTCAACCAGATCGCGGTGGCGGTGGGCGAGACGGCGGTGCAGGGGGAGGTCCTCATGCACCTCCACCCCGACGCGGACCTCCGGGAGGCGGGGACCCAGGCCTACCAGGACGCCAAGAGCTACCAGACCGCCCTGGCCCTCAACCGCGACCTCTACGAGGCCTTCGTGGCCCTGGACGTCGAGGCGGAGGACGAGGAAACCCAGTACGCCGTCTTCAAGATTCTCCGGGACTTCCGCAGGGCGGGCGTCGATCGGGACGATGCCACCCGGGCGAGGATCAAGGCCCTCAGCGACGAGGCCGACGCCCTCGGGGCGAAGTTCGACCGGAACATCAACGAAGACGTCCGGACCATCGAGCTGGACTCCGCGGAGGAGCTGGACGGCCTCCCCGAGGACTACATCGAGGCCCACGCCCCGGGGGAGAACGGGAAGATCGCCATCACCACGGACTACCCGGACGTCTTCCCGGTCTTCAACTACGCCCGCAACCCCGACGTGCGCAAGCGCCTGC
>CAYFXO010000052.1:0-11152 GCA_964347125.1 uncultured Methanomassiliicoccales archaeon | reverse complement strand
TCCAGGACCACGACCTTCCCGCGGTAGTCCGAGAGGGTCACCCAGTTCCCGTCGATGTCCAGGGCGGTGAAGTCCGGAGCCGTGGTCTGGGAAGGCGCCAGCAGGAGGGTCGCCCCGATGAGCCCCGCGAAGATCGCGGACACGGCGACGAGAATCCCGACGCGGCGCAGGCCCGGCCTCAGCGCGTTCCCCTCCGCCTACGCCTCCAGCGGACCAAGAGGACGACGGCGAGCACCGCGGCGGCCACCGCGGCCAGTTCGAGGCCGGGGAGGGGGTCCCCCTCGCCGTCGGGGAGGCCATCGCCCATCTCGTACTGGAAGTAGATGGCCTCGGGGACCGGGGAGATGGTCTCCAGACCCGGGTAGGTCTTCCCGAAGAGGGGCGACTGCTCCTGGGTGCCGTTGTCGTAGAGGACGGTGACGTTCCAGCCGACGGCGGTGCCCGGATCGACTTCCCGGAGCAGCTCCGAGCTCAGCAGGGCGGCGGGGCGGTCCACGTAGAACGGGCTGAAGCAGACGTAGGGGGTGATGGTGCACTGGATGATGCGAATCCATGTAACGTTCTCCACGGAGGCGAGCTCCACGTAGACGAAGACGTCCTCCCCGGGGACGGGCTCCGCGGGCTCGACCCACGTGCGCTGTAGGTTCCATTCCTCCGCCGCCGCCGGCGGGAGGCCGGCGATGACCAAGAGGAAGGCCGAAATCAGTGCTGCCACGAGAAGCGCCCGCATACGTCGTCCTCAGAGGAGAGAATCCAACACCGCCCGGAGCTCGTCGAAGGTCGCGATTCCGGCTTGGGCGAAGGCTGGCTCCCCGTCCGTGTCCACAATCATAAGGGATGGAAAGTGCACCACTTGATACTTCCCACGGACGTCGTCGGTGTCCATGGCGAAGTGCCAGGTGGCGTTGAATTCGTCCCGGAACTCCGCGAGCATCTCCTCTGTCTCCGTGGGGTCCACGTCCAGGGAGAGAATCGTGAGCTCCACAGGGGAGTAGGCCTCCCGGACGCTGGCCAGGTGCAGCATCTCGATGCGGCACGGAGGGCACTCGACGAACATGAAGTCCAGGAGGACGACCCGCCCCGCGTCCAGCTCTCCCTGGAGGGAGACCGTCTCTCCCTCGAGGGTGGTCACCACGAAGTCCGGCGCAGAGGTCCCGAACTCGCCGGGAATGGGCTCGCCCTCCCGCTCCGGGAGGAAGGCCACGGCGGCGACGGACCCTGCTACGACCACCACCAGGATGAGGAAGGAGATCTCCCGCGCCCGCCGGGCCAGGAGCGGCTTCTCCGTCTCGCGGTCTTCGGCCATACCCAACGCACCTGATGTCGAGGCGCCCGCAGTACTTCGACCTTGACGATTCAGAGGCCCTGAGCGGCTTTGAGGCTTCTGGCTAACCGTTGGAGGTGCCAGGGTTCTTAAGGGGAGGGAGGGGTTGACGCCCCGGTGAGCCCTTGAAGCCGAAGGGGACATCCACGACGAGCGTCCACGCGGGGGAGTACCTGGACGAGGCGACGGGAGCGGCGACCACCCCCATCTTCCAGACGTCCACCTTCCGCTACCCGCGGGAAGGCGGGGAGTACCTCTACTCGCGGATTGGGAACCCGACCACGACCGCCGTGGAGGAGAAAATCGCGGCGCTGGAAGGGGCGGAGGCGGGCCTCGCCTTCTCCTCGGGCATGGCGGCCATCACCTCCGCCCTGCTGGCGTTGCTCAAGAAGGGCGACCACCTCATCGCGTCGAACGACCTCTACGGGAGGACGTACACGTTCCTCCGGCACGACCTCCCCCGGTACGGGGTGGACATCACCTACCTGGGCCACGAGGACTTCGAGGACCTGGAGACCCACCTCCGGGACGAGACCGCCGCCGTGTTCCTCGAGTCCCCGACGAACCCCCTCGTCCACATCATCGACCTGCGGCGGGTGGCCCGGGTCGCCAGGGAGAACGGCGCCCTCGCCCTCATCGACGGGACCTTCGCCAGCCCCGCGAACCAGCGGCCCCTGGAGCACGGCTTCGACCTGGTCCTCCACAGCGGGTCGAAGTACCTGAACGGCCACAGCGACGTCATCGCGGGGCTCGTGGCGGGGCCCTCGGAGCACCTGGGCGCGGTGCGGGAGGTCCGGACCACGATGGGCGGGTCCCTGGACCCCCAC
Organism: uncultured Methanomassiliicoccales archaeon; assembly: GCA_964347125.1. Taxonomy (GTDB): domain Archaea; phylum Thermoplasmatota; class Thermoplasmata; order RBG-16-68-12; family CAYFXO01; genus CAYFXO01. Next base: position 9,001 of record CAYFXO010000052.1, on the reverse strand, counting down.
GCGGCCTACCTCCTGCTCCGGGGGATGCGGACCCTGGCCGTGCGGGTGGCGCGCCACAACGAGAACGGCATGGCCATCGCGTCCTTCCTGGAGTCCCATCCTCAGGTGGAGCGGGTCTACTACCCCGGCCTGGAGGGACATCCGGGACACCACCTGGCGGCGGACCAGATGGACGGGTTCGGCGGCATGGTCTCCGTGGAGGTCGAGGGGTCCGCGGAGGCGGTGCTGGACCGGTTCCGACTCATCAAGAAGGCCCCGAGCCTGGGCGGAGTCGACTCCCTCGCGAGCCTCCCCGCGCAGACGAGCCACATGTACCTGACCCCGGAGGAGCGGGCGGACCTGGGCATTCGGGACAATCTCATCCGACTCTCCCTGGGCATCGAGGACTCCGGGGACCTGGAGGCGGACCTGGACCAGGCCCTACAGGCCTAATCCGGCAGGTCCTGCGGGTCGACCGGGGCCCGCCGCTTCGTGAGGGCCCGCCACGCGTTGCGGAAGGGTCGCGTGAGCCCGGCCAGCTTCCCGGTGCGGATGCTATAGTACAGGAACCCGATGAAGACCCAGTACGCGAGATACGCGGCGACCTCCAGCTGGGTGGGGTTGTCGTTGTAGCCGAGGATCCCCCGCAGGAGGTATCCCGCGGGATTCGACTCCCCGTCGGGGAACACCGCCTTGATGTTGTAGACCTCCGCCGCGCCCAGGGTGATGCCGTAGGCCTCCTGCAGCTCGTGCACCCCGTGGGCGAACAGGCCCGCGGCGATGACGACGAGGAGGACGCTGGTCACCGTGAAGAACCGTCGAAGGTCGATCTTCCAGGAGGTGCGGAAGATGGCGTACCCCACGAGGACCGCCGCCAGGATGCCCAGGCCGCCGCCGATGAACGCCTCCGTGGGGGAGGTGCCCGCGGAGATCCCCGCCATGAACAGGACCGTCTCGATGCCCTCCCGGAACACTGAGATGAACGCCAGGAATGTGAGCCCGTAGACCTCCCGGTTGTCGATGAGGGCGTCCACCCGCATCTCCATGTTCTTCCTGAGGTCCTTGGCGGCCTTCATCATCCAGAAGATCATCGAGGTGAGGACGACGACCGCAAGGATCATGGCGACGCCCTCGAAAATCGCCTCCCCCTCGCCGCTGAAGCCGCCGTAGATGACCGTGAAGGCGCCCGCCGCGATGATGCTGGCGATGATGGCGGCCAGGACCCCATAGTGGATGTACCGATGGTACTCCCGCCGGTCCGTCTTCGTCAGGTAGGCCAGGAGTATGCCGATGATGAGGGCGGCCTCGATGCCTTCCCTGACGCCGATGATGAAGCCGGGGACGATGCCGATGCTAGCCATGGTGTCCACACTGGGAATTAGGGCCTCCTAAAGCACTGTTTGTAGTTATAAAAATCTTCGGTACTCATTGTGCCACCGAGGCCATACGACCCAAAATCGTGGGATCGTCCATCGTCATCGAGGGCCGGAGGCGGGGGGCGTGATCTCTCCCCGCTGAGCTCCGAACCATCCCTTTCACCAATGGAGGGGACGCCGTCATTTGCAGGTCAGCCGCTCCGCCCCAAGCTGCCGTGTGGCCCCCACGGTATGTATTGATACTTTCAATTGGTTCAGTAGAGTAATCACGACGGGCGGCAAAGGGCGAATCGCCGATGCCCCTCCCCGCGGCCACAGGACCGCCTCCCCCTCAAGCCCCCGCCGGAGGCCTGCTCCGCGGACTCGCGATTTCAGACCCCGCCACGGAGGGAGACTCCCCTCGACGCCGCTGGCGGGCTCCCCGCGCCGTTCCTCTTCTCCTCTTCGCGGGCTTCCTTTTGATTGGAGCCGCCCTTATTCTCACCGTCGGCCTCAGCGCGGCGGACGACGACCGGGGGACGCGGGCCCCGGGGGACTATCAAGGGTACCTCACGTGCGGGGGCGGCGGCTGCCACGACGCCCAGATCCTGGGATGGAACGCCACCCGCCATGCCACCGCCTGGGATGACCTTCAGGCCTCGGGAGGGGCCCAAGACTACTGCGAGGTCTGCCACACCACGGGGGCGGGGGACGAGCTCCACAACGGCTTCAACATCACCACGGACCAGCCGGACTACCTGAAGGACGTCCAGTGCGAGGCGTGCCACGGGCCGGACCCCATGACGGCCCCCGGCGGGGCCTCGACGCGGATCGACCTGTCCGCCGCCCAGTGCGGGACGTGCCACGTGGGCGAACACCACCCGTATCTCTGGGAATGGCAGAACTCCACCCACGCCCTCACCTTGACCGCGGCGGGGGGGGAGGTCGCCACGAACCAGTCCTGCCAGGGTTGCCACGTCGCCCAGGCGGCCATCGAAGAGACCTTTGGCGGGGGCACCCTCCCTCGCCCCATCACCGACCCCTGGCCCATCGTCTGCGCCGTGTGCCACGATCCCCACAGCAACGCGAACGAGTACCAGCTCCGGAAGCCCCGGGCGGAACTGTGTGCCACGTGCCACAACCCGGCGGGGGCAAAGCCCGGAGAGTTCCTGGAGCACCCCCAGGCCGCCATGCGGGAGGGCCTCAGCGCCATCCCGCCCTCCGACGTGCCCCAGTCGAGCCACATGGACGCCGTACTCTGCGCGGATTGCCACATGTACTCTCGACCCTACAACGCCAGCCAGGTGCCCCCGCGCATCACGGGTCACGAGTTCGAGCCCCGAGCGGAGGCGTGCTCCACCTGCCACGACGGGGTGAACGCCACGCTCGTCCTCAGCGTCCCCGAGTCCCAGGCCCAGATCGACGCCTGGCAGGACGCCGTCCGGAGGGCCCTCATCGACGCGAACGGGAACGTCACGGACGCCCGTCGTGCTCTCCAGAACGCCCCCGATCTCGGCTTCAACACGGGGGACATCCGCGTGGCCCAGGACGTGTTCGAGCTGGCGAACTACTCGCTCCTGTTCGTCGACACCGACGGCAGCCGGGGGGTGCACAACCCGACCTACGCGACAGCCCTCCTCCAGTACGCGAACGTCAAGGCGAGCGAGGTCCTCAGCCTGCTGCAGACGGGGACGATCTCCGGCCATGTCCTGAGCGCACAGGGCCACGGGCTCACGGGGGTGGAGATCCACATCGGCGGGACCGTCGTGGACACGACGGGGGCGGGGGGCTTCTTCAACTTCGAGCGTGCGCCGGGCACGTACACCCTGGAATTCTACAAGGACGGGACCCGACTGAAGACGGTGGCCGACGTGGAGGTGACGGCCGGCGCCGTCACCAACCTGGGGGAGATCGAGACGGACAGGCCCGAGGGCATCCCCTCCTTCTGGTACCTCGTCGTCCTCATCGTGGTCCTCGCCCTCCTCTTCATCTTCATATTCACGAGGAGGCCCCGGGATGCGGAGTAACGCGTCGCCCCGCGGCCCTCCCTCCGGAGGTGGTTCCGTCGGATGAGCCGACGCCTCGTCCTGGTTCTCCTGACCCTGGGGGTCTTCATGGCCACCCTCCTCTCCAGCACCCTCGCGTACACGGGTGGGTGGTCCGACGGTGACGAGGACTACAACTGCGGCGGGTCCTGCCACGTGGGTCCCACGAACCACGGCACCGGCACCATCGTGGTGTCCGCGGACAAGGAGTCGGTCATCACCGGGCAGTTCGTGGTGGTCACCGTGAACGTCACGGAGACCCAGCTGGGGGACAACAGCCGGATCGGCGTGTTCCTCCTCCGATCCCTCACCGGCCAGGACGACACCCCCTCCATGGACGGCTGGCAGGTCCTCCAGGATCCCAAAGGGGGCTCCTACAACTACGTGGAGAAGACCTCCCCCGGCTCCGGTGAGACGGTCGCCTTCAGCTACACCCTCCGGGCGCCGGCGACCCCAGGGGACTACACCCTCTACGCCCGGGTACATCACGGGAGCACCGCCCGAAATGCCCTCTGGGAGGACTCCACCGCCTTCGTGCTCCCCGTCACCCCCATCCCGCCCGGGGTGCCCACCATCGACCACACCCCCGTGTCCGTGGCCTTCGTGGGGCGCGGCATCCTCATCCAGGCCTGGGTGGTCAACGCCACGACCGGCGTCTTCCTGCACTGGAAGCACACGGAGGAGACGGAGTTCAGCTCCGTCGAGATGACGAACACCTCTGAGACCTCCGACGGCGCGTTCCGATACGAAGCGACCATTCCCGCCATGTCCGAGGAGACCCAGGTTCACTACTACCTCGTCGCCACGCGGGACACCCTGTACACGGACACGGCCACGTTCACCATGACCCTTATTCTGGAGCCTGAGAAGCCGAACATGCTCGCCTGGGGCCTCCAGATCATCATCATCCTCGAGGCCATCGCCATCGGGGCGTACCTGAGCATCCGACTCAGCGGAGTGAAGCGGCGTGCCGGGGAGGAGGAGTAGATGGCGGAGGTCAGCCTGCAGGCCCTCCACGCGGTCACCGTGGAAATGCACGGCGGGATGCTCACCCTGGCGGCGGTGTGCATCGTGATCAAGGTCATCGACCTGGCCTACCTACGGTTCCTCCCGGGGAAGTTCCCGAGGCTCTACGCCCGGTTCGCCCCCCTCTCCGCCCTGGCGGGGCCCGCCGCCCTGCTGGCGGCCATCGGCGGCATCTTCGGCCTCGCCGCCTCCGCCGTCACGGGCTACCTGCTGGTCCCCGGGTCCACCCTCACCGACGACCCCCTGGGGATGAACAAGGTGATGGTCTCCGTCTTCGCCATCTACCTGTGGAGCATCTTCGTCGTCCTCGCGGTCCGGAACCGAGGCCTCATCTGGAAGAGCCGCCGGTTCTCGGTCATCGCGACGGGCGTCGCCCTTGCCGGATACGCCAGCAGCATCGTCGGGGGGAGCCTCGGGGGCACCATGGCGGGGAAGGGGAGCATCCTCGACCCGGTCTGGGAGCTCCTCGGAGTGGACCTCCACGCGTCCTGGATCATGGGCCTGGACCTCGTCTTCATCGTGGCCATCGCCGTGAATGTCCTCATGGCGGTGGTCATCATCTCGTCCCTTCGGGCGGGGCGGGCGAAGGCCCCCGTGAAGGAGACCTCCCAGTAGGCGTGTGCCAAGAGTGCCCGGCAGGATAAACCCATTATACCCATTCATAAGGGCAATCCCTTCCGTAAGATAATCACGCTCGGGAACGAACGCGAGGATTCGGATGAGGGGATTCGACACCCGCGGGTGGTTTGCTCTAGGTGGCCTGCTCCTCCTGGCCATCGCGGTCCTTCTCCTCCTTTTCGTCGGGAACCTCGCCGAGGCCGACGACCGGCCCGGGACCCGGGCCCCAGGGGACTTCCAGGGCGCCCAGTACTGCGCCACCAGTGGTTGCCACCCCTCCCTCTTCAACACCTGGAACCAGACCCGGCACGCCGGCGCCTGGGACGACCTGATCGTGGACCCCAACTACACCGACAGCTGCGAGGTCTGCCACACCACGGGGGCGGGGGACGAGGCGCACAACGGCTTCAACATCACCACGGACCAGCCGGACTACCTGAAGGCCGTCCAGTGCGAGGCGTGCCACGGGCCGGACCCGCACACCGATCCCATGACGGCGGCGGCCCGCGTGAACTACTCCGCCTCCATCTGCGGGACCTGCCACAACCGCGATGTGGGCACGGTCCACCACCCGTATCTGAACGAGTGGCAGGACTCCCGCCACTCCCAGTCCCTCCTGGCCGCGGACGGCGCCGTCGTCCAGGATCCCTCCTGCCGGGGGTGCCACGTGGCCGAGGCCATTGTGGTGGAGAACTTCGGGGGTGGCACCCTCACGGGACCCCTCACGAATCCGCAACCCATCACCTGCGCCGTGTGCCATGACCCCCACGGATCAGTCTACCCGAACAGCCTACGGCTGCCCCCCGCGCAGCTGTGCGCCTCCTGCCACTCCCCCACGGCCACCCGCCCCGGAGAGGAGGTGCAGCACCCCCAGGCCTACATGCGGGAGGGCCTCAGCGGCCTGGACCTCCCCCAGATTTCCTGGATGGTGGACGTGACGTGCGCGGATTGCCACCTCTTCTCCTCCCAGGTGGACGTGAACGTCTCAAAGACGGGGCACACTTTCCGCCCCTCCCCCGAGGCCTGCGTCGCCTGCCACGACGGCGTCCAGGCGCTCCCGAAGTACACCTGGGGCCAGGCGGACGCCCTCATCCGGACGTGGCAGGACCAGACCCGCCGGATCAAGGACGACGTGGAGCTCGCCTTGTTCCAGGCGGAGCAGGCGATGGACGGGGCCCTCGCCCTCGGGTTCACCCCCGCGCAGATCGACACGGCCCTAGAGGCCTACGAGGAGGCCAACTACTCGGTCACGTTCGTCATCGAGGACCAGTCGGGAGGGGTGCACAATCCACCCTTCGCCGAGGACCTCTTGACCCACGCGCTGGCCAGGGCGCAGTTCGCGACGACCTTCCTCCAGCCCGGGACGGTCACCGGCCGCCTCCTCGACGAGTCCGGGACCCCCGTCGCGGGCGCCGTCCTCATGCGGCTGGGCCGGGTCTACGGGGTCTCGGATAGCGACGGGCGTTTCGCGTTCGACCACGCCTACGGGACCTTCAGCTTCGAGGTGCTGATTGGCACGCGGAGCCTGGGAACCCTGACCGGCGTCGTCATCGTGGCGGGGGAGGAGACGGCCCTCGGGGACGTGACGGTGTCGCCTCAGGTCGAGCCGGACTACGTCCCCTGGCTGTTGGCCCTCCTGGCCATCGTGGTGGCGGCCGTCGTCGTGGCCTGGGCCCTCCTGCGCCGCCCCCGACAGGAGCCGCCGGAGGGGGAGGAAGAGGGATGAGCCTCCGCCGTCAGAGGGGACGGCTCTTCCCCCCACTGGTTGTGGCAGCCTTGTCTCTGGTGATCGCGGCCTGGCCCGCCCAGAGCTTCCAGAATGGCCTCGGCGATGCGAACATCAGCTTCGGCGGGTGCACGTGCCACATCGAGGGGCAGGGTGGCACGGAGGGAGGCGGCCGCCTGGAGATGTGGACCTCCGACCCCGACCCGCGAATCGGCCAGGCCGTCCAAGTCCTCATCAACGTCACGATGACTGAACTCTCCTCAAACAACAAGGTGGGCGTCTTCCTCTTGCGCGACTTCAGCGGGGGCGACTTCGACCGGCCCAGCACGGACGGGTGGAGGGTCGAGGACGACCCAAACGGCGGGGGCAACAGCTATGTGGAGGTGGTGATGCCGGGGGCGGGGTCTCAGACCTCCCTGAGCTGGAACCTCACCGCGCCCCTCATCCCCGGCACCTACCGGCTGTACTCCCGGGCGCAGCACGGGGGCGGGGCCACGTACTACGAGAACAACCAGACAGGGCTCACGTTCAACGTCTTCACCACCGTCCCCCTGTTCCCCAACTTCGCGGCCATCCGCGCGTGGACCTCGCAGCCCATCCGTGTGGGGGAGGAGGCGGTCCTCTACGGGGAGTTCTTCACGAACTCGACCGAGGACATCGAGGGCATCACCGTGGAGTTCTCCGTGGACGGCGAGGCCGTGGGCCTCGTGGAGGACTTCGTCTTCCCTGGGCTTCGCACGCGGACGGTGTCCCTGATGTGGACCCCGGACGAGGCGGGGACCCACATCCTCCACGTCCATGTGGACCGTGAGGGAATCGTCCCCGAGGAGAACGAGGCAGACAACCTGGCCTCGGCCGAGTTCACCGTGGCGCCGCCGTTGCCGGAGACGGTCCCGGGCTTCGAGGTCCTCGCCGTCACGGCGGCCCTGCTGGTGGCCTGGTGGGCGCATTCACGTCGGAGGGGATCGGGGTGAGGCGTTCGCGGGTCCTCGGCCTCCTCCTGCTCCTCACCGTCCTCACGGGCCTGGTCCTCGCGGGGTCCCGGCCCTCGACCGGCTACCAGGACGTCACCGCGGAGACGTGCGGCTCCGAGGGACGGTGTCATGGGCCCCTGAGTGAAGCGGTGACGGTGACCATCGACGGCCCCGACGTCATCCTCGCGGGCGAAACCGCGACCTACTCCATCACGGTGAACGGGGGGCCCAGCCGGCGGTACGGCTACTTCATCCTGCTCACGGACCCGGACGGCCGCGGGAGGGACCCCGGTGGGAACATCCTCTTCGAGGTGGAGCCCAACTCCCTGACGAAGATCGAGGACACGAACCACTTCCTGGTCAACGTCACCGCGCCCCGCTACGCCGTCCGGCTCGACATGCGCGTGGCCGTCAACTCAGCGGACGGGAACGGCAACGACTCGGGCGACGAGTGGGCGTTCGCGCTGAAGACCGTGGACATCCAGCACCCGGTGCCCTCCGAGGCCCCGTTCCAGAACCTCCCGCAGGGGACCCTCCCCCTCGCCGCCGGCCTCCTCCTGCTGGCCGTCGTGGGCTTCATGGCGTTCTACGTGCTGAGCCTGAAACGCATCCACCGGGGGGGGCCGTGATGGAAGGCGAAGGGCTGAGCCGGCGGGAGTTCCTGTCTCTGGCGGCGAAGGGGGCCATCGGCCTCGGGGTGGTCCTCGGCGCGGCCCAGGCCCTCCAGCTGCTCCGATTCCTCCGACCCGAGGACACCTTCATGCCCGACTGGAAGGGGGACCTGCCGGAGCTGGACGCGGAGGGTTACCTCGTCTTCGAGCAGGGATACATCAGCCGGGCTGACATCATCCAACGCATCGAGGACACGGGCTCCTTCCTGTTCATGTACGAGGGGCTGTACCACGGCAGGGAGGAGACGATCCCGGGAATGATCGCCCAGGACTCCGAGGGGGCCCTCTATGCCACGTCCCGCAAGTGCACCCACGAGGGGTGTATGGTGGAGTTCAGCGAGGGCATCACCGTAGGGGGGAGCCACTATCACCTGGTGTGGTACTGCAACTGCCATCAGGGCGTCTTCGACTCTGAGAAGGGGGCCGTGTTGGCGGGGCCGCCCCCCTCGCCCCTCCCGCAGTTCGAGTTGCTCTTCGAGGACAACGAGCGGGTGCAGCTCGTCGTGAGGTAGGTGGAGCGCGTGGGACTTGTTAGCGGGCTCGTGGACCGGCTCGGGTCGTTCTACGACAAGACCATGCGCTGGGTCCTCGACCGGATGGGGCTCGT
>CAYFXO010000051.1:0-11267 GCA_964347125.1 uncultured Methanomassiliicoccales archaeon | reverse complement strand
TGGCCCTTCTCCGCGTTCACGCTGAGGACCTTGCAGACGACCTTCTGCCCCTCGCGGATGTAGTCCCGGATGTACTTGATCCACCCAGTGGCCACCTCGGCGATGTGGATGAAGCCCTCCTTGCCGACGTACTCGTCCAGGGTGACGTAGGCGCCGAAGTTCTTCACGTTCTGGACGGAGCAGATGACGAGCTCGCCCTCTTCCGGCCAGTTCTCCGGGGTCCCCATCAGTCCACCGCCTTGAGGATCTCGCCGCGGACCTGGGTCACCCCGCCGCTGGGGGTCGCGAGGGTGGACCCGCAGACCTGGCACACCACGAGGGAGGCCGCCTTCGTGAACACGATCTGCTCGTTCGTGCAGTCCGGGCACTTCATGAGGACGAACCCCCGGGAGGGCGGATGGCCGCGGGCCACGTCACACCTCCACGAGCTCGAAGCGCTTCGCCCGGAAGGCGGACCGCTGGTGAGCCCGGTTACAGTCAGAGCAACGATAGCGGAGGAAGACGCGCTTCGTGGGCTTCTCCCGCCCCTCGTACTTCGGACGGGGGAACCCGCCGTAGCCCGCCATGATCCGGCGGAAGCGGCGCTGGCCCCGCCGGAACTCGCTGCGAGGCCTGCCCTTCACCCGCTCGACCTCAAGGTCGGCGTGGGCTCGGCAATGGGGGCAGTAGCCTCGTATGACCCTAGGCATCTTCATGGAGATGGCCGACCGAACGCGTTCATACACGGACCTCCTATTAAAGCGTTGGTCACCGGTCTGGCACCCTTCCACGTGCGGCTCAGGGGCCCCACTTTCGGCGCCCTCGGGCGGGCCCTTAGCACTTGAATAATAATCTTTATATATACCTACATAAATAATTCGGGGCACTATTCAGGTCGAAGGGGGAGACCGTGCTCACGAGGAAGGACCAGGAGGCCGTCCGGCGGTTCGTCTTCACGGGGCTGCCGAAGAACATGGCGAAGGCCCTCGTGTTCCTCTCAAAGCGGGAGGAGACCACCTCCGTGGAGATCGAGAAGGGGACGGGGCTCCGGCAGCCCGAGGTCTCCATCGCGATGCAGGAGCTCCGGCGGCGGGGCTGGGTCTCGAAGCGGGACATCAAGAAGGAGGGGAAGGGACGGCCCGTGCACTCCTACCGCCTCGCCCTGACGCTGTCGCAGGTCGTGGACGCCCTGGAGAAGGACGAGCGGAAGCGCATCGACAGCATCGAGGAGAACGTGAACCGCCTGCGCCGCCTCACGGGGTAGGACGCCGCTTCACCTCGACCCCGTCCGCGGACCCCACGTAGACCGTGTCTGCCATGTCCAAGAACAGCCCGCTCTCCACGACGCCTGGGATCTTCTTGATGCGGGTCTCCAGTCGGTCCGGCTTCTTGATGCCCTCGAAGCGGCAGTCCAGGATGTAGTTCCCGTTGTCGGAGACGAGGCGGTCCTCCCCCACCTGCCGCCACGCGGTGGTGCAACGGAGGGCCGCCAGCCGCTTCCGGGTCGCCTCCGCCCCGAAGGGGACGACCTCCACCGGGAGGGCCGATCGGGTGCCCAGCCGCTTCACGAGCTTGGTGTCGTCCACCACGATGACGAAGCGCGCCGAGGCGTGGGCCACGATCTTCTCCCGAACCAGGGCCCCGCCCATGCCCTTGATGAGGTTCAAGGACGGGTCCACCTCGTCCGCACCGTCCACCGCCAGGTCCAGGTGTGGGTGCACCCCGAGGGTCGTCAGGGGGATCTTCAGCTCCTTGCACAGCGCCTCCGTGGCGCGGGAGGTCGGCACGCCCACCAGGTCCATGCCTTCCGCCACGAGCTCTCCAATCCGCTCGATGGTGTGACGCACCGTGCTCCCGGTGCCCAAGCCCAGGGCCATCCCGTCTTCGACGAGGTCCGCCGCGGCCCGCCCCGCGGCCTGCTTCGGGTTCATCGATAGACCCCATCGCGCGCCGGCGTTAACACTTTTCCTCCCGGGGCGGGCCAGTTGTCGGTTACATGTCAAGGGAGGGTATATGATGGAGGCTCGGGAATGGCCCGGTACGCGGTGGAGGTCCACCTTTGAATCCCAAGAGACGGCGGGCGGCGTTCGAGAGGGCGCGGAGGAACCGGAGCTTCGGGCTGCTGGGGCTGACCCTCGTCGGGCTCCTCATCGCGGCCACCGTGAGCGCCTACGCCGCCGACGAGCTCTACCTCGCGGGGAAGGACAACGTCAGCGTCTACGTCCCGGAGATGCTGGTGTCCGGGGCGGACGCGAGCCTCGTGGTCCTCACCACGGACGCCGGGGGCGCTCCCCTGCCGGGGAGGGAGGTCACCGTCGAGCTGGTGACGGAAGCCGAGTCGCGGACGGTCTTCTCCGGGACCACGGACTCGGAGGGCGCCCTCTTCCCGACATTCCCCGCGGACGTCCCGCCCGGGGAGGCCAACCTGGTCATCCGGACGGGGCGGACGGTGTTGACGAAGCGGGTCGTGGTGGACACCACGACGCGGATCTTCCTGAACACGGACAAGCCCGTCTACCAGCCCGGGCAGGTCATCCACCTCCGCACCCTCACGTTCCATGGAACCGCCGCCCAGGCCTCGACGGCGCCCGTCACCCTCTCCGTCCAGAGCCCGGACGGCGATCTCATCTACCGGAAAGACCTGCTGCCGGACGCGTACGGCATCGCCAGCCTCGACTACCCCCTGGCGCCGATCCTCCCCACGGGGACGTACACGTTCCTGGCCCAGGTGGGGGAGGAGGTCGTGAAGAAGACCGTGACCGTGGAGCCCTACGTCCTCCCGCGGTTCCGGATCGGCTACGAGGGGCTGAAGGGGTGGTTCACCCCTGAGGAGGACATCGTGGGGACGCTGCGGGCGGAGTACTTCTTCGGAGAGGTCGTGCAAGGGACGGTTACCCTGGAGGCCCAGGTCTACACGGGGGTGTGGGAGACCGTGGGCGAGCATTCGGGGAACCTCTTCATGGGGGAGTTCTCGTTCCGGTTCGACCCGGTGCTCTACGCCGTGGGCGTCCTGGCGAACGACGGGAACGGCTACCTGGAGCTGAACGCCACGGTGACGGACGAGGCGGGGCACGAGGAGTCGAAGTCCCTCCTCCTACCCATCGCCCCGCTGCCCATCCGCGTCACGGTGCTCTCCGATGCGAGCATCGTCGGGGCGGAGTCCACGTTCTACGCGATCGCCCGCTACCCGGACGGGACGCCAGTGGGGGACGCCTCGGTGACCTACCGCCTGGCGGCGACCGGGACGGAAGGTCAGGTCACGGCGGACGAGCGAGGGGTCGCCGAGTTCTCCTTCACCTACCAGGGGGAGTCTTCCCTGCGGGTCACCGCCACCGACGGGGAGTACACTGGAAACGTGCTGCTCCCGCTCCGTGGCGGGTCCGAGGGCGTGAAGGTGGTCGCCGACCGGGCGGAGTACGCCGTCGGGGACACCGCCCAGTTCCTGGTCACGTTCATGGGGGAGGCCTACTCGAACTGGGTCTACTACGACGTGATGGCCCGGGGCTTCCTGGTCACCACGGGGAGGACCCTCCTCGAGTACGGGACGGGGACCTTCACCCTCCCCGTCACCGCGGACATGGCGCCGCGGGCCGAGGTCCGGGTGTACAAGACGGGCACAGGCATGCAGGTCTACCGAGACACCGTCATCCTCGGGGTCGGGGACGGGACGGGGCTGGACGTCACGGTCCAGGCCGACAACGCCACGTACCGACCTGGGGGCGACGTGAGCCTGAGCTTCCAGGTGAGCCGGGACGGGGCGCCTGCGGTCGCCGCCCTGGGGGTCTCCATCGTGGACCAGGCGGTGTTCGAGGTGGACGCCCGGGTCCGGGGGCTGGAGGCCGTGTACCTGGGGCTCGAGGAGGAGTTCGTCCAGCCCGAGGTCCTCATCCTGGACTACCTCTTCGGGACCGGAGCCCCCCTGCCCGTGGACTTCCCCGTGGAGGTCAGTCGCGAGCCCGTGGGGGAGGCGGGCCTCGTGAGCACCTATCCCCTCCATCTCCAGCGGGCGAACCAGATGCGGGAGGCTAGCATCGGGGGCCTCGGCTGGTCCTTCGTCCTCGTGGGCATCATCGGCTACTTCGGCCTCATCGTTCTCTCCCTGAGGTACGCGGTCAGGGGGGCCTCGCGGGCGCCCTACGGGAGCGCGTCGGGGGCTCTCCTCGCCGTGGCCCTGCTGGTCGCGATTACCGTGGTCATCGCCGGGGCGCTGTACGTGATGACCACGGGCCTCATTGGCTCCGGGACCACCCGGGACACCGGCACGACGGGGGAGTTCCTGGGCGGGACGGGCGACGTCGACACGGCGCAGACGGGAGGCACCTGGTTCTTCGACCTGGAAGGACTCCCACCGGAGGTGGCCCCCGGCACCGTCGACACGGCCACCATCGCGGCCCCCGCACGGGTGCGGGTCTTCTTCCCCGAGACCTGGTACTGGAACCCCAGCCTGATCACGGACGCCTCCGGCACCGCGACCGTCAACCTGGTCGCTCCGGACTCCATCACTTCCTGGGCCGTCGAGGCTATCGCCTCCACGAAGGACGCCCAGATCGGCGTGGGCTCCGGGAACGTCACCGTGTTCCAGGACTTCTTCGTCGAGCCGGACATCCCCCTTGGCGCCGTGGTGGGCGATCAGTTCCCCCTCCGGGCCTCCGTCTTCAACTATCTCGATCAGGATATGGACGTCTGGGTGACCCTGGCCAACGACACATGGTTCGTCCTCCAGGACGAGGCGTGGAAGAACCTGACCGTCCCGGCCCGTTCCGTCCGGGGGGTGGAGTTCCTCATCACGGCCAAGGAGTGGGGGACCCACAAGGTCTCCCTCCTCGCGGGGAACGCGCTCATCAGCGACGCCGTGGTGCGGGACATCGCCATCGATCCGGCGGGACCGTGGCGGGAGCAGGTGGTCAGCGGGGAAGTCACGGACGACGAGACGGTGACGATCGGCTTGGACCTCAACGCGGCCCGCATCCCCGGCACGGAGGTCGCCTACGTGAAGCTCCAGGGCGGGATGGAGGCCGTCTTCCTGGACGGAGCGGAGAACTACATCGTCTTCGTCTCCGGGTGCGGGGAGCAGTCCACCTCGAAACTCTCGGTGAACATCGCCGCGTACAAGCACCTCGCGGACGGGGGGGCGGCGGACGAGCAGCTCTTCGCCTTCGAGACGAAGATCGTCCAAGGGATTCAGCACGAGCTCACCTTCCTCGTGGAGGCCGAAGCGGGGAGGGCCATCAGTTGGTTCGGCAGAGAGCCGGATCTCTGGCTGACGGCGTGGGCCCTCTTCGCCTTCCAGGACCTGCAAGACGCGGGATTCGTCATCGATGCGGATCTCATCTCGGACCTCCACGAGTACGTCGTCAGCACCCAGTCCTCCGACGGATCCTTCAGCTTCCCCGCGGTTGGCCATTGGTCCATCAACACGAAGTTGGAGAACTTCAAGGAGGCGGCCACGGCCTACGTCGTGCGGGCCCTCTCCTACAGCGGCTATCCCGCAGACGGTTCCCTCAAGAAGGCCGTCGCTTACCTGGAGAAGCACGTGGGGCCGGAGGATGATGCGTTCACCGTCGCCCTCACCTTGACGGCGCTTTCCCAGGCGGGCGGGAGCACGGCACGCCAGTCGGAGCTCGCCGCGTCCCTTTCGGCCTCCGCCGTCGTGGACGCCGATGGGACGGCCCATTGGCGTTACGCGTCGGACGGCGGCGGCGGCTACTACTACGACACAAACGCAATCGAGACGGCGGGCTATGCGGTTCTCGGCCTGTCTCTGAGCCGCCTCGATCTCCCTTTGGCCTCGAAGGGCGTCCAGTACATTCTCACCCACCGGGACCAGGGGCGGTGGGGCTCCACCCATGACACCGCCGTCGCCTTCCAGGCCCTCGCGGCGGCGGGGACCCTGAACGTTCAAGACGTCACGGTGGATGTCCGCCTGAACGGCGTCTCCGTGGAGTCGGTGAGGTTCACCCCCCAAACGAGCGACCTGACGCGGTTCGTGAACCTGACGCAGGACCTGGCGGAGTCCAATGTGGTGACCCTCGAGAGTCGGGGGACGGGTACGATTCTCTACCAGCTCTCCCTGAAGCAAGCCATGCCGTGGCCCGTCGACCCCGGGCCAACCCCCGAACTCTTCCTGCAGGTGACCTACGACAGCACAACCGTGCGGGTCGACGACCGCATCACAGCGACCGTCCAGTTGCGGTACGATGGGTCGAGGGATGAGCTGAAGATGGTCCTCGTGGACCTTCGGTCGCCGGTGGGCTTCTGTTTCGAAGCCGAAGGACTGGAGAGCGTCGTCGAGGCCGGCACGGTCGATTGGTATGAGATCCTGGGATGCCGGGAGGCGAAGGTGTACATCACGGACGTTCCCCGCGGGGAGCTGGTCACTTTCCAATACCGCCTCGTCGCGCAGTTCCCCATCCGAGCCACCCTCCAGGGCGTCAACGCCTTCGACATGTACGACCCGACGGTGAAGACGACCCTGGGGCCGGTGGAGGTCACGGTGACGGAGTGAGGGGCGGGTCCGGGGCATCCCCCCTCTCCCGGATCCCCCTTCACCCTCTCCCACAACGGGCCGCACCAAACGACTAAAATAGGGCACACGACAAAGCCCTGAACCGAGGGGAAACCCCATCGAGGCGACGGGCATGGAGGGGCGATCCGTCCGCATCACGGTGAAGGACCGGGTTCTGGTCCACCTGCTGGACTACCCCGACTACGAGGAGCGGGTCCTCGTGCCCTCCGAGCTCACCCAGCGGGGCATCGCCGACGTGGTGGGGGCGCGGCGTAGCCACGTCTCCATGACCCTCTCCTCCCTCGTCGAGGACGGTTACGTCCTGGAGCAGGGGAAGCGGGTCGAGGGCGCACCGCGGAGGCTGAAGGCCTACTTCCTCACCCCCCGGGGGTACGCCCAGGCGGTCAAGCTGAAGGACGCCTACCTGCGGCAGACCGTCACCCTCTGGAGCCGGGGGCAGGCGGAATCCGTGGCCCTGGGGGACCTCCGGGACCGCCTCGGCCAGGACTTCTACCTCGTCGACCTCTTGGCCAGCATCCGGGAGGACGGGAGCCTGGACTTGGACGCCCTCGTGGGGAAGGAGGAAGCCGCGGAGCGCTTCTACGCGGCCCCGCTGCTCAACGTGGGCTGCCCCCGGTGCGCCGCGCGGTTCATGGTGCAGAAGCCGGAACAGGAGGGGGCGGGGTACACGGTCTGCCCCGCCTGCGCGACGCAGTTCGAGCTCACGCCGTCCCGGTGGTTGGTGGCGACGCCTCCCTCGCAGACGGGCCCCGCCCCGGCCATCCTCGGGATCCTGCTGGGCCTCGGGTTCCTGTTCAGCGCCTTCGCGGTCCGCGGGGCCATCGGCGGGCTGTGGCTCATGGCGCTCTTCGTCTTCACCCTCCTCGGGGCCGCCGGCGCGATGACGATGGGGGACGCGGAAGGGAGGCACCGACGGCTGACCCTCGTGCTCTCCGTATTCCTGGCCCTGCTGGGCGCGACGCTGTTCAAGGTGCTCCTGACGGGGCCCTTCCTCACGACGACGCTGGTCGACATCGCCCTGGTCGCGGGGCCCGTGTTCGGCGTCATCCTGTTCGGGACGCCCCTCCCGTTGGCCCTCCGGTCGGAGATTGCCATCGCCGCGGGGGTCTTCCTAGGGCTCCTGGGGTTCTTCGTGGCCGTCGTCCCGGGCGTCTTCCTCTGGGGGCAGGACTTCGCCATGTTCCTGCTGATCCTCGGGGTCGCCTCCGTGCTCGTCGGCTACGAGCTCCACCGGCCGGAGGAGGCGGTGTGGACGACCCTGTGCCTCTCCGTGGGGGCGTTCATGGTGGCCTTCGTCGTCGTGTGGGCGGTGCGCAACCTGGAGACCCTCTCCCCGACCTACGCCGTGGCGGCGGCCCTGTGGGCCACCCTGGGCGTCCATGTGGCCCGGACCCGGTTCGCCCGCGCGGACCTGCGAGACGCCATCGTCCTGCGCTTCCGGGCGGCGCTCCCCTACGCCCTGGGGGTGGCGTTCCTCCTGGTGGCCGTCGTCCTCATCGCGCGGGGCATGTGGACGGAGAGCGCCCTGGAGCTGCTGGTGGGCGTCCCGCTGCTGTGGTACGGGTGGCAGCAGCGCCCGGAGGGGAACGGGGCCCTCGTCCTCTTCGCGTACGTGACGGTCCTACAGGTGTTCACCGCCGCCGCCTACCTCCTGGCGGAAGCACGCTTATAGGCCGCCCCGGCCTTCGCACCGCGATGCGGGTCGCGGCCTTGTTCTCCGGCGGGAAGGACTCCACCTACGCCGTGTACGTGGCGCAGCAGATGGGGTGGGAGGTGGACCCGCTCGTCACGATCTACCCGCGGGAGGCGTCCATGATGTTCCACCACCCGAACGTCCGGTGGACGCCTCTGCTGGCGGAGGCCCTCGAGCTGGGCCACGTCGCCGCCGAGTGCGGGGAGGGGGAGGCCGAGGAGCTGGCCGCTCTGGAGCGCGTCCTGAGGGACCTGCCCGTGGACGGGGTGGTGTCCGGGGCGGTGGCCTCGGACTACCAGCACAGCCGCATCCACGGCGTATGCCATGACCTGGGGCTGCGGACCTACTCGCCGCTCTGGCGGAAGGACCAGCGGGCCCTGCTCCGGGACATCCTCGATGCCCGGTTCCGGGTCTGCGTCGTGGGGGTCTTCGCGGAGGGGCTCGACGCAGAGTGGTTGGGGCGGCTTCTCGACGATGATGCGGCGGAGGACCTGGAGGCCCTGGAGACCCGCCTGGGGGTGAGCCCGACGGGGGAGGGCGGGGAGTACGAGAGCCTCGTGCTGGACGGCCCGAACTTCCGGTGGCCCCTGACCCTGGGGGAGGCGACGAAGGAATGGGACGGGGTCCGGGGGGTGCTCCGGGTCGACGAACTGCGTCCCGCGGAGCCGAAGAAGCGGCGGCCTACTGACGTGTGATGGACGCGAGCCAGGCGTGCCCGCCGTCCGGGTGGAAGGTACTCTCGAAGACCGCCGCGCGGATGTAGTTGATCTTCCAACCCTCGCGGAACGCCTTCTGGACCTCCGCCTGGCGGATGCGACGCGGCCCGCCCCACTCCCGGGGCTCCCGCTCGCTGAAGCACAGCATGAAGTAGGTCCCGCCGGGAGGGAGGACCGCCTCCAGGCTCTCGACGAACCGCTCCCGGTCGGCGTCGGAGAACGTGTGGAACAGGCCGGAATCAATCACGGTCTCGAAGGAGCCCCCCAGGCTGCCCAGATCCAGGGCGTCGTGGAGGAGGAAGGTGGCGGAGAGGCCCCGCTCCTCCGCCTTCGCCCGGGCCTGCTGGATGGCGGCGGGGGCGGCGTCGATGCCCACGACCTCGTGACCCAGACCCGCGAAGTGGAGGGCGTTCTCCCCCGTGCCGCACCCCACGTCCAACAGGTTCCCCGTGACCTCGCCCCGCTCCCCGAGCTGGACGAACTCCCGTTGGGGGCGGCCGATGTCCCAGGGGGGCGCGCCGGAATAGGCGTCGTTGAACGACGGCACGGGCCGACCTCCCTCCAGGGAAGGAGCTGGGACTACCTGAAGTTCACGGTCGCGGTCCATGGCGGATCCCGACGTCACTCCGGACGGGCGGGCTGGAAGAGGGCGAAGTTGTTCCCCTCGGGGTCGGCGCCGAAGGCGGTCCAGCCCATGGAGGGCACTTCCATCTTCTCCCCCAGGATACGCCCGCCGAGGGCCTCCACCTTCTGCATGTAGTCGTCGATGGACTCCACCTCGACGTAGTACGTGAAGGGGGTGTTGGGGTCCTGCCGCTTGTAGATGCCGCCGTTAACGCCCGCCCGAGTCGGCCTGCCGCGTTCGTCCGTCGGGACGGTAGTCACCATGTTGTACTCGAGGTCGTCCATCCCCTCGCCCTCCGTCTTCTCAATCTTCCAGCCGAAGAGCTCCCCATAGAACTTCGTCAGCTTCGCGACATCGTTCGCAGGGATCTCGAAGTGCACGATCGTGTGGTCCATGGGGCCGGCAAATCGGTGGTGTCGGAAAAAGGCACCCCATTCTACGCCCTTCGCGATGGATGGGGCCGCCCCGATTTGAACGGGAGTCACGGGCTCCCAAAGCCCGCAGGATGGGCCAAGCTACCCTACGGCCCCACCGCGACGGTCATAGAAGGGGCGGGGTATAGAAATCCACCGTCGGAGCGTCTCTGAGTCCAAACGCTCTCCACGCGGCTCGACGAAGAGTCGCCCTACGAGAGGTTCGCCCTAGGTCAAGGTCGAACAGGCGATGTCGTTCGCGGGGTGCCCTGGCTCTCCCCCAGCGCGATGGGTCATGCTGACTGTTCCAGAACGTCGTTCGCGGCCATTCGGACGGCCTCAGTGCTTCGCATGCGTGGCCTCCATCCGGCCGCCTCCATCTTGTCGATGGCGAGGTGCATCACCCGCACGTCCCCCTTCCACCCCCGTCCGCCGTCGACGCCGCCCGTCCACTCATGGGCGACCCCCTCCAGGCCCATCGCCTCGACAACGACGTCCGCGATGGTCTGCACATCGATCAGGTCCTCGCTCCCCACGTTGTAGACCTCCGCTCCGACTTCCGTCGCGCTCCAAGCGGCGACGATCCCTTCGACGCAGTCCTCGATGTGGACGTACGACTTCCGGGTCCCCGGAGGCTTCCCCAGGATCTCCAGGCGGGTCGGGTCGGCCCGGAGCTTCGTGATAAAGTCGTGAATCACCCCGTGGGTGGAGCGGGGACCCA
This sequence comes from uncultured Methanomassiliicoccales archaeon, assembly GCA_964347125.1. Classification (GTDB taxonomy): domain Archaea; phylum Thermoplasmatota; class Thermoplasmata; order RBG-16-68-12; family CAYFXO01; genus CAYFXO01. Next base: position 594 of record CAYFXO010000051.1, on the reverse strand, counting down.
CCACGTTGGCGAACCGAATGAGGGCGGCGCGCATCCCGAAGGTGCCGCAGTAGGCGGAGATGAGGGCCTCCGCCGCGAGCTTCGAGGCGCCGTACAGGGAGATGGGACTGCAGGGCCCGTACTCCTCGGGGGTGGGCACGACGGCGGCCTCCCCGTAGACGGTGGAGGTAGACGTGAAGAGGAGGTCCTCCACGCCCGCGGCGCGCATCGCCTCTAGGACTCGGTGGGTGGCGGTGACGTTCTGCTCCAGGTGCACCGCGGTGTCCGTCACCCCGATTCGGACCTCCGGGTTCGCGGCCACGTGCCACACCGCGTCCACGTCCTCCAGGAGAGGCGGGAGGTCGAAGGTGAGGAGGTCCCCCTTCACGAAGTCCACCCGGCGGCTGGCCATGGCGTCCGCGAGGAAGGTCATGTGGCCCGAGGAGAGGTCGTCCAGAACCGTCACCTGGCACTCCTCCCCCACGAGGTGGTCCACGAGGTGGCTCCCGATGAACCCCGCGCCCCCCGTCACGAGGACCCGCCTACCGCGAATCTCCATCGCCACGCCTCACGTACGCCCGCCAATAGACGACGGTCACGCCCACGATGAACCCG
>CAYFXO010000050.1:0-11286 GCA_964347125.1 uncultured Methanomassiliicoccales archaeon | reverse complement strand
TTTTCGACCACGTCAAGCACACTAAGATCGTCCTACGCGCAGCTGACAATCCGATCCGGTTCGACATTCAAATTCACTCCGAGGACGAGCTGAGGGCTTGGGCGTAGGACCTCCTAGTCCCCTTGCAGGGAGATCAGCTTTCTCTGGATCTCAGGGTCGTCGAACTTCTCAAGGAACTCATCGACGCGCCTCTTGAGCTCCTCGCGGTCTACTGTCACGCTAGGGAATTGCGGTGATGAATACGCACACGCTTCTCTCTGGGTTCTAGACGCAGACAGAGAGACGTTGCTGGCAAATCACTACGTGTACTGGATCGGGCCGCTGATCGGAGGGATCATCGCAGGCCTCCTCGGCGCATACTTCTTCTGGCCAATGGAAGAGGCCGACGAGTCGAGCTAGCCCTTAGTCTCGCACAGGCGCGAACCGGAACCACACACGCCCGTCGTCCAGCTCGATGACCTTCAGCTTCACCTTCGTTCCGATAGACAGCTCCTCGTAGGTCGCGCCATCGATCCGCGCCGTTAGCTGGTGGCCGTCCCCCAGATCCACGATGGCGACGACGAACGGGACCTCGTCCTCCATGCCGATGGGCGCCCCCGCCATCACCGCCGTGTGGGCGAAGATCGTCCCCTCCGTCGGGAGGTCCACCCACTCCATCTCGTCGTGGTTGCAGTGGGAGCACACCAGGCGCGGCTGCCACAGGACGGCCCCGCACTTCCCGCACTTCGTCGTCGTGAGGCGCCCTTCCCGCAGGTGGTCGAAGAACGCCGCGAGGCGGGTGTGCTCCTCGTCCTGAAGGGCGTAGAAGTCGAACCCGTAGGGCATCGCGATGGTGCGCCCCATCAGCCGCCACTCCCGAAGACGACCACGGCGTGGTTGTTCGCGTTCCCGCTGAGGTTGTGGGCCAGGGCCCACTCCCCGCCCACGTACCGCTCGTCGGGCACGTCCCCGCGGAACTGCTGGACGATCTCGATGGCCTGGGCGACCCCCGTGGCCCCGAGGGGGTGGCCGCACCCCAGGAGCCCGCCGCGGGTGTTGATGGGAAGGGTCCCGCCGATGTCCGACTCCCCCTCCTCGATGAACTGACCGCCCTTCCCCTTCTCGCAGAGGCCCAGCTCCTCGTACTCGATGATCTCGGAGATGGTGAAGCAGTCGTGGACCTCCGCCAGGTCCATGTCGTGGATCGTCTTCCCCGCCATCTTCAAAGCTTCGCGGGCCGCATGACGGAGGGGGTGCCACGTGGTCAGGCTCTTCAGGTTCCCCACCAGGTTCCCCATGGCGCTCTGGCCGAGGCCCTCGATGTACACGGGGGTGTCTGTGAACTCCTTCGCCCGCTCCTCCGTGGTCATCACGACCCCCGCGGCGCCATCTGTGATGCCGGAGCAGTCCAGCAACCGGAGGGGCGGGGAGATCATGAACGAGTTGAGGACCTTCTCTAGTGACACCGCCTTCGGGAAGTGGGCGTACGGGTTCGAGGCGGAGAACTTGTGGTTCTTCACGGAGACCAGGGCCATCTGCTCCGCCGTCGTCCCGTACTCGTGCATGTGCCGCTGGGCGACCAAGGCGAAGTACGGGGGCGCGTTCAGGCCGTTCACCCCGTCCCACTCCCGGTCCAGGACGCAGGCCATGGACGACTGGGTCTCCGCCAGGTTCGGGAGGTTCATCTTCTCCACCCCCATGACGACGGCGACGTCGCTGAGGCCCGCGGTGAGGGCGGCGTACGCGACGCGCATCGCGGCCTGGCCCGAGACGCAGGCCATCTCCGTCCGCATGATCATCTTCGTGGGCTCGATTCCCAGCTGTTCGGCGACCATGGGGGCCACGTAGCTCTGGAAGGCGAACCGCTCAGGCATGGCGGCGCCGACGAAGAGCGAGTCCACGTCGGTCTTGTCTAGGTTCGGCACATCGTCGAAGAGGGCCTTCCCGGCCTCCTGTGCCAGCTCCTTCCACGTGGCGTTCCGGACCCCCCACTTCGTCAGGCCCACGCCCACAACGGCGACCTTCCCCATGGAACCCTCGCAATCGAACGCTGGGTCGCTATTTAACGCCTCGGCACTCCCGTTCGGCGCGGGCTCCAAGGATTAAATAGCCGCCGGGGCATCGCGGACCCATGGCGGGGGACGGGGAAGGGCCCTACGGCCTGGCGGAGCTCGTCCGGTCCTTCCTGGCGGTGTTCATCGTGATCCTCGGGCTCCTGGCCATCGTCCTCGCCTACGGCTTCCGGAGCCTGGGGGACGCGGAGCGCCTCGCCACCCTCTTCTCGGGATTCATCGGGATCGTCCTCGGCTACTACTTCGGCCGCCTCGGCGTGGACCGGGCGGAGAGCCGTGCGTCCCAGGCGGACACGGAGCGGAAGGAGATCCAGCGGAAGACGGAGAAGTTCGACGAGTTCCGCACGAAGATGGAGGACTACCGCGAGTACGCGAAGGAGTACATGCGGGTCATCGAGTTCATGGAGCAGCAGCACCCCGAGGTTGCGAAGAAGGTTGATGAATACCTGGAGGCCTTAGAGGAGTAGTGGGGGCACCATGGCGCTGAAGAAGCGGAAGAAGGACTTGGAGAAGCTCCTCGAAGAGACGGACGAGCTCCTCGCGGAGCAGAAGGAGCGGGACAAGGAGTACGACCGGCGGCAGAGCAAGGCGTAGGGGCGGGCCTATCGGAGCCCGTCTCGTTGGTCGCGCATCGGCGTCGTCACCATGAGCCGGCTGGGGAGCCGCTTCTTGGGCCCACGGAACTTGGACGACATCGACTCTTGGTCCCCGCGGAGCAGAGCCTCCTTGACCTGGGCCACGACTTGCTCCGGGGGCAGCGCGCTCGTCGCGAGGCGTCCGTCGGGCGCGGCGAAGCTCAACCCGTCCCACTCGTTGAAGGTCCATCGGCCCTCCTCCGAGGGTTCCTCCCCGTCGAGGGCCTCCGCCAGGGCGCTCAGGTCGTGGCGGGGCGTCGTGGGGCGGCTGACGATGTCGAACCAGGTGTAGGTGCGGTACCAGAACCGGTAGCGGCGGCCGTCCTCGGCGGGGATCCGCAGGAGCAGCCGATCCCCACGGGACGTGGCGTAGCAGGCCATCGGGTCCAGCTCCCTCGGCGCGTCGAACACCGAGAGGTGGGCGTCCAGGTGCTCCGTCCGGGTCGCCTTGCCCGCGTCGACCAGGGCCTTGTCGTCGAGGATCGCGCGGTAGGGCTCCCGCCAGAGGTCGGCGTAGGCCTCGACGTCGTAGAGCATCTTCGGCAGCTTCGGGAGGATCGTGTCGTAGAGCAGCTGGCCCGCCTCCGTGCTGTCCAGGCCTTCGAGCTCCGCGGCGATGGGTGACCGGTCCGGGTCCTCGTAGGCCTCCACCGCGAGGGTGAACTGGACCGCCTCCGGGGTCGTGAAGTGCCGGAAGTCCCCCGCCTCCGCCGCCGACAGCAGGACCCGACGGTGCCGGAGGGCCTCCTTGGAGTGCATGACGATCCACGCGGGGAGCACCCCGTCGGTGTCGAAATGGTTGTTCACCACCGTGCGAGCCCCCTTCAGGTACGCCTCCTTGTCCCGTGTGGCGGCGAAGCGTAGCGCGCAGCCGGTGGAGAGGTCGTCCCAGAACCGCTCGGGTGTGTCGTTCCCCGGCCAGTGGGACAGGGTGAGCACCGCCCCCTCCACGATGCCGTCCACGGCGACCGCCGGGAGGCGCTTCGTCGAGCCTTCCTGGAGGATGAACTGCCACGTGTCGTCGGCCATGGGGCTTCCCGCGGCTCAAGGAGGTCTCCGCGAAAAAGGTTCCCGATTCGGGGCCGTCGATGGCGTTATAGCCGCCCAGTCGATGGCGGGCGCGAGGGCCATGGACCGTGACGAGCCCGCCGTCGCGTGGCTGCTGAAGTCGCGGGACCCGTCAGTGCGTTTCCTCACGCTCACCGAAGTCCTGGAGGAGGCCGCCGATTCGCCGGAGGCCGCCGCCGTCCGGAAGCAGATCCCGAAGGGCCCCCGCGTGCGGGCGCTGCTCGCGGGGCAGGAGTCCGACGGCCAGTTCGGCGTCCACCCCTACCAGAAGTGGACCGGCGGCCACTGGCGGCTCGTGTCCCTCGTGGAGCTCGGGGTGCCCCCCGGCTTCTCCCCCGCCGTCGCCGCCACGGCTCGGGTCCTCAAGTGGCTCACGGGCCCCTCCCACCTGCCGCGCATCACGGAGCGGGACGGGCCGGACCGCCTCCACGCGTCCCAGGAGGGGAACGCCCTCGCGGTGATGAGCCGCCTAGGCCTCGCGGGAGACCCGCGGGTCGGGACGCTCGTAGAGACCCTCCTGGACCGCCAGTGGGAGGACGGGGGCTGGAATTGCGACCGGGACCCGAAGGCCACCCACTCCTCCTTCTACGAGACGCTGCCGCCCCTGTGGGGGCTGTCGGAGTACCACCGCGCCACGGGCGACGACGCCGCCCGGAGGGCCGCCGACCGCGCCGCGGAGTTCTTCCTCCGGCACCGCCTGTTCCGCTCCGAGGCCACCGGGGAGGTCATCCACCCGGAGTGGGCGAAGCTCCACTATCCCCTCTACTGGCACTACGACATCCTTCAGGGGCTCCTCGTGATCTCCCGGGCGGGGGCGCTGTCCGACCCGAGGACGCGGGACGCGCTGGACCTCCTGGAGGAGCGGCGCCTCCCCGACGGGCGGTGGCGGCCCCAGGGCTACTACTGGTACCCCCCCGGGAAGGCCCGCTCGAACGTGGAGGTCGTGGACTGGGGGCGGGGGGGTCCCAACGAGATGATTACCCTGAACGCCCTCCGGGTCCTGCGGGCCGCGGGCCGCCTCTCGTGACCCGTCGCCCCCCTACCTATTGTAGGTGCGAACCCTTTATCCCGCCCCGCGAGGGCTCTCTCGCGGGGGTGAGGCTATGGCGAAAGTGAATGTGGAGAAGCGAGAGCCGCAGACCATCGCGTACATCGAACACACGGGGGCCTACAGCGAGGTCCCCTTCCAGGAGTACACGGAGAGGCTGTACGGCTGGGCGAAGGAGAACAAGGTCCGACCGGGGTTCTACCCGCTGGGGATCTACCTGGACTCCCCGGAGCAGAGGCCGCCGGACGAGCTCCGATGCGAGATCGGCATCCCGGTGTACGGGGAGCCGAGCCCGTCGGGGGACGTGAAGGTGAAGGAGATCCCGGCGATGGAGGTCGCCACGATCAAGCACGCGGCCCCCGCCGCCGACTACGCGAAGACCTACGAGGCCCTGGGGATGTGGATCGAGGAGCAGGGCTACGAGTGGGCGGGCCCCGCCATCGAGACCTACACGAAGAAGCCGGAGATGGTCGAGGGCCAGCTCATCCACTACGCGAAGATCCAGGCACCCGTCCAGAAGAAGTAGGCGGCCCGGCCGAAAGCGTAAAGGCTGAAGGAGGAGTGCGGCGAGGGGGAGCCCATGCCCGGAGGCGCTTTGACGGCGGAGGAGTGGCACAAGAAGACCGCGATCGACCTCTTCAACCAGGTCTGGGACCTCATGGAGAAGGAGGGGCGCACCCGGGAGGAGGACGACGCGATGGTCCACGCCGCCCACGCCTCCCGGCATCACTGGGCCCAGGTCGGCGAGCCCGTGCACCTCGCGCGGGGGGAGTGGCAGATCTCGCGGGTGTACGCCGTCCTCGGCCGCCCCCACCCCTCGCTATACCACGGCGAGCGCTGCCTGGAGATCTGCCAGGAGAACGGCATCGGCGACTTCGACCTGGCCTACGCCTACGAGGCCATCGCCCGGGCCTGCGCCGTCGGCAACGACGCCGCGGGGCGGGAGAAGCACCTGGAGCTCGCGCGGCGGGCCGCCGCGGAGATCGCGGAGGATGAGGACCGGGACCTCGTGCTCAAGGACCTGGAGACGATCCCCGTCCCCGAATGAGGGCCCGGGCCTCCGGGCCGCGGGCAAGGTATTTCTAATGTCAGGGCGTGCGTCCCCCGACGCAGGGACGGGGAGGAGACCATGGACCCCTGGGAGCGCCTGAAATACTTCGAAGGCAAGTGGACGGGCACGGGGACGGGCCAGGTCGGCGAGTCCACCGTTGAACGCGAATACGAGTTCATCCTCGGGGGCAAATTCCTCCAGGTCAAGAACCGCTCCGAGTATCCACCCCAGGAGGCGAACCCGGAGGGGGAGGTCCACGAGGACTTGGGCCTCTACAGCTTCGACGGCAACCGGAAGGTCGTCGTGTTGCGGCAGTTCCACGTGGAGGGCTACGTGAACCAGTACGTCCTGGAGTCCGTCGAGGAGGACGGGGCCGCCCTCGTGTTTGTGACGGAGGGCATCGAGAACATCCCCGAAGGCTTCCGCGCCCGCGAGACCCTGCACATCCTCAAGGAGGACGAGTTCTCGGAGACCTTCGACCTCGCCGCCCCGGGGAAGGAGTTCGCCTGCTACATCGAGAACCGGTTCCGCCGGGTTCGATGAGGCGCCGGCGCGACAACGGGAAAAGGCGGGAGCGCTTTCCCCCGCCCATGGACTACCAGCCGCTCACGAAGGACGACGAGGACCTCATCGACGCCGCCACCGAAGTGATCCGGGAGAACTACGTCCGGGGGAAGCACCACGTCGGTGCCGCGGTGCGCGGGGCGTCCGGCCGCATCTTTCGCGGGGTGCACCTGGAGTCCAGCGGCATCGACACCTGCGCCGAGCCCGTGGCCTTCGGGACCGCGGCGGCCAACGGGGAGCGCGGGTTCCAGGCCGTGGTCGCTGTCACGCTCAATGACGGGAGGGAACCACGCATCCTATCCCCGTGCGGCGTCTGCCGCGAGCTCATCACGTTCTACGGACCCGACATCGAGGTCATCTTCGTCGAAGACGGAGAGGTCCGGAAGGCGAGGGCGAGGGACCTCCTCCCCGGGCCCTACGCGGACTCCTAGGCGGGCTCACTTCCCCTTGAACTTCGCTTCCCGCTTCTCCACGAAGGCCTTCAGTCCTTCCTTGGCGTCCTCCGTGATGAAGAGGCGGTTCTGAAGCTCCCGCTCGAACGCGAGTCCTTGATCCAAGGACATCTCCAGGCCGTCCACTACGGAGCGCTTGATGAGGCTCACCGCCCGCGTCGCGCCCTTCGTCAGATGGCCCGCGTACTCGAGGGTCTTGTCCCAGAACTCGTCCTGGTCCCACACGTAGTTCACGAGGCCGATGTCTTGGGCCTCATCGGGGGATAGGGTGCGCCCCGTGATCATCAGGTCGATGGCCCTGGATTTCCCGAGGAGCCTCGGGAGGCGCTGGGTGCCGCCCGTCCCCGGGAGCACCCCCAGGGTGACTTCCGGCAGGCCGATCTTCCCGGAGTCCCGGGCCATGAACCGCAGGTCCGTGGCGAGGGCGATCTCCAGCCCGCCCCCGACGCAGTGGCCGTCGATGGCGGCGATCCAGATCTTCGGCGTCTCCTCCATCTTGTTGAGGGTCTCCTGACAGCTCAGGCAGAACATCGCCTTGTAATCCGGGTCGCTCTTCTGGAGCATCCCGATGTCCGCCCCTGCGGAGAAGAACTTCGGGATGGCGCTCCGCAGCACCGCGACCTTCACATCCTCATTGAACCGCACCTCTTCGATGACCTTCGCCAGGTCCTGCATCAACTCGTAGTCGTAGGTGTTCGCCGGGGGCTTGTTCAGCTCGGCGATCCCCACGCCGTCCTCCACCCGGAACTTCACGTGCTTCGTGCCCATGGCCCGGTGCGAAGGGCGGGGCGTAGATAAGGGTTCCTTTTTCGCGGGTGGGCCCCGCAAAGGGATTAATCGGAGGAGCGTCCTACGCCGGGCGATTTCATGGACGCCGTGTGGGGCCGGATGCTCGACGTCGACCTGTCCAAGGACCGGATCGGCGACTACCTCATCCCCGAGGAGTGGGTCCGGCTGCACCTGGGCGGGAAGGGCCTCGCCGCGCGCATCCTCCTTGACGAGTTCCCCGATGGCGCGGAGCCGCTGTCGCCGGAGAACCTCCTCGTCTACATGACGGGGCCCCTGGCCGGTCTCGCGGTGGGCGGGAGCGGCCGCCACCTGGTCGTCACCCGATCCCCGCTCACGGGCCTCTTCGGCGAGGCCTACGCGGGGGGCTTCTTCGCGGACCCCCTGAAGAAGACCGGGTACGACGGCCTGATCTTCCGAGGGAAGGCGGACGAGCCCGTCTACCTCACCGTGGCGGAGGGGGATGCGGAGCTGCACCCCGCGAACGACCTCTGGGGGAAGACGACCTCGGAGACGGAGGAGATCCTCCAGGAGCGCCACGGGAACGTCCGGGTCTCCGGCATCGGCCCCGCGGGGGAGAACCTCGTGCGCTTTGCGGCCATCATCAACGACCGCAATCGGGCGAACGCCCGCTGCGGGGTGGGGGCGGTCATGGGGTCGAAGAACCTGAAGGCCGTCGCGGTCACGGGCCACAAGAAGGTCCCCGTGGCGGACGAGGCCCGCTTCGCGGAGATCCGCAAGGGGTACACGAAGACCCTGGCCACCCACAAGGGGATGGTCCACTTCGGGAAGTACGGGACCGCGGGGAGCGTGGAATACTACAACGAGCGGGGCATCCTCCCGACGAAGAACTTCCTCGCGGGCACCTTCCACAACCCCACCGCCCTCGATGGGGCGACCATGGTGGAGACCATCCTCACCGGCCGGGACACGTGCACCGCTTGCCCCGTGCGCTGCAAGCGCGTCGTGGAGACGGTCGCGGGGGGCGAGAAGGTGCTGGCGAAGCACGGCGGCCCGGAGTACGAGACCATCGCGGCCTTCGGCTCCTACCAGATGAACGACTCCCTCGACTACGTGTCCCTGGCGAACCAGCTCTGCAACGAGTACGGGCTGGACACCATCTCCGCGGGGAACGTCATCGGGTACGCCATGGAAGCCACGGAGCGCGGCCTGCTGGAGGACGGCATCGCCTGGGGCGACGCCCACGAGGCCATGCACCTCGTGGAGGACATCGCGTTCCGCCGCGGGCTGGGGGACCGCCTCGCGGAGGGGGTGAGGCGCTTCTCCGAGGCCATCGGCGGGGAGGAGTTCGCGATGCACATCAAGGGGTCCGAAGTGCCCATGCACGAGCCCCGGGGGAAGAAGGGCCTGGGGCTGTCCTACGCGGTGACGCCCCGCGGCGCGAACCACATGGAGGGCCTCCACGACACCATGGTGGAGAAGGACAACGCCTCCCCGGAGCTGGGGGCGGTTGAGGGCCTCTCGCGGTTCGCCATCGAGGGCAAACCGACGCTCGTGAAGAACTTCGAGGACGCCCGCTCCTTCACGAACTCCCTCATCCTCTGCGCCTTCGACGTCATCTCGACGGGGAAATCCTACAACCTCCCGGAGCTGCGGGGGATGACCGCGGCGGCCATGGGGATGGACATCGACGCGAAGGAGATGCTCGCCATCGGGGCGCGGGCCACCACGTTGGCGCGTCTCTTCTCCGCCCGGATGGGCATGACGCCCGACCTGGACGACCTCCCGCCGCGGTTCAAGAAGGAGGCGCTGAAGTTCGGGGAGCGGGAGGAGGCGGTCACGGAGGACGAGCTCCGAGCGATGATGGCGGAGTACTTCGAGCTCCGCGGATGGGATGAGGCTGGCGTCCCGACTTCGCGGACCCTCAGCGATTTGGGCATCGTCCTGTCCTGAGGGAGCCTGCGGGCCGCAAGGCTACCGGAACAGCTTACCCAGCCACCGTCGCTCGAAGAGCACCTTGCCCCAGTGCCACATCCTCCCTGGACGTCGCATGGTGATCGCCGGGGGGCCGTCGCCGTGGAAGTTGCCCCGCACCATCCCGCTCCTCCCAAACCCGGTCTCGAGGAAGCAGACGCCGTATCCGTCCCACTGTGCCCCCTCACCGCCCGCCACATCCGCCGCGATGTTCCCAGCGGCAACCTTGGCCTGCCCCTCCGCGAAGACGCCCGCCTTGGGCAGGGCGGGGACGTGTCCGGACGGGGTCGGCACGCTTGCCACATCCCCGACGGCGTACACGTCGTCGTGTGCGGTCGTCAGGGTGCGTGGGTTGACGGGGACCCAGGGACCCTCCTTGGTCAGGTCGGAGTCCCGCACGGCCTCGGCCGTCGTGTGGGGGGGCACCGCCACGAGGAGGTCGTAGTCCATGCTCCCGTTCTCGGCGAAGTGAACGGTCCTCGCCCCGGGATCGATGTGGTCCACGGTCCTCTTGGTGCGGATCGGGATGTCGCGACTTTCCATGAGGGCCTGCACCTGCTTCCCGATCGTCTTCCCAGCGGCTGGTGAGGGGTACGGCTCCGGGGTGAAGAACTCCATCTCGACCCGGTCCCGCATCCCAGCCCTTCGGAACTGGTAGTCCATGAGCAGGGCCACCTCGTAGGGGGCCGCGGGGCACTTGAACGGTAGGCGGGTGACCCCGACGACGACGCGCCCCCCCTTGAAGGATACCAGGGCATCGCGCAGCTGCACGGCAGCCTCCAAGTCGTAGGGATGGTGGGCCGCCCCCCGGTACCCTTCGATGGCGTCGGGATCCAGCTGCGACCCGAGGGCGACCAGCAGGTGGTCGTACGGGTATTCTGCGGAAGGGGTCGTCACCGTCCGCTCCTCGGGGTCGATGGCTGTCACCTCCGCCGTCCTCACGGTCACGCCAGACGCCTTCAGCCGGGACAGGGGCCGCCATAGCTGATTCGGCTCCCTCCATCCCATGGACAGCCAGGGGTACGACGGGGGGAAGTAGTGCCTCCCCTCCCGGTCCAAGAGGGTAATGCGGGCCTCCCCCTTGAGGGTCTTCGACAGTTCCGTGGCCGCCACCACGCCGCCGACCCCTCCCCCGAGGATGAGGACCTCTTGCATGGTCACCCTTCGGGGGAATTTCCGCTCCCCTAATTGAAGTTTCCCGCGGGGGGCTCCGGGCCGCGCACTCCCCTTGGAGCCTCGGACCCGCCCCCTGTGAGGGGCCGGCGTTCGACCCCTACCACTTCTTCGTGATGGCGTTGACCTTCGTGATGCCTGCCCCGTAGACTGTCTTCAGGTACTCCAGCCCGGAGCGATGGGCCTCCTCGTCCATGGCGTCCACCCCGTCCTCCGGGATCGTCACCTTGTACCCACGGAAGAACGCCGCCGCGGTGGTGTGCCGGTCGCAGATGTTCGTGTGGAGCCCCGTGATGATGAGATTGTCCACGTCCTCCGCCCGCAGTACGGTGTCCAAGGGGGTCTCGAAGAAGCAGTCGTAGGTCCGCTTCTCCAGCACGTAGTCCCCGGGCTTCGCCGAGAGCTCCGGGATAATCTCCGCACCCTTCGACCCCTTCATGGCGTGCTCCCCCCAGACCTCGAGCTCGAAGTCCGTCGGCAGGTGGGCGTCGCCGGAGTAGATCACCGGCACGTTCGCCTCCCG
>CAYFXO010000049.1:0-11332 GCA_964347125.1 uncultured Methanomassiliicoccales archaeon | reverse complement strand
GCTCCAGTTCCGCCGGAGCAACGGCCTGAAGGTGATCCAGACGGACGCGCCGGTGAACCCCGGGAACAGCGGCGGCCCCCTCGTGAACCTGGAGGGACAGGTCGTCGCGGTGAACACCGCCACGGTCCCCTTCGCGGACGGCATCGGGTTCGCGGTGCCCATCAACGACGCCCTCGACGTGGCCCGCCAACTCATCGAGCACGGCCAGGTGCGGCGGCCGTGGTTGGGCATCGTCGGGTACGACGTGAACCGGCAGGTGGCCCACTACTACGGGCTGCGGTCCCGCCAGGGGGTCTTCCTCGTGGAGGTGACGGGCGGGGGCCCGGCGGAGAAGGCGGGGCTGCGGGTCGGTGACGTCCTCCATGCGGTCGACGGCGACGCGCTGGAGAGCGTCGGGGACTTGGTGGAGGCCCTGAAGAGCAAGAAGATCGGTGCGAAGGTGAAGCTGGAGGTGGAACGCCGTGGACGTCGCAGAAAGGTCGGGGCGACCCTGGGCACCCGCCCCTTTTGAGCCGGGCGACCCCTGGAGGCCCGTGGAGCCCGACCCGCGTCCGGGGCCGGGACCTGCGCCCAGGCCCCAGTAGCCCGCGCCTTGGGCGCTCTCTCTGAGCGCGTCGCCGTCTGTTCCGGACCGAGGCCCCTTACGATTAGCGGTGGGCGGGCTCTCGCTCAGCCTCCGTACTTGTGGCCGAGCCGGTGAATCATCTCGTGGTACCTCGCGTGCATCCCCGGGCCGACTTCCTCCCGTTCGACCCGCTCGAACTCTTCCGCGAGCCTCGCCCGCTCCTCCGGCGCAATGCTCCTCTCGATCTCCGGGAGGAGCTGCTCGTTCTCGATGAGGATGTGCTCCCGGAGGAGGCGGGTGTAGGTGTCCAAGTTCTTGGCCAGCTGGCCGCGTGACCCTTCGTCGTCCTCTGCTCGCGAGAGGAGCTCCCGGGTCGAGCCGACAAGCTTCCGGAAAGCCCTGTGATCGCTCGTGAGGCGTCGGGCGAGGTCTGCACCCGTCTCGGGGGAGGCCTTCACCAGCACTGGGAAGAGCACCACCTCCTCCTTCGCGTGGTGGCACCGGTCCGCGAACTCCGTGATCACCGTCATCGCGTCCTCCAGGTCCCGCCGGGGGAGGTCCTCGCTCCCGTGAATTCGCTCCGCCATCCCATCCAGGGCTACCAGAAGCGTCTGAATGGCCTCGTGCTCCGTCCTCAGAAGCTCGCCCCCCTTCGAGAGCATCCGTCGGTTCCTTGAACGTTCCCTACCTACAGTCACTATCCCGGCTGGAGATCCCTCGACCTGAGAGCGGGGGCCCATCTCGGGCCAATCCCGCGGCGGCTAGGATTCGAACATCGGGACTCGTGCTAGACGAGACCCTCCATCTGCCCGCTTCGCAACGGGGGGAACCTTGAATAGCCATGGACACTATTGTGGCTATGAACGCCATGGCTACTACGACGATTTCTGTGAAGGCCGAGACGAAAGAACTCCTCGACGCCTTTGGAGGCAAGGGGGATACCTACGATCAGATCATCCGCCGCCTCATCGAGCGGGCGTCCATGAAGGAGCTGGACGAGCGCTGGAATCGCATCCTGAAGGAAGAGGAGTTCATCCCTCTTGATGAGCTCTGAGGGCCGACGGCGGCGTCGACGGGGGGGCGTGCGTTGGCCCGGTTGGTGCTCATTTCCGAAACCGCGGCGCGTCAGCTGAGGCGACTTAGCCTGTCGAGCCGGAAACGGATCGTCGAGGCCCTCCGCGGGCTGGCCGAGGACCCGTTCTCGCCGAGGTCGGGAACGGACATCAAGAAGCTGTCAGGCACCAGACCCCAGAAGTACCGGCTTCGTGTGGGCACCATCCGGGCGGTGTACGTGGTGGAAGGCGACAAGGTCAAAGTCATCGATGTGTTCCGCCGAGGCCGGGGGTACCGCTGAGGGCGCGTCGCAGGAAGCAAAGGAGTCAGAGGATGCGGCGGCCAGGATTCGAACCTGGGAACTCCTACGAGACTAGACCCTGAATCTAGCGCCGTTGACCTGGCTTGGCTACCGCCGCGCAGCGCCTCTCAAGCCGGCCCCATCTAATAACGCTATCGCTACGCCAAGCAGTCGCTTATGGAGGGAAGCAGGCCCGCGCCTACTTCTTCTTCATGATCTTCATCCAGCCGCCGGACTCGTAGACCTGAAGCTTCCGGGTCTTCAGGGCCTGCCTGAACTCATCCCAGCCGATGATCTCCAGGCGCCTGTTCTGTCCCTTGGTGAACTGGATGCCGTCAGTTCCTCGCACGCGGCCGGGCTTCAGCCCCTTCCGCTGAGCGATCTCAATGGCCTTTTCCGCACTGATGGGCTCCATTACCACTTCGTTCCCTCCAATTCGTCATCTGACGCTGGCCAGATGGCCAGGCGCGCATCCGAATCAGGCTATATAGGTTTTATTGAGCCAGACATCCCGCCGGCGGGGCGGCGGGTAAAGGGTTAAGTCGGCCCATCGGGTTGCGGCGACGGATGGGGCTCTTCGGCTCCTCGGGCATCCGGGGGAAGGTGTGGGACGTCATCACCCCCGATCTGGCGATGGACATCGGCCGCGCCCTGGGCGGCACCCACGACCGGGTGGTCCTGGGGCGGGACCCGCGCACGACCGGCGAGATGCTCGCCCGCGCCCTCGCGGCGGGCCTCATGGCCGCAGGGACCCGCGTCGCGGACGCGGGGATGGTGTCCACCCCGACCCTCGCTCACGCGGCGCGGAACGCCGACTGCGGCGTCGTCGTCACGGCGTCCCACAACCCCGCGGAGTACAACGGCTTCAAGTTCTGGAACCCGGACGGCCTCGCGTTCGTGGACGCCCAGCGGGCGGCGCTGGAGGAGGCCCTGGAGGCGAAGGCGTTCGCCGCCGTCCCGTGGGACCGCGTCGGGCGGACGGAGCCGTATCCGGATGCGGTGGAGGAGCACATGGAGGCCGTCCTCTCGGCCGTCCCCGCGGCGGACCTGGACGTCGTCGTGGACCCGGGGTGCGGGGCCACCAGCGAGATCACCCCCCGCCTCCTCGAGGCCATGGGCTGCCGCGTCACTGCCCTGAACGACCGGCCCGACGGCCGCTTCCCCGGCCGGGATCCGGAGCCCACGGAGGAGAACCTGGGGGAGCTCATCGAGGCCGTGCGGGAAGCTGGGGCCGACCTGGGGATTGCCCACGACGGGGACGGGGACCGGATGGTCGCCGTGGACCCCTCGGGGCGATACCTGGGCGGGGACGCCCTCCTCCCCCTCTTCGCCTCCGAATTCCCTTCGGGACCCATCGTAGTCCCCGTCAACGCCTCCATGGCCGTGGACGACCTCGTGGGCCGCGAGAATGTCATCCGGACCCGCGTGGGGGATGTGTTCGTGGGGGAGGCCGTGAAGGCCAACGGCGCCGCCTTCGGCGGGGAACCCTCGGGGACGTGGATCTTCCCCCAGCACTCCCTGTGCCCCGACGGCGTGTACGCCGCCGCCCGCCTCGCGGCGCTGGCCTCCGAGGGCGACCTGTCGGCCCGACTGGAGGCCCTGCCCACCTACCCGCTCCTCTCGGAATCCTACGCGTACACCGGCCCCCGCGCGACCGTCGAGGCCGCCGCCGCGAAGGCCATGACCTCCCGCGGCTGGGACGTCACGACCCTGGACGGCTGGCGGGTCACCTGGGAGGACGCCTGGGGCCTGGTGCGCCTCTCCGGAACGGAGCCCAAGGTCCGGATCACCGCAGAGGCGCGGGAAGCCGCGCGGGCGAGGGAAGTGTTCTCTACCCTCGAGGCTATCGTGACGGCGGTGATCGCGTGAAGGCCTTCATCCTGGCCGCCGGGGAGGGCACCCGAATGCGGCCCCTGACGGCGAACACCCCGAAGCCCCTCCTCCCGGTGGCGGGGAAGCCGTTCCTGCAGCACACCCTCGAGGCCCTTCGGGACGCGGGGGTGACCGAGGCCACAATCCTCACGGGCTGGCGGGGCCGCCGCCTCCGGGAGTTCTTCGGGGACGGTTCGTCCCTGGGGATGTCCCTGACCTACGAAGAGCAGGAGAAGCGCCTCGGGACCGCCCACGCCGTGTCCCTGGCGCAGGGGCATGCGGACGGCGCCTTCCTCAGCGTGAATGGGGACGTGGTCCTCTCGAAGGAGGCCGCGGCGGGGCTCCTCAAGGTCTGGAAGAAGTCCAAGGGGACCCTCATGGCCCTCGCCACCAGCGCCACCCCCGCGACCTTCGGCGTCGTGGAGGTGGAGAACGGGCGGGTGGCTTCCATCGTGGAGAAGCCCAAGCGGCCCCAGTCCAACCTCGTGAACGCGGGCATCTACGCGTTCCAGGAGGACATCTTCGACTACATCGCCCGCACGCCCCTCTCGTCCCGCGGGGAGTACGAGATTACGGACACCCTCCGCCTCCTCATGGACGACCACCCGGTCCTCGCCCACGAGCTGGGGCAGGACTGGATCGACGTGGGCCGCCCGTGGGACATGCTGAAGGCGAACGAGCTGCTCCTCCATAACCTGGAGTCGGAGGTGCTGGGCGAGGTGGAGGACGGCGCCGTCCTCAATGGCCCCGTGCGGGTCGCGGAGGGCGCCATCGTGCGGAGCGGCTCTTACATCGTCGGCCCCGTGGTCCTGGGGGAGGCCGCGGAAGTCGGCCCCAACGCCTACGTGCGCGCCAGCAGCGCCGTCGGGCGGGGGTGCAAGGTCGGCGCCTCCTGCGAGGTGAAGAACTCCATCCTCATGGACGGGACCCACGTCCCCCACCACAACTACGTCGGGGACTCCGTCATCGGGGAGCGGGTGAACCTGGGGAGCGGCACGAAGATCGCGAACCTGCGCCTGGACGAGCGGAACGTGGTCGTCCGGGTGAAGGGGGAGGCCGTGGACACCGGGCTGCGGAAGCTCGGCGCCATCATCGGCGACGACGTGAAGACGGGCGTGAACGCCGTCCTGGACGTGGGGACGGTGGTGGGGGAGGGGAGCTTCATCGGACCCGGCGCCGTCGCCCGGGGCGTCCTGGCCCCCGGGAGCCGGGTGCACTGATACCATGCGGATCCTCCAGGTGTGTCCCTACTTCCACCCCCACTTGGGCGGGGTGGAGTCCCACGTCATGGACATCTCCAAGGCCCTGATGGACCGGGGCCACGACGTGCGGGTCGTCACGAGCCGGTACACCCGCCTCCCGGCTTCGGAGGACGTCCGGGGCGTGCACGTGACGCGGGTCAAGCCCGTCACGAGCCTGTTCCAGACCCCCATCACCCCCCGCCTCCGGCGCGTCCTGGAATGGGTGCGGGCGGACATCGTCCACGCCCACTCCCCGCCGCCCCTGGATGCGTACTACGTGGCTCGCTCCCGGAGGGGCGCGCCGTGGAAGTACGTCATCACGTACCACTGCGACCTGTCGATCCCGAACGTCCTGGGTCCCGCCGTCGTCTGGCTCTACGAGCGGAGCCTGGGGGCCTACGCGATCCGGAACGCCGACCGGGTCGTCGTGACCACGAACACCTACGCGGCCACCTCCCGGGCGGTGTGGGACGCCAGCCCCGCGGTGGTGCCCAACGCCGTGGACCACCGTCGTTTCCGCCCCGGCCTGGACGGGGCCCCTATCCGCGCGCGGCACCGCATCCCCGCGGACGAGCGGCTAGTCCTCTTCGTCGGGCGCCTCGTGGGGCACAAGGGGATCGACTACCTGCTCCAGGCGGCCCCCCACGTCGACGGGCGGGTGCTCATCGTGGGGGCGGGGGAGCGGAGGGAGGAGTTCATGGAGGCCGCGAAGCGGTACGGGGGCCGGGTCACCTTCGCGGGCCGGGTACGCTACGCGGACCTGCCCGCCTACCACGCCGCCGCGGACCTGTTCACCCTCCCCTCCGTGGGCCGCCTGGAGGCCTTCGGCATCGCCGCCCTGGAAGCCATGGCCTGCGCCCGCCCCGTGGTCCTCGCGGACATCCCCGGGATGCGGGAGATCATCACCGATGGGGTGGAGGGGGTGCTGTGCGACCCCATGAACCCAGAGGACCTGGCGGAGAAGCTGAACGCCCTGCTGGCCGACCCGGCGCGGCGGGAGGCCATGGGGCGGCGAGGGCGGGAGAAGGTGGAGGCCCAGTTCACCGTCGAGGCGGTGGCCACACAGCTGGAGGCGGTCTACGAGGGCGTCCTTCAGTCCACCACGGAGAGGGGGTAGGGCCGCCCCGCGATGTCCCACGCCCGCCACGTCTCCATGTCGTAGGGGTGGGCGGTGATGATGTTCACGTACCCGAACTTCCCGAAGAGCCGCCGGTCCGCGTCGGAGGGGTGGGGGTTCCCCGTGGGGTGGGAGTGCACCGTCCCCACCACGGTGAAGTCGATGGGGAGCATGTGGAGCTGCATGAGGGCGGAGCGGTCGCCGGAGACGGTGCCGGGGACCAGCATCACCTCCGTGATTCGCGTCCCCTCCGCTCGGAGCACCCCGGCGAACTCGTTGGGGTGGGATTCCTTCGAGACCTCCAGGAGGAGTTCCATGACCTCCCGCTCGATGGCGTCCACCGGCACCCGCTTCTTCCCGAAGATCATGCCCTCACTGGCCCACGAGCTTCGTCTCCACCCGCCGGTAGAAGTCGTCCTCGAACTGGACGAAGCGGGCGGGGCGGTCGGACGCGGTGAAGCGGAGGCGCTCCCCGCCGCTCAGGTCCCGCTCCGTCTGCCCGTCGAGGACCAGGACGCAGGGTCGCGGGTCGGAGAGGCGGACCTCCACGGCGCTCCGGGGCGGGACGACGAGGGGCCTGAGGAACAGGCGGAAGGGGGCGATGGCCGTGATGACCAGGGCGTCCACCCGCGGGTCAATGATGGGCCCACCGGTGCTCATCGCGTAGCACGTGGACCCCGTCGGGGTGGCGACGATGATACCGTCCGCCCGGACGTCGTCCGCCACATGGCCGTCCACGAGGACCTCGAAGGCCCGGATCTTCGCCACCTGGGCGCTGTGGATGACGGCCTCGTTCGTGCAGTCCGGGAGGCGCTCCCCGTCCACCTCCACCTTCAGCTTGAGTCGCTCGTCCACGGCGTAGTCCCCCGCCGCGAGGCGCTCCAGGGCCTGGGGCAGGTCCGCCTCCCCCGCCTGGGTGAGGAACCCCACGCGGCTCAGGTTCACGCCGAGGATGACAGAGTCCGTCTTCTGCAGGGCTCGGAGGATGGTCCCGTCCCCGCCGATGGCGATGAGGACGTCCCCGCCGAAAGTCTCCAGGGACGCCCCCTCCAGGCCCATGGTCGAGGCGACGGAATCCTCGATCCACAGCTCGTGGGCCTCCCCGAGGGTTTCCTGGACCACGTTCACGAGGCCCACCGCCTTGGGGAACTTCGGGTTCGCCGTGACGCCGATCTTCATGGGAGCATCTCCCGCACCCGCGCGTCCCCCCAGGCGATCACGTCGCTCCGGGCCTCCAGGGAGAAGTCCATGTCCAGCTCGTCCCCCTCGGCGTCCACGACACCCCCACCGGCCTCCCGCACGATAAGGGTAGCGGCGGCGACGTCCACCGTCCGGAGCCGCACCGCCTCCGTCCGCACGACGTTGAAGTAGAGGTCCGCCGCCCCGCGGGCGATGAGGCTCATGTCCACGCACGCCGCCCCGACGTGGCGGGTCCGCCGGGCCGCGGCGGCCACCGCGTACCCCCGCTCCACCGCGTGGGTCCCCAACGCCACGAGGAACACGGGGGCCTCCCGATCGAGGGGGGCTGTGGTGATGGGCTCCCCGTCCAGGGTCGCCCCCCGCCCCTTCTCCGCGGCGCAGAGGCGTCCCGCGGGCATCTCCACGACGAGCCCGTGCTCCACGTCCGCCAGGGACGCCGTCCCGATGGCCAGGGAGATGCCCCACCCGGGGAATCCCCGGACGGCGTTGTGGGTGCCGTCGACGGGGTCGAGGACCAGGGTCTGGTCGGCGCCGTGGTCGATGTGCCCCGCCTCCTCCGACAAGACGTTCAGGGGGTCGCCCTCCGCCGCTAGCGCGTCCAGGATCGCCGTCTCCACGAGGGCGTCCACGGCCGACGTGGGGCTCCCGTAGGCCCCGCGGCCGACGGTCTCGCCCGGTTGCACCCCGTCCGCGCGGTCCAAGGCGGCCATGCCCGCGTACGCCAGGCGCTCAAGGAGGGCCTTCATCCGTTGCGGGAAGCGGGGGCGGCGGTAAAAGGCTCTCGGTTCCCCTCCCCGGGGCTCTTGGGCGGGGCCGGTAAGTTATATTTTTATAGAAGACCTATCATAGCGGTCTTCATCATCCCATTCGGTGGGAGGTACGAAGCATGCTCGGACAGACGCCAATCCTGGTGCTGAAGGAAGGCACGGAACGAACGAAGGGCCGGGGGGCGCACCACAACAACATCGCCGCCGCCCGGGCCGTGGCCGACGCGGTGCGGTCCTCGCTGGGCCCCCGCGGCATGGACAAGATGCTGGTGGACTCCCTCGGGGACGTCGTCATCACGAACGACGGCGTCACGATCCTGAAGGAGATCGACATCGAGCACCCCGCGGCCAAGATGATGGTCGAGGTCGCCAAGACCCAGGACGAGGAAGCCGGGGACGGCACCACGACCGCGGTGATCCTCGCCGGGGAGCTCCTCAAGAAGAGCGAGGACCTCATCGAGTCCAACATCCACCCCACGGTCATCGCCGGCGGGTACCGCCTCGCGGCGGACCGGGCCCGGCAGGTCCTCAACAAGACCGCCGCCAAGATCACCATCAAGGACACCCAGAAGCTCAAGCAGATCGCCATGACGGCCATGTTCAGCAAGGCCGCCAGCGCCCAGCGGGGCCTCCTCGCGGACGTCGCCGTGGAGGCCGTGACCACCATCGCCGAGAAGGTGAACGGCGGCTACGAGGTGGACGACGACAACATCCAGGTCGTCAAGAAGCAGGGCGGATCCGTCTCCGACACGGAGCTCATCCAGGGCATCATCGTGGACAAGGAGCGCGTGCATCCCGGGATGCCCTCGAGCCTGAGGAACGCGAAGATCGCCCTCCTGGACTCCGCCATGGAGGTCAAGAAGACCGAGGTGGACGCCAAGATCGAAATCACGGACCCCACCCAGCTCCAGGCGTTCCTCGCTGAGGAGGAGAAGATGCTGAAGGGCATGGTGGAGACCGTGAAGAAGGCCGGGGCGACCGTCGTCTTCTGCCAGAAGGGCATCGACGACCTCGTCCAGCACTACCTAGCCAAGCAGGGCGTCTACGCCGTCCGGCGGGTGAAGAAGTCGGACATGGAGAAGCTCGCGAAGGCCACCGGCGGCACCATCGTCACGAAGCTCGACGAGCTCACGAAGGCCGACCTGGGGACCGCCCAGGAGGTCTACGAGAAGAAGATCGCCGATGACGAGATGACTTTCGTCACCGGGTGCAAGAACCCCCGCGCGGTGAGCATCCTCATCCGCGGCGGCACGGAGCACGTGGTGGACGAGCTGGACCGGAGCCTGGAGGACGCCCTGTCCGTCGTGGCCGTGGCCATCGAGGACGGGAAGACCATCACCGGCGGCGGCTCCAGCGCTACGGAGATCGCCCTCACCTTGAGGGAGTACGCGGCCACCATCGGCGGCCGGGAGCAGATCGCCATCGAGGCGTTCGCGGACGCCATGGAGGTCATCCCCCGCACCCTGGCGGAGAACGCGGGCCTGGACCCCATCGACACCCTCATCGACCTGCGGAAGGCCCACAAGACGGGCAAGAAGCACGCGGGCATCAACGCCCACACCGGGAAGATCGAGGACATGCTGAAGGGCAACGTCCTCGAGCCCATCCGCGTGGGCGACCAGGCCATCGAGTCCGCCACGGACGCCGCGGTGATGATCCTCCGGATCGACGACGTCATCGCGTCGAAGGGCACCGCGGGACCCGAGGGGCCCGAGGGCGGCGACGAGGACTACGGCGACTTCTAGCGCCCCCGCGCGAACCCTCGCCGAGGTCAGCCCATGAGCGACGAGGGAGGACAGCCACAGGGCCAGGACGAGGCCGAAGAGGCCGAGCCCGAACCGGCGGCGGAAGCGCTGCTGGAGAAGCTCCGGTACCTTCAGGCGGAGTTCGAGAACTACCGCAAGCGGGTGGAGAAGGAGCGGGCCGAGCTGTTCCGCGCCGCGAACCTCGCCCTCGTGGCGGACCTGCTGCCGACCCTGGACGCCTTCGACGGCGCCCTCAACGCCTTGGACGGGGACGCCCGGGAGGGCATCGCCCTCGTCCACCGGGGCCTCGCCAAGGTCCTGGAGGCGGCGGGGCTCCAGGAGATCGCGGCGGAGGGCGCCCCCTTCGACCCGTACCTCCACGAGGTGGCGGGCTTCGCGGAGGGCGGGGACGACGGGAACGTCGCGGAGGTCGTCCAGAAGGGCTACACGTTCCAGGCGCGGGTGCTGCGCCCCAGCAAGGTCATCGTATGGAAGAGCGGTGGTGAGGATGAGTAGGATCATTGGCATCGACTTGGGGACGACGAACTCGGAGGCGGCCTTCCTCGAGGCGGGTACACCCAAGATCATCCCGTCCGCGGAGGGGAGCGCCTTCGGCGGCAAGATGTTCCCGAGCTTCGTCGCCTTCACGAAGGACGGGGAACGCCTCGTGGGCGAGCCGGCGAAGCGGCAAGCCGTGCTGAACCCCGAGCGCACCATCATGCAGATCAAGCGGAAGATGGGGACCGACTACGCGGTGACCATCGACGACCGGACCTACACCCCGCAGGAAATCAGCGCGATGATCCTCCAGAAGATCAAGGCGGACGCGGAGGCCTTCCTCGGAGAGGAGGTCACCCAGGCCGTCATCACGGTCCCCGCCTACTTCAACGACAACCAGCGGCAGGCCACGAAGGACGCGGGCACCATCGCGGGCCTGGAGGTCCTCCGGCTGATCAACGAGCCCACCGCCGCCGCCTTCGCCTACGGGCTGACGAAGGAGAAGGAGGAGGCGAAGATCGCCGTCCTCGACCTGGGCGGCGGGACCTTCGACGTCACCCTCATGGAGATGGGGGACGGCGTCTTCGAGGTCGTCTCCACGAGCGGCGACACCCGCCTCGGGGGCATGGACATGGACCAGGCCCTCATGGACCACCTCCTGGAGAGGTTCGAGGCGAACACGGGGGTGGACCTGTCGGAGGACCGGGCCGCCCTCCAGCGGCTCCGGGACGCCGCGGAGAAGGCGAAGATCGAGCTGACGGGGACGGGTTCGGGGCGGTCGACGAGGGACGGATGGATCTTGTAGGCGGGATGGTAGGGCCCCGTCCACTGCACGTGGGGGGCCCCCGCGACGACGGGAACGGCCTCGGCGGGGATCCGCACCAGGAACGCGTTGGCGGGGATGTAGTCGACGAGGTGCGCCCCCGCGCCCTCGAGGGCGAGCCGCCACTCCGCCCGCACGGGGGCGTCGAAC
>CAYFXO010000048.1:0-11821 GCA_964347125.1 uncultured Methanomassiliicoccales archaeon | reverse complement strand
CCGTCAGCCGGACGAAGGCCTCCAGCTGCCGGGGGGTGATGGGCACCGCTGCCCCTGCCGCCTCCCCGGTGTGACGGATTTCCAGGTACTTCTTTCCCAGGGTCTCCATGGCCTCCGGGGTCAGTATCGGGTAGAGGCGCTTTGCATGGGCGACGTACTTGCGCAGGAACTCCGGCGGGAAGTCCGGCTCGTAGATTACCCGTAGTTCCTCCTCGGCGCGCCCCTCCCCCGCTTCCTCCCGCATCAGCTTCTCGCCCAGGAGGTGGCCCTTGAGGATGTGGTCCGCCATCCGGCTGTCCCGCCCCGACTCGGGCTTGTCCACGAGGGAGAAGATGAGGTCGAAGCGGGACAGGAGGGCGGGGGGCAGGTCGATCTGCTCCGAGATGAACTTGTTCTCGTCGAACCGCCCGAATCGCGGGTTGGCGGCCGCGAGGACGGCGCAACGGGACTGGAGGGTGGCGGTGATCCCCGCCTTCGCGACGCTGATCCGCTGCTGCTCCATGGCTTCGTGGATGCTGGACCGGTCCTGGGGGTTCATCTTGTCGATCTCGTCGATCATGGCGTGGCCCTTGTCCGCCAGGACCAGGGCGCCCGCCTCCAGGGTCCACCGCCCTTCGCCGAACTCGTCCCGCACGGCGGCGGCGGTGAGCCCCGCGGCGCTGGCGGCGAGGCCCGTGGCGTAGACGCCCCGCGGCGAGAGGCGGCTCATGTAGCTCAGGAGCTCGCTCTTCCCCGTCCCCGGGTCCCCCACGAGGAGGACGTGGATGTCCCCGCGGATCCACCGCCCGTCGGGCATGATCTTCCGGATGCCCCCGAACAGCTGGAGGGCGAGGGCCTCCTTCTCCGTCGTCATGCCGTAGAGGGAGGGGGCGATGGAGGCGGTGATGCGCTGGATGATGTCCGGGTCCGCCGCGGCGGCCTCGATCTCCTGCAGGTCCGCCTCGCCAATCTCAATCTCCTCGAACTCGACCTGCTCCATCTCGATGGAGTTTACGTCGAGCTCGATGTCGAAGAGGGTGGACTTCTGCCCCGGCCGCCCGCGCTGGCGGATGCGCAGGGAGCCGTTGAGGATGACCCGGTCGCCGGGCGAGATGAGGCCGGGGAGGTCGTCCACGAGGTAGGCCCCAAGGCGCTGGGGCTGCTCCCCTCCGCGGAGGCCCTCCGGCGCTTCCTGGATCTCGATCTTCTGGGTGTCCACGAAGGCGGAGTCCTCCGTGAGGAGGCGGAACTTCGTCGAGGCGGAGGCGCGGCCGCAGCCCCCCTGGTCGCGGTAGCACTCCAGCGGCTCCCGAAACCCCTGCCCTTCCTGCGGTTCCTTCAGGACCACGTGGCAACGGAGGCACTCGAACTGGGCCTCGACGACCCGCGGGCGCACCTCCGTCACCTTCCGCACGAGGCCCTGGACCGCCAAGAACTTCCCGAGGTGCTCGCTTCGGAGGTCCCGAATCTCCACGCGGGAATCCTTAGGGAGCCCCTTGACGCGGACATTGACGTCCAGGACGTCGTACGTGGGCGGGATGAGGGCCTTCACGGCCTCCTTGGCCCCGTAGAGGGCGGTGTTAGGCCGCTCGAGGACGTGGATGGCCAGGTCTGTGTCGTAGCGGTCCACGTGGTCGAAGTGGATGTCGATCGTCCGAACCTCGGGATAGCGATCCGCCATGGCGACCACCGCGGCCTCGTACCCGAACTCGGCGAAGAACTCCTCCCAGCGGATGACCATCTCTTCCTGCGAAAACTCGGCTAGCACACGCCTTGCCCCCTTGGGCGCGGCATCCTCACGTGAGTACATAACGGCTCTCCGATTCAGTCACACGGACTCTGCCCGCAGATGGCACAGTGGAAACATCCGCCGGCCGGGACAAGGGGGCCTCCGCACTCGCCGCAGCGCCCCGCGTCGCCCGGTACCAGGGTCCCGAATTCCCGTTCTCGCGACACGGTGGTTCCCAGGCCGGTCCCGGCTTATATCGGAAATGGAGGGGGGTACGCGAAAGTGCTTCCCCGCGGCCGCCGGCCGCCGACGCCCGAGAAACGTATTTATCGAATCGTAGGTCATGCGACCTTCCGTGGCCCAGGCGACCCCCGCGGAGGCCGCCACAGCGGACGAGGCCCCGTCAGAAGGCTGCCAGTGCCCGTACGCCATCGTGAGGGAGGGGCGGCTGACCAAGATGGTCTTCGACTGCCGGGAGGATCCCGGCCCCGCGACCCTCGCGAACCGCGCGTGCCGCATCCGGGTGCTGGAGGCCTTGGGGCGAGAGTTCGCCGTGGACGCCGTCGTCCTGTCGGACTTCATCGAGACCCAGTACACGGAGGAGTCCTTGGAGCTGCTCTTGAGGCTCAACGAGCTGAACCAGGACTTGAAGCGCCTGGGCCTTCGGGATCCCTACGCCGCCTACTTCGCGGGGCGAGAGGACCTGTCGTCCGCCCAGAAGTCGAAGCAGCGGGAGACGTGCCAGGGGTGCACGTACAACCCCATGCGGATGTTCCCGTCCCTTGAAGAGACCTTCGCCGCCAACGTGGTGAAGGGCTACGCGGAATTCGGCCGGGGCGCGGAGGTCCTCCAGGGGGCGGACCGCCCCCCCGTGTGCAACCCTTGCCTCGAGGCCTCCGCGGGGGACTTCGCGTACCTCCACGACCGGCTGGAGGCGCTGCGCAGCCACATCCTGTACCACGGCTTCCGGATCACGGAATCGAAGGGGGGTGAGTAGACGGCGGAGGAGGCGCCCAAGAAGAAGGCGAAGGTGGTGAAGGACGAGGGGGGCCCGGTCATCCGGTTGGCCAAGGAGCCTCCCCCGCCCCCCAAGAAGCCGACACCTGCCCGACTCCCGGCGAAGGCCCCCGCCGCGTCCCTGAAGAGGACCATCGCCGCCATGAAGGCGACGGACCTCCGCCCCATCGGCACGGGGATCAAGCGGGTCTTCGAGACCCACCACGAGGTCCGCCCCGCCTTCTCCTACTCCTGGGTGGACCCCGCCGTCCCGGACGACGCGGAGCCCCTGTCCTCCTATGCGGTGGACGGGGTGGAGGTGAAGGTGCTCCACCTCCCCGAGGCCACAGAGTCCCTGTACCACTTCGTCCCGCCGGAGTACCACCTCCCGCGGAAGCACATGGAACTCATCCACCGGGTCCGCACGGAGCTCTCGGAGCACTACCCGAAGACCATCAACCTCGAGCGGCCGGAGCAGGCCCGGAGCTACGTCATGCGGGTCGGGGAGAAGATGATCCACCAGGTGGCCCAGCGGAAGGACATTTCCCTGGGCCGCACGAACGCGGAGCGGGCCGCCACGGTGCAGCGCCTCGCCGCCGTCCTGGCGAAGTACACCGCGGGCTTCGGGGTCTCGGAGACCTTCCTCAACGACCCCCACATCCAGGACATCTACATCGACGCCCCCGCCTCCGAGAACCCCGTCCACATCGCCATGGGCGGCATCGGGGACCCCCGATTCACGGGCCGGTGCCGCACGAACGTCACCCTGGGCGAGGAGGACGTGGAGGCCCTCCTGTCCCGCTTCCGCTACGAGAGCGGCCGCCCCTTCTCCGAGGCCTTCCCCATCCTGGAGCACAACCTGGAGGCGTACGACTCCCGCGTCACGGTGATCGGGAGGCCCCTGAGCCCCGAGGGAATCGCGATGGCCATCCGCCGCCACTCCGCGGACCCGTGGACCCTCCTCAAGCTCATCGACGTCGGCAGCCTCACGCCCCGCGCCGCGGCCCTCCTCACGTTCCTCATCGACGGCCGGAGCACCATCCTCGTGGCGGGCTCCCGCGGGGCGGGGAAGTCGTCCCTCCTGGGCGCGCTGATGCTCGAGTTCCCCCAGAGCCAGCGCATCATCACTATCGAGGACACCCTGGAGCTCCCCACCCTGGCGATGCAGAACCTGGGCTACAAGGTCCAGTCCATGTTCGTCCAGTCCTCCCTCGGCGGGAAGGGCGAGATGACGGCGGACGAGGCCCTCCGCGTGTCCCTCCGCCTCGGCGAGAGCGCCCTCGTCCTCGGGGAGGTCCGGGGGCAGGAGGCGCGGACCCTGTACGAGGCGATGCGGGCGGGGACCGCCGGCTCCAGCGTCATGGGGACCTTCCACGCGGACTCCGCCCGGGCCGTCTTCGAGCGCGTCGTCCACGACATGGGCATCCCGCCCAAGTCCTTCGGGGCCACCGACGTGGTCGTCATCGCGGGGGTGACGCGCCCCGGCGGGGTGCAGAAGGAGGTGCGCCGGGTGGTGCAGATCGCCGAGGTCCTCAAGGAGAGCGGGGTGGACGGGGACTTCCAGGACCTGATGGTGTACGAGGACGCCTCCGACGCCCTCGCTGAGACGGACGCCATGAAATACGCCTCGGAGAAGGTCGGGAAGATCGCCGCCTCGTGGGGGATGTCCATGGAGGACGCCCTGCGGAACATCGACCTCCGGGCCGCCATCCGGGAGAAGATGGTGGAGACCGCCCGGGCCAAGAACGCCCCCGCCCTCCTCGCGGCCCCGTGGGTCGTGCGGGCGAACAACCGCTTCTGGAACCTCGTGGAGGCCCACGCCTCCGGCGGGCGAGTGGACTATGACACCGTAGAGCGGGAGTGGATGGCGTGGTTCGAGGGGGCCGCCCGGTATGCCGGATGAGGACCTCCCGCCCTGGGGACGGTGGTACTACCGCCTCGCGAAGGGGAGCGCCGCCCGATTTGGCCCCACGCCAGAGAAGCTCGCCGCCGCGCAGCAGAGGAAGGACGCGCGCTTCCAGGCCGCGAAGAAGGAGTTCCAGGCCCTGGAGGAGCGCTTCGACGACCTGGCACTCACCGCGGAGAAGGGCGACCCTGAATTCCTGAAGGAGAAGAAGGCTTTCGAGGCCGCAGAGAAGCGGTTCGAGACCCTCCGCCGCCGCCACGAGCAGCCGTCCTTCCACAAGGCGGTCCATTTCCTGGGCCTGGATTTGGAGGTCCACGAGGTCGTCCTGGCGGCGAGCACCGTCGCCCTCCTGACGTTCCTCTTCGCCCTCTTCACGTCCGTGACCGCCGCCCTGGGGTTCCGCATCCCCCTCCTGACCTGGGCGATGTTCGTCCTCCCGATCGTCGTCGTCGCCCCCATCGCGGTCTTTGCGTTCCTGGCATCCTATCCGGAGATCCTGGCGAACCGCGTGCGGGTCATGGCCCTGGGCCGCACCCCGGAGGCCATCAACTACATGGCCATGTCCATGCGCCTCTCCCCGTCCCTGAACCGCGCGGTGGCCTTCGCTGGGGACAACGCCGACGAGCCCATCGCCAGCGGCTTGAAGAAGGTCCTCTGGGACGTCTACATGCGGAAGCACCCCTCCATCGAGGAGGCCTTCATCGCGTTCGCCTTCGAGTGGGGGGACTGGAACGACGACTTCAAACGCTCCCTCTACGCCGTTCGGGCGTCCACCCTGGAGCGGACGGACGAGGGCCGCCAGCGTTCCCTGGACAAGGCGAACGACATCATCCTCGGCGGGACCACGCGCAAGATCGAGGAGTTCGTGGCCACCCTCTCCGCCCCGACCACCGTCCTCTTCGCCCTGGGCATCCTCCTCCCCATGGTCATCGGCGCCACCCTGCCGATGCTGTCCCTGGGGTCCTTCGACCTCTCCTTCGCGACGACCCTCGGGGAGCCCCCGGGGGAGCCCGCCCCGCCGAACACGGCCCTCATCGTGGTCATGATGGACATCGTCTTCCCCTTCACCGCCCTCGCCTACGCGTACCACATCCTCGGGAAGCGCCCGGGGACGTCCACGCCGCCCGATGTGCCGAGCGCCCTCACCCACCGCCAGCGGCGGGGCATCCTGACCACGGCCCTCATCCTCGGCGGGGCCCTGGTCGCCCTGGGCGTGGTGTCCCTGCTGACCCTCCCCTCCCCCTTCCCCGCGCAGCCCACGGCCCTCCAATCGGCCCAACGCCTCCTGGGACCCCTCCCCATCATCTGGGGGGTGGGCCTCGCCATGGCCCTGTACGCCTCCGCCACGTCCACCGCCCAGAAGCGGCGGCGGGACGAGATCCTCGTCATGGAGGAGGAGTTCCCTGATGCCCTCTTCCAGCTCGGGTCCCGCATCGCGGAGGGCAACCCGCCGGAGCGGGCGTTCCGCATGACGGCGGACAGCATGAGGGGGACGAAGATCGCGGAGCTCTTCGAGCGCATCTCCTTCCAGCTGCAGCTCACCCGCAACACCCTGGAGGAGGCCCTCTTCGGCGAGGGCGGGTTGATCGCGGCGCTCCCGTCGCGGACCATCCGGGCCTCCATGAAGGCCGTGGTGGAGGTCAGCAAGAAAGACCCCGTCACCGCGGGCCAGACCATCGTGGGGATCTCGAACTACCTGAAGGACATGAAGCGCATCGAGCACAACATCCGGACCCAGCTGTCCACGTCCGTGGAGAGCATCCGGGCCACGGGGCTGCTCTTCGCCCCCATCGTCATGGGGATCACCGCCGCCCTCTACGTGCTCCTGGCGGAGACCTTCGGCGGGTTGGCGGGGGGCCCGCGGGTCGAGATGATTCCGACGCCCGTGTTCATCCTGATTGTGGGCCTCTACCTCCTCTTCACCGTCCTCATCGTGATCTACTTCGTGGCGGGCATCCAGCACGGGGAGGACTGGATCGAGCGGAAGTACCTCATGGGGCAGTCGATTCCGGTGGCGCTGGTCGTGTTCACCCTCGCCGCGGTGGGCGGGCAGATCGGCATCGCCGGCCTCTGAAGCCCCCCAAACGGTTTTATCGACTCCCACGAATCGCGACGCACGTGGCCCGTGAGGAAATCCTCGGTCGTGACCCGCCCCTGGTGAAGCGCCACGGGAAGGCGGGGACGGCGTTCCTGGGCAAGGTCGTCTCCTACCCGGGAGGGCGGTACGAGGAGGTGGGCTCCGTCTACCTCGACATCACCTCCCCCCACGAAATCCTCGTGGTGGGCAAGCGGGGCACGGGGAAGTCCTACACCCTGGGCGTCCTCATGGAGGGCTTCGCCCTGCTGGAGGAAGAGTACCGGAAGCGCATCGCCGTCCTGTCCATCGACACCATGTCCGTGTTCCATAGCCTGAAGCGGGCGAACACGAATGACGGGGAGGTCTCCCGCATGGCGGACTTCTGGGACGCCGCCCCCCGGGGCCTCGAGGACTACGTGCGCATCTTCCTCCCCCGCCTCAGCATAGACGCCCTGGAGGCCGGCGGGCACGACGTGCACTACGACGACGTCCTGAAGCTCCCCCTCGCGGATGTCTCCCCCTCGGATTGGCTCACGGTCTTCGACCTGGCCCCCACGGAGCCCGCGGGCGTCCTCCTCACCCAGGTCATCGACGCGCTGCAGCGCCGCGGCGAGCCCTTCGGATACCGAGAGATCTACGAGCAAATCGAGCGCCAGAGCCGAGATGAGGCCACGAACGCCTCTCTCCGCAGCCTCTTCGGTCTGATGGAGGGCCTGAAGGTCTTCGGCAAGGAGGGCACCCCCTACCGGGATATCGTCAAGGGCGGGCAGCTCAGCGTCCTGGACATCTCCTACCTCGGCCGCCTCAGCGGCTTCGACGTCCGCAACCTCCTCGTCGCGATCCTCGGCCGTCGCCTCCTCCAGGAGCGCACGCTGTACACCACCCTGGAGATGCAGTCCGAGGCGGGGCTCATCGCCGACGAGGTGGCGAAGGACATCGCCCTGGAGCACCCCCTGGTCTACATGCTCATCGACGAGGCCCACCTCTTCCTGCCGGCCTACGAGAAGACCCTCGCAACGGACGTCCTCGTGGAC
This sequence comes from uncultured Methanomassiliicoccales archaeon, assembly GCA_964347125.1. GTDB lineage: Archaea > Thermoplasmatota > Thermoplasmata > RBG-16-68-12 > CAYFXO01 > CAYFXO01. The sequence continues at coordinate 4,100 of CAYFXO010000048.1, read as the reverse complement.
TGGATTAAGCTGGGTCGCCATCCGGGCCTCTCTCTCATCCTGGCTACTCAGGAGCCCTCCGCCCTCCACGAGTCCGCCATCCGCCAGGCGGACCTGATCATCGCCCACAACGTCACCTCCCAGGACGACATCGACGCCCTGGGGAAGGCGAAGCAGTCCTTCATGACCGGGAAGCGGGACATCCAGACCCTCGTGTCGACGATGGAGTTCCGGCGGGGGCTCGCGGTCCTCTTCGATGACAAGACGCGGAAGATGGAGATGTGCCGGGTGCGGCCGCGGCTCACCCTCCACACGGGGGTGGACGCCTCGGCGATCCCGCGGGAAAGGGCGCCCCCGCCGCCTCCCCCGCCGAAGTGATAACCTCCAGAGACTCCATGCAACGAGGGGAGGCCGGTAGGCGGGAACCCGCCGGGTTCATTCCATCGCTCAGAACACGATGGGAAGATTTGAAGCGGAGCTGGCGGCGAGGGCGAGTATCCGCCACGCGGATTGACACCTAGGCCAACCCCTCGACGAGGTCTCCCACTGCCACGTCGCGCTGTTCTCCGCTGGCGAGGTCCTTTACGGCCACCTGACCCGTCTTCCACTCCCGCTCGCCAACGAGCACGGCGACCGCGGCGCCGAGTGCGTTCGCGTGGTCCAGGTTCTTCGAGGGCCCACGGCCGATGAGGTCGATGTCCGCTGCTATCCCAGCATTTCGCAGAAGCTGGAGTATCTCCAACGCAGGTGACCGCATGGGCTCCCCGATCGGGATGACGTAGGCCCGCACCCGGCTCTCCGGGACCTTCACCCCTTCTTCGTCCAGCGCCAGGACGACGCGGTCGAACCCGATGGCGAAGCCGGTGGTGAAGATGGGCTGGCCGCCCAAGACCTCTGCGAGGGTGTAGGACCCGCCGCCGCAGATCTGCTTCTCCGCCCCGAGGCCTGGGTAGTCCAGCTCGAAGACCATCCCCGTGTAGTAGTCCAGGCCCCGGACGACGCCCAGGTCGTACTGGAAGGCCTCGAGGCCGTAGCCCCGGAGCCGCGCGCCCAGGTCGCGGAGGTATTCCAAGGAGGCCCGCTCCTCCTCCCCCGCCGCGTCCAGCCCTTCCTCCAGCACGCCCTCGTCCCCGCGCAAGGTGGCGATGCGGACCACCCGCTCGCCCCGCTCCCCGTCGCCCCGGGCGGCCATCTCCGCCTGGAAGGCCTCGTACTCCCGCTTGTCCAGCAGGTGGAGGAGCCTCGCCTGGTCCTCCCGGTCGTACGGAAGCAGGTCCCGGAGAACCCCCACGTGGCCGATTCGGAGGGTGAACCGCTGCAGGCCCGTGGCGCGGATGCACGCCGCGGCGAGGGCGACGGTCTCCGCGTCGGCCTCCAGGGGCCCGCCGCCGACGAGCTCTGCCCCGAAGTGGTAGAACTCGCGGTACCGCCCCGCCTGGGGCTTGTCGTAGCGGAAGCAGGGGCCGAAGTAGTAGAGCTTCAGGGGCTTCGGCCGCGCGCTCATCTCGTTCACGTAGAACCGTATGACGGAGGCGGTGACCTCCGGGCGGAGGGCGATGGAACGCCCCCCCTTGTCTTTGAACTCATACATCTCTTCGATGATCGCCGGCCCGGACCGCTTGATGAAGAGCTCCGCGGACTCGAAGATGGGGGTGGCGACCTCGCCGTAACCGAAGCGGCTCGCGGTGTCGCGGAACCGGGTCTCCACGAAGTGGCGCTTCGCCATGATCTCGGGGGGGTAGTCGTGGGTCCCCCGGGGCCGCTCGATCACGGGCCGGGCCATCATAGGGAGTCCTTTTTACCTTTGTGGGGGCTCCCCGGCGGGACGGTCTCCGTGGAAGACGATTCGCCCCGAGGGGGGTCGCGCCGCACCGCCCACGCCTTCGTCATCGCGGCGAGCGTGGTCTGGGGCACGTCCTTCCCCCTCATGGAGGTCGTCACGGACGTGATGGACCCCATCTTCCTCACGCCCCTCCGGCTCCTCCTCGCCGCGGCCGCCTCCCTCCTCATCGCCGCCGCCCTCGGCACCCTCACGCGGGAGACGTACCTCTCGAAGCCCCCCGTCCTCTTGTCCCTGAGCAACGCCCTGGGCTTCCTCCTCCAGCACGTCGGAATCGCCCTGAGCACGGCGTCGAAGGGGGCGCTCCTGGTGAACATCAACGTCGTGTTCGTGGCGGTGATGTCCGTCTTCCTCCTGCGGGAGCGGCTGGGGGCCGCGAAGGTCTCCGGGGTCGTGGCCGGCCTTCTGGGCATCACCCTCCTCACCACCCGCCTCGACCCCGCCGCCCTGGCGGGGGAGGAGGCCCTGGGGGACCTCTTCATCCTGCTCGGCGGCCTCGCCTGGGCCGTCTACATCGTCCTCACGAAGCGGTACCTGGACCGGGGGCTGGACCTCACCACCCTCACCGTGGGCGTCTTGGGCTGGACGGCGGTCCTCACGCTCCCCCTCTTCGCCGTCTCCACTCTCCCTGTGGCCTTGGCAGGCGAGTACTGGCTCGCGGTGGTCTACCTGAGCGTCGTCTGCAGCGCCTTCGCCCTCTTCCTATGGATCCTCGGGTTGCGGGGGACCACCGCCACCGTGGCCTCCGTCCTGCTGTTCGTCGAGGTCCTCACGGGCGTCCTCCTCGCGGTGGTGTTCCTCGGCGAGTCCTTCGGCCTCGTGGAGTCGTTCGGCGGCCTCCTAATCCTCGCGGCCCTCTTCCTCGCGGGGACCAGCGGGGAGAACGCGGCTACTCCACGGTGACGCTCTTCGCCAGGTGGCGGGGCTTGTCGATGGACTGGCCCAGGGCGTCCGCCGCGTAGTACGCCAGGAGCTGGAGCGCCACGGACACGGGCAGGGGGGCGAGGAGGGGCTCCACCTCCGGCACCGTGAGGACGTCGTCCACGTACTTCCCCAGCTCCCGGTCGCCCTCGAACCCGACGGCCACGACGGGGGACCCCCGGGCGCTCACCTCCCGCACGTTGGAGAGCATCTTGTCGTACGTGTGGTCGGGGACCACCACCGCCACCACGGGGGTGTCCTTCGTGAGGAGGGCCAGGGGGCCGTGCTTCAGCTCCCCCGCGGGGTAGCCCTCCGCGTGGATGTAGCTGATTTCCTTCATCTTGAGGGCCCCCTCCAGGGCAATGGGGTAGTGGATGTGGCGGCCCAGGAAGAACATGTCCTTGGCCCCCGCGTACTTCTCCGCGATTTCGCGGATTTTGGGCGCGCCATCCAGGACACGCTGGATTGCCCGCGGAGTCGCCCGGAGCTCCTCTCGAAGGTGCCGGGCCATGTCGTGGGTGATGGCGCCACGGCGCAGCCCCAGGCTAATGGCCATGAGGTACAGGGCGACGAGCTGGGTCATGAAGGTCTTGGACGCGGCAACGCCGATCTCGATGCCCGCGCGGGTGTAGATCGTGGCGTCCACCTCCCGCGTCAGAGACGAGCCCATGTAGTTGCTAATGGCCAGCGACCGGCGCCCCCGCCGTCGGGCCTCCCGGGCGGCCCCGATGGTGTCCAGGGTCTCCCCACTCTGCGAGATGAGCACGACCAGCGGGCGCTCCAGGGCCGGGCTGGAGTAGCGGTACTCCGAGGCGAGTTCCGCGGTGCACGGGGTCTTCGCTAGCTCCTCGAAGATGTACTTCCCCGCCAGCCCCGCATGGAAGGACGTGCCGCACGCCACGAGCTTCACCGTGTCGAAGTGGTTCTGCGTGGCGGCATCGATGTCCCCGTCATCTATGCGCCCCAGGAGGGTGCTCCGGACGGCCTCGGGGGTCTCGAAGATCTCCTTCAACATGAAGTGGGGGAACCCGCCCTTCTCCGCGTCTTCCACAGTCCACTCGATCTCCTTCGGGTCGCGGTCCACCGCCTCGCCGCCCACCGTGGTCAGCGTCACCCCGCCAGGTGTCACCACGACCATCTCCCCGTCGTGGATTTCCAGGACCCGGTTCGTCTCCTTCAGGAGGGCGGGGACGTCGGAAGCGAGGAAGTTCTCCTCCGTGCCGAGGCCCACGATGAGGGGCGTCTCCTGGCGGACCGCGACGATCTTGTCCTTCTCGCCGGACGTGAGGGTGACGAAGGCGTAGGACCCCTCCAGGGACGGGACGACGACCGAACCGGCGGCGTCTTCCGGGCGCTCGGC
>CAYFXO010000047.1:0-11915 GCA_964347125.1 uncultured Methanomassiliicoccales archaeon | reverse complement strand
GTTCCGGCGAAGCGCCATCGGCGAGGTCGTCGAGGAATAGCCGCGGATTCTGGGAGAGGTCCCCCCGCGAGCGGCGAGGGCAGTCCCGCACCCATTCTGAATACTGGGGCCAGGCGTCGGGCGGAGCCCCTGGGCTCCGATGCGGCGCCGGGGAGTCTTGGACGGTCGATGCAACCTTCCTCAGTCCCCTCGAATCCTTCCAGCGAACCTTCGATTCCCTGGAGGGGAGGCCGGCAATCGTTATATAGCGACCCCTGCCTACACGCTTCTGCGATAAAGCATCCCTCCACAACGAGGCCGTTCCAGCGAATCTGGACGGCCCCTTTTTTTCCGCCCCTTCGAACGACCCGCCAGGCCGCTACTCCGAGGCGCCCTCGGGGCCCTTCACGCGGACCCGCCGCCCCTCGATCTGCAGCCGCCCCTCGGCGTAGAGCTGCACGGCCTTCGGCAGCAGGCGGTGCTCCCACTCCAGGATCCGCTCGGAGAGGGCGTCCTCCGTGTCGTCCTCTCGGACCTCCACCGCCTTCTGGATGATGATGGGGCCGTGGTCCGTCTCCTCGTCCACGAAGTGGATCGTGCAGCCGCTCACCTTCACGCCCCACTCCAGGGCGTCCCGGTGCCCGTGGGCGCCGGGGAACGAGGGCAACAGGGACGGGTGGATGTTGATGATCCGGTGCTTGAACTCCCGGACGAACCAGGGGGAGAGGATCCGCATGAAGCCCGCGAGGACGATGAGGTCGATCTCGTTCTCCTTGAGGACCGCGGCCACCTCCCGGTCGAAGGCCTCCCGCTCCTTCCCCCGGTGGTCGATGTACACCCACGGCACCCCATGCTTCTTCGCCCGCTCGATCGCCAGGGCGTCCTCGCTGTTGCACACGAGGAGGGCCAGCTCCGCGTCCAGCTCCCCCGCCTCCACGGCGTCGATGAGGGATTGGAAGTCGCTCCCCCGCCCCGACGCCATCACCGCCACCCGCAGCCTCCCCATTTCCCCTCACCTCAGTGCGTGAACATCCGGACGCCGGAAAACACCATCGCCATCCCGTGCTCGTCCGCCGCCGCGATGACCTCCTCGTCCCGGATGGAGCCCCCCGGCTGGATGACGGCGCTCACCCCGACCTTCGCCGCCTCGTCCACGCCGTCCCGGAACGGGAAGAAGGCATCGGAGGCCAGGACGCTCCCCGCCGCCTCCTCCTTCGCCTTGCTCCCCGCCAGCATCGAGGCGTCCACCCGGCTCATCTGGCCCGCCCCGATGCCCACGGTGCGCTCCCCCTTCACCAGGATGATGGAGTTGGACTTCACGTGCCGCAGGACCTTCACGGCGAAGAGCATACCCTCGATCTCGTCCTCCGTGGGCGCCCGCTCCGTGACCACCTTCAGCTGGTCCCGCGTCACCTCCACGTCGTTCGCGGTCTGGACCAGGAGGCCGCCGTGGATTTTGTGCATGGACCACTCCGCCGCGCGCCGCGCCGGACCCGCCATCCGCATGATCCGTAGGTTCTTCTTCTTCCGCAATCGCTCCACGGCCTCCGGCTCGTAGTCGGGGGCGATGACCGCCTCCACGAACACCTTCTTCATGGCGTCCGCGGTGGCCGCGTCCAGGGTCCGGTTCAGCGCGACGACGCCCCCGTAGGCGGACATGGGGTCGCACTCCAGGGCGAGGCGGTAGGCCTCCGCGATCTCGTCCGCCGAGGCGCAGCCGCTGGGGTTGACGTGCTTAATCACCGCCGCCGTGGGCCGCTCGAACTCCGCGATGAGGGCGAGCCCCCCCTCCAGGTCTAGGAGGTTGTTGTAGGAGAGCCGCTTGCCGTGGAGTTGCTCCGCGCGGATGACGCCCCCCGTGGCCATCGGGTCCAAGTACGCCGCCCCCTTCTGGTGGGGGTTCTCCCCGTACCGCAGGTCTGCCACCTTCTCGAAGGCGAGGCTGAGCCGCTCGGGGAACGTCCCCGTGGGCCCCAGGTGGCGGGCGATGGCCGCCTCGTAGGCGGCGGTGCGGGCGAAGGCGGTCCCCGCCAGCGCCTCGCAGGTTCCCGGGGACACCTCCCCGGTCTCCGACAGCTCCTGGAGGAAGCCCTCGTACTGGGAGGGGGACACGAGGACCGCGACGTCTCGGGCGTTCTTCGCGGCGGACCGGATGAGGGTCACCCCGCCGATGTCGATGTTCTCCAGCACCTCCTCCGGCGACGCCCCCGGGTTCGCCGCCACCGCCTCGAAGGGGTACAGGTTCACCACCACGAGGTCGATGGGGTCGACGCCCAGGTCCTCCAGCTCCTTCAGGTGCCCCGGCTCCCGGCGGGCCAGGATGGCCGCCTGGATCTTCGGGTGGAGGGTCTTCACCCGCCCGCCCAGCCACTGGTCGAACCCCGTGAGGGCGGACGCGGGCGTGGCCTCGATTCCCGCCTCCTCCAAGAATCGGGCGGTCCCCCCCGTGGCGATGAGTTGGACCCCGGCCTCCGTCAGACCCCGAGCCAACCCCTCGAGCCCCGTCTTGTCGTGGACGCTGAGGAGCGCTCTCCTCACGGAGACCATCGCTATTACCACCCCATTATGGTCCGAGTTCGGATAAGCTTTACTTGCCTGGCCTGGGGAGGAGCCCCGCCCCCTCGAGGATGTCCCCCACGGCCTCCTCGGACCCGACGGGCATCAGGTGGGCCCCCGCCACGCCCCGGCACTCCTGCAAGGCCTCCAGGGCCTCCACCGCCACGGATACCCCCTCCGCCGCCACGTCCTCCGCCCCCTCGAACCGCTCCATCAAGGGCTCGGGAATCCGGATCCCGGGCACCCGCTCGTCCAGGTACCGGGCCATCTTCAGCGAGCGGACCGGGATGACGCCGAAGAGGATCTTGGCGGCCTCGTGTGCCCCGTCCTCCCGCACCATCTCCATGAACGCCTCCACCCCTTCCAGGTCGTAGACGGCCTGGGTCTGGATGAAGTCCGCCCCCGCATCCACCTTCTCGCGGAGGATCCGCAGGGCGACATCGAAGGACCCGCCGAAGGGCGTGCAGGTGCCGCCGATGAAGACCTCCGGGCGGGAGGGGATCTCCCCGCCCCCCAGCAGCCGCCCTTCGTCCCGCATCCCGCGGTAGGCCCGGATCTGGTCCACGGAGGAGATGTCGTTCACCTCCATGGCCTCCCGCTCGTTCCCCAGCTTGGGCGGGTCGCCCCCCAGGCACAGCACGTTCCGGACGCCGAGGGCGTGGGCGGCCAGGAGGTCGGACTGAAGCGCGATGCGGTTCCGGTCCCGGGTCGTGAGCTGCATCACGGGCTCCACCCCCGCCTGGAGGCAGAGGGCGGCCATCCCCAGGCTCGACATCTTCACCTTGGCCATCTGGTTGTCCGTCACGTTGAACGCGTCCCCATAGGAGGCGAGCTGGCGGGCCCGCTCCACCATGGGCCCGGGCAGGGCGGAGGCGGAGGCCGCCACCTCCACGGTGACGGCGAAGGTGCCCGAGAGCAGGACAGACTCCAGGTGACTGCGCGGCACGGCATCCTCTCCTCCGACGACCGCATCAGGAGGCGCGGGATTTCCCGACCCATGGCGGGTGCCGATAATAACCCTTTCCAACCGGGTAGAAAGACGCCGCCGCCCCCGGCGGCTACGCCTCCAGCTGGATGGGGAGCCGCTCTAGCCTCCGCTTGAGCTCGAGGACGCTCTCCGCCAGCTTCTCTCCCTGGCGGGTCAGCCGGTACAGCGAGCGCGGGGGGAAGCCCCGCCGTCGCTCCTTCGTCACGGCCCCGTATCGCTGCAGGAGGTTCAGGGACCGGTACATCGGCGCCTGGTTGACCCCCGAGCCGCGCATGATCTCCGTGACCATGGAGTCTCTGTCGCGGTTCTCGTACAGAAAGAGGAGGACCCGGAAGACGCCCACCTGGTTCTCGAAGTGCTGTAGGGAGTCCACGGCCGTTCTCTCGGACGGAGATATATTTAATCGGTTCACCGTGAGTATCCGGCCCGATACCGAGGCCCCGCCGCGGCTCACCACCCGTAGACCACGGACAGGTCCACGCACCGCTTCACGCGGAGGAACTCCCGCCCGCGGGCGAGGAACCGGGGCCGCCGCAGGGATTTCCACAGCCCGCGGAGGTACGAGAGGGCCGTGATTTCGCCCCCATCAATCGCGTCCGCCAAGAAGTCGAAGTCCTCATCCTCCCAGGTCCGCACCCGTCGCGCCATCTCCCAGAGGAGGGGATCCAGGTACGGGGAATCCCGGAGGACCCGGTCGTACTCCGCCAGGCGGGAGAGGTCCTCGGCTTCCAGCGCCCGCACCGCCGCCTCCCCGGCCACCCGCCCGCTGTACAGGGCGGGGTGGATGCCGCCCCCGTTGATAGGGTTCGTGACGCCCGCCGCGTCCCCCACGACGACGACGCCGTCCCTCGAGTAGGCCGCGAGGCGGTAGTCATGGGGGATGATCCCGGCGTTGATCTCCGTGCGCGCCGCCACGTCGAAGCCCATCCGCCGGCAGAAGTCCCCCAGGATGAGGCTGGCGGGGACGTGCCCCCCCACGCCGACGTTGAACTGGTCCCCTCGGGGGAAGACGAACGCGTACCCGCCGCGATATCGCCCCGCCACGTAGAGGTAGAAGTGGTCGGTGTCCTCGAAGGGGACGCCCGCCGCGGGGAATTTGTACTGGTAGCCCTGGATGAAATCCTTCTCCAGGAGGAGCCCCAGACGGGTGGCGATGGCAGAGGTGGGGCCGTCAGCCGCCACGAGGACCCTGCCCCGGTGCTCTCCCCCTTTGGCGTCGAAGGCCACCCATCCGTCGTCGCGACGCCGAACCTCCTGGATGCGGGTGTTCACCGCCAAACGCGCCCCCCGGTCCACCGCCTCCTGTGCCAGCCACCGGTCGAATCGGGCCCGGTCTATGGCGTACCCTGGGTCCCGCGTGATGTAGAACCGGTGGCCGTTCGGGGGGACGCAGATGGCGCCTTTGATCCGGGTGAGGATCCACGAGGGGTCCGTCTCCAGGCCGTTGAGGTCGAAGGCGTGCTGGCTCATGCCCTCCGCGCACTGGATGGGCTCCCCCACGACCCGCTTCTTGTCGACGATCTGGACGTCGAAGCCCGCCTGGGCCAGGGTCCGGGCCGCCATGGACCCCCCGGGCCCCGCGCCGACCACTACCGCATCGTGCATGACCTTCCCGCGGTTGGACGCCTCCCCGCCCGCAGGGGGAAAGGCACACGGGAGGTACGCGGGCCACGCTTTTCTGCGTTTCTTGCCCGACGGCCAGCCCCGCATGGGGCTCAGGAATCTCGCCGAGCCAGTACCCCCTTCATGGGTGTTGGTGAAGGGTTATATAGGATTGTTCTCATAATCGAGAATGGCGTGTGTTGGATGGGCAATCTCCCCCCTCCTTTACCCTACACCCGTTCAACCACGCTTTTTCTCTCACTACGTCGACGTATGGGCCGCTCCCGAGCAGCCGCTCCGCTCCCCCACAACAGCCCGCTCTCAGAACCCGCGCCCGGCCCTAGCCCGCGATCATCTGCTCCAGGGCGGGTCGGTTGAACCCGACGATGACCTGGTCGCCGTCGGTGATGACCGGGACCCCCATCTGGCCGCTGATCTGCTGCATCTTCATCAGCGCGTCCCGGTCCTTCGTGACGTCCACTTCCTCGTACTCCACGCCGCGCTCCGTCATGAAGCTCTTGGCCATCTGGCAATAGGGGCATGTGGGCGTCGTGTAGATCGTGATTTCCGCCATTTCACCCCACCTGGTAGACTGTGTCGAACGCCGTCGCACACTCGGGACAGGCGACGTGAAGCATGCTCAGGAGGTCCATCTCCACCGCCTTCTCCACGTAGCGCTCGGAGCCCGCCTCCAATCCCATCCCGCAGTACTCGCAGTCGGGCATGCTACCTGGGGCCGCAACCCGACCCGTCCCATTTAAGCGTTCTCTCCAACCCCCAGAGCCTCCAAAGCCTAATGAGGCACGCCTCCGTACGGGGCGGCGGGAGACGATGCACGCCGAGGTCATCGACGGGAAAGCCCTCGCCGGGGACGTGAAGGAGGGCCTGCGGGAGGAGGTCGAGGCGCTCCAGCGGGCGGGGACCACCCCGAGCCTCGCCACGGTGTTCGTGGGGGACGACCCGGGGAGCGAGGTCTACGTCCGGATGAAAGGGAAGGCCTGCGAAGCCCTGGGCATCCGCTCCGAGGTGCGGCGGTTCCCCGCGGACGTGGACGAGGAGGACCTCCTGCTGGAGGTGGAGGCCCTCAACCAGGACCGCGGCACCCACGGCATCCTCGTCCAGTTCCCGCTGCCGAAGCCCCTCTCCGAGGAGACGGTGGTCCTCCAGATGGACCCCATGAAGGACGTGGACGGCGTCCACCCCATGAACATGGGCCACCTCCTGATGGGGGCGCCCCGGTTCGTCCCAGCCACCCCCGCCGCCGTCCTGGAGCTCCTCACCCGCTCGGGCCACTCGCCGGAAGGGAAGCACGTCGTGGTCCTGGGGCGGAGCAACATCGTCGGCAAGCCCCTGGCCGCCCTCCTGATGCAGAAGGCGGAGGGCGCCAATGCGACGGTGACCGTCTGTCACACGGGGACCCCCGACCCCGGCGCCTTCACCCGCACCGGGGAAATCCTGGTGGTCGCCGCGGGCGTCCCCGGCCTCGTCACGGGGGACATGATCCGCCCCGGCGCCGTCGTCGTGGACGTGGGCCTGAACCAGGTCCCGGACTCCACGACCCGCAGCGGCTACCGCATCGTGGGGGACGTGGTCTACGACGAGGCCCTGGAGGTGGCCAGCGCCATCACACCGGTCCCAGGGGGCGTGGGCCCCATGACCATCGCGATGCTCCTCAAGAACACCGTCGAGGCCGCGAAGGCCGCCCAGGGGAAATGAGCCTTTTTAACGGCCCTCCCCCTTCCCGGTCGGGGGTGTTGGCGTGAAGGTTCTCACGGTGGGTGGCGGCGCACGGGAGCACGTCATCGTGGAGGCCCTCCGGGCGTCCGGGGCCGACGTCCTGGCGGTGATGAAGAACCGGAACCCCGGCATCGCCCGCGACGCCAAAGACGTCCTCCTGGAGGACGAGCGGCACGTGGGCCGAGTCGTGGAGTGGGCCACCGCCCGGGGCGCCGAGATGGCCGTCATCGGGCCGGAGGCCCCCCTGGGCGTGGGGATCGTGGACTCCCTGGAGGCGTCCGGCATCCCCACCGTCGGCCCCTCCGAGGCCGCCGCCCAGATCGAGCTGTCCAAGGAGTTCGCCCGGGACCTGATGCGGCGCCACCACATTCCGGGCCTCATCGACTACTGGGCCTTCGAGGAGCTGGCGGACATCCAGTCGTTCCTGAGCGACCACGACGGCGAGGTCGTCGTGAAGCCCATCGGGCTCACCGGGGGAAAGGGGGTCAAGGTCCAGGGGGAGCACCTGGGCACGGACGAGGAGGTCCTCCGCTACTGCGCGGAGGTCCTGGAGAAGCGCATCGGCGGCCAGTCCCGATTACTCCTGGAGGAGCGGGTCGTCGGCGAGGAGTTCTCCCTCCAGGCGTTCAGCGACGGGCGGAAGATCGTCCCTATGCCCCTCGTGCGGGACCACAAGCGGGCCTTCGAGGGGGACGAGGGGCCGAACACCGGCGGGATGGGCTCCTTCTCCCTGGAGGACGGGTCCCTCCCGTTCCTCCATCCCGACGAGCGGGAGGCGGCCGTGGGCATCCTGCAGCGCACGGTGAACGCCCTCCGGGAGGAGGGCACCCCGTACCAGGGAGTCCTCTACGGCGGGTTCACCCTCACCGCGGACGGCCCCAGGGTGCTGGAGTTCAACGCCCGCTTCGGGGACCCGGAGGCCATGAACGTCCTCCCGATCTTGGAGGCGGACTTCGCGGAGGTCTGCGCGAGCATCACGGCAGAGTCCCTCCCCGCCCACCTGAAGTTCCGTCCGGAGGCCACCGTCTGCAAGTACGTCGTCCCCGTGGGGTACGGCACGAAGCCCCAGGCGGGGGAGGTCCTCGCCGTGGACGAAGGCCGCATCGCGAAGGCCGGCGCCCGCCTCTACTACGCCTCCGTGGACGAGATGAACGGGAAGGTCGTCACCACGACCTCGAGGAGCGTCGGCCTCGTGGGCATCGCGGAGGACCTGGAGGAGGCGGAGGCCATCGCCGACGAGGCCACCAAGGCGATCTCCGGGAACGTCTTCGTCCGCCACGACATCGGGAGGAGGGAGCTCCTGGCGACGTACACCGCCCGGATGGACGCCCTCCGCCGCACCGGCCAAAAGAAGAAATAAGCCCCCCGGGTTGGGACAGCGGATGCAGAACCTGGACCGCATCGCGGCGGAGATCGAGGAGTCCCTGGACGAGGCGGACGCCGTCCGCGAGCTCGCCATCAAGTCCGCCCGGGTCGTCACCCGCCTCTCCGGCGCCGCCGTCACCGCGCTCCACCGGGGGAAGGAGACGGCCACCCTCCTGAACGACGCCAAGTCGGAGGCGGGCCGCCTCGCGGGGCTGCTCCTGGAGCACCCGGAGCTCCTCCACTCCGGCCTCGTGGAGAGCGCCTTCCAGGAACTCGCGGAGGCCTGGATCACCACGAGCATCGTGGAGGGCGACCCCCTGCCCACCCCGAGGGACCTGGGGATCTCCCCGACCTCCTACCTCATGGGCCTCGGCGACGCCGTCGGGGAACTGCGGCGGCTCACCCTGGAGTCCCTCCGGGCCGGCAACGTGGTGGCGGCGGGGGACTACCTGGTGCACATGGAGGCCATCTACGACATCCTCATGCGGTTCGACTACCCCCACGCCCTCGTCCCCATCAAGCGCAAGCAGGACATCGCCCGGAGCCTCCTGGAAAAGACCCGGGGGGAGGTCGCGGTGGCCACCCACGGCCACGACCTGGCGCGGCGCATCGAGGACCTGAAGAAGAAACTCTGAGTCACTCCAGCCGGACTCGTAGCTCCGAGATCCGCGTCGTGGGTCGGACGCTCCGGCCGGTGCGCGTCATGTCCACGAGCCCCCACCGCTCCAGCGCGACCAGGTCCTCGTAGACGTTCTTGTAGTCCCGCCCGCAGTCGTCCGCCAGGCTCCGGATGGACGCGTACTCCGTGGAAGTGAGCCGGTGTAGGAGGTCCATCCGCCGGGGGGTGAGGTCCCCAAAGATCCGGGAGGAGCGGTACGTGAGGACCCGCTCGACGGTGCACCCCTCCCCCCGGAGGGCCGTCCAGAGCTCCAGGTCGTCCACCGCATCCGGGTCGGCGCACCCCTGGACCCGCACGCGCCGCCAGAGGCGCTCGAAGGTCCCGTAGACCGCCCGCAGGCGCTCGACCTCTCCGGGGGGCCTCGGGTCCTCCGTGACCATCCGCAGGTCCACCCGCATGGCCTCACAGCTCCTCCGCGGGGCGGTGAAGGAGTTCCCGGCGGTTCCGGAGGACCGCCGTCAGGACCTCCGCGAGGCGCACTTCCCCGGTGGGCACGCTCTCCACCACGACCCCGTTCGCATCGTACCGGTCCACGTGGGGGTAGCCGTTGGCGTTGTCCCACCGCAGGAGGGGGATCCACGCCTCCCCGGCCCGGGCCTTGTACGTGTACCCGTAGTAGACCCGCACCCCGTCCCGCTCCAGCTCCGTGGCGTCGAGGATCTCGTCCCTCCAGACGGCGATCCGCTGCCGCCGGTAACGCCCGGGGATCGCGGGGGCCTCCTCCGCCGGCGCAACGTCCTCCTCATCGCGCGGGGGGCCGGTTTCGGGGTTTCCAGAGGAGACCATAGTTCGCCGGTCCTTCCTGGGTGGACCCCGCCTTTACCCTTCGCACCATATTATCACGGGAGAGAACTGGGAAAGAAACGCATATATCAGCCGGAGTCGAGGCTCGCTCACGGTCGGCGCCGACGGGACGCCCCGCCGGACCGACTCACAACAGTGCGGCCAGCGAACCTCGAGGTGGGAACCATGACAGAGCGATTCCCCACTGGAATCTTCGGCCTGGACCAGCTCGTCGACGGGGGTCTCCGCGAGAACACGGCCCTCGTCGTCGTCGGGTCCAGCGGGACGGGAAAGAGCACCTTCGCGATGCAGTTCCTCATGCGGGGCATCGAGGAAGGGGAGCAGGGGCTGTACATCACCCTGGAGGAGCCCCCGGAGCAGATCATCCGAGAGGGCGAGATCATGGGGTTCCCCATGAAGCGCCACCACGACAAGGAGCTCTTCTTCATCCACTTGAAGGGGCAGAACTTCAAGAAGATGGTGGACGACCAGCTGCCCCAGCTCGTCAAGGCCCGGGCGGACTTCGACATCCGCACGCGGGTCGTCGTGGACCCCATGACCCCCCTCATCTGGGCCTCCCCGGACAAGCTGGAGCAGCGGGAGCTCGTCAGCAAGCTCTTCGAGACGGTGAAGAAGCTCGGCGCCGTCCTGGCGACGGTGGAGGAGCACGCCCAGCCCGGGGTCACCGTGGGGGAGGACGTCCTCCTGCCCCTCTACCTGGCGGACGGGGCGGTGCACCTGGAGTACTACCCCATCGGCGGCGCCTTCAACCGCACCCTGAAGGTCCTGAAGATGCGGGGGACCCACCACGGGGAGGGGGTCTACCCGTACATGTTCATCCGCGGCGTCGGCATCGTCGTCCGGGCCTCGTCCGCGGAGATGGTCGTGGAGGAAGGGAAGAGCTACGACGAGGTCTTCGATGAGGCCCTGAAGACGGCGGAGTTCATCAAGGCCCCGGAGCACGTGGTCCAGAAGATCACCGCGATGAAGGACCACTGGGACTACGACTACTCCCCGGAGGAAGCCCTCCAGATCATCTTCGACACGTACGGGTTGCAGTGAGCCACCATGAGCGTCAGGCTGGAGAAGACGGACAAGCGGATGGGGGCCGAGACGGTCACCCTCCTCAAGCACCTCCTCGAGATGGAGCTGGAGCGCGCCGCCGTGGAGAACGGGATGGACATCACCCTGTTCATGGGGGTGGACGGCCGCATCTTCTCCTCCTACGTCCCCCAGCAGCTCACCCGGGACCAATACTATCTCATGAACCTGGTCAAGGCGAACCTGGAGCACATCTGCGGACAGCTCTCCCGGGAGAACCTCCAGGTCTCCATCCAGCAGTACGAGGCGGGCACCATCGTCATCACCGGGGTGGGCGAGAACGCGTTCCTGGCGTTCCTCAGGGCGGAAGGAATGGACATGGCCTCCCTCGACGATGTGGTGGAGCGCCTCCAGAACGTGGGCCTGGTCATCCAGCACCTCTTCCAGCAGCGCCCCCTCACCCCCGAGGGCGTCGCCGGCTACAGCGAGGCCGTGCAGGAGGAGCTGCGCCGCCTCAGCCGCCGCCTCTTTGTGGAGAAATTCGAGGAGACCCGCCAGTACAAGCGCAACATGGAGATCCTCGAGTACCTGAAGGAGCAGGTCGCCGAGGCCATGGGCGTCGGCGTGGCGGACGAGATCGTCACGGTGACCCTCAACGAGATCGGAACCTCCCCGCCCTACATGGAGCGGGACGACTGGATGCGGTTCGTGGAAAAGGTCATCGAGGACCACGTCCGCCCCGAGAGCGGCGCGGAGGTGGCGCAATCCACCGCCCGCGCCTGGAAGAAGGAGGTCGAGACCCGCCTCACCTCGTTCGTGTGATGCGTATGCCCCGCAAGCCCCCGGCGACCAAGGACGATCGGACCTGCGCCACCTGCGGGAAGGTCCTCAAGACCCCTCGGGGGCGGACGCTCCACGAGCGGACCTGCCGGGGACCCGCGGCGCCGGACGGCGAAGCGGGCCTGGAGCCCCTGCCCCTGCCGCCCTCGGAGGAGCCCATTCAGTGGGACACCCCTCCCCCCGCGGCCCTCGGGCGCATGGAACCGGGACCCCTGGAGGACGCCTCCCCCCTCCCGGCCATGGGCCGGACGGACCGGCGGCAGGAGCTCCTCCGCCAAATCGAGGTCCTGGACGACAAGGCCGCGAGCATCACGAGCTCCCTGGGCGAGTTCACCGCCCGGGCCA
>CAYFXO010000046.1:10449-12381 GCA_964347125.1 uncultured Methanomassiliicoccales archaeon | reverse complement strand
AGCACGAAGGCCAGGGCTGCGCCGATGAGCCCCACGCTGAGGGCCGTCGAGGTCACGTCCCCCAGGAGACCCAGGACGAGGACCAGGAGGACCACCGCCCAGACGGCGTAGCTCGCGAGCTTCCATATGGAGCGGACCTGGCCGTAGCTTCGCACGCGGGCGATGGCGACCCGCTGGAAGAGCCGCCCGAGGACCCACATCGCCACCCATACGACGGCGACCACGGTGATCACGAGGAGGAGGATCCGGGCGCTCGCGAGGGCGCTGGTGTCCAAGAACGGGAGGATGTCGTAGTCCACGTCGAGGAGCAGGATTCCGCCAATCAGGATGGCGAGGAGCGCGACGATCAAGAGGCCAAAGCCCGCCGGAATCCTCCGCTCTCGTTCCACGAAAGGGCGCCACGACGCTCGACGGATATTACCCTTTCGCGGGAGCCTGTCATCGTGGGGGGCACCCCGTAGCCCTTTTATGTAGGCCCCGCTTTGCCAGCGCGAATGCGGGCCGTCTCCATTGCCCTCGCCGTCCTGGCGTGTTCCGCCATCCTCGTGTCAGCGGGCGCTGCCCTCGCGGAGCCTGTCGGCAACAGTGAGGTGGAGGCCTACGCCGTCGAAGCCCCGCAGCAGGTGCGCTTGGGCGGCACGGTCACCTACCACGTCGTCGTCTACAACAACGGCACCGTGGCCCACCTCGTCACCGCCGAGGTCGGCGAGACCCAGTTGGGATTCCGAGCGGCCCGAGAACCCTCCTTCGTGTTTCTCGACCCTCGGGGGAGTGGAGCCTTCACCCTCACGCTGACCGCGCCCGTCGCGGGGGTCCGCGACGTTGCGACGAACACCCTTGTGATCCGCGTCGAGAACGTGCAGACCCAGGCCGTCGACACCCTCGAGATCGCCACCCAGACGGAGCTCCTCGCCCTGACCCCGGAGGACGACCCCCGGGGAAAGGTCTTCGGGTTCTGGGAAAACCCGATGCCCGCGCCCCTCGACAACAAGTATGGAGCGTTCCTGGTCTCCCTCTCCGCATGGATCGCCATCGGCCTCGGGGTCATCTACGTCATCGGGCCCGCCACCCACCGCCTTACGGCCCGCACGGAGACGGAGGTGGACGACATCATCCTCCGGGTGCTCCGCGGGCCCGTGTTCCTGCTGATCCTGATCTACGGCGCCGTGTCCAGCGTCCAGATCCTCGGGATCAGCGCGGCCCACATCCTCCTGCTGGAGCGGATCTACGGGTTCCTCTTCGTCCTCGTCGTCACGTGGATGGTCTACCGCATCTTCAGGGACATCCTGGTGTTCTACACGAAGAAGCTCGCGGCGGACGCGGCGCGGGACATCCGCACCATCGTCGTTCCGGCCCTGAGCAAGATCGGCGGCCTCGTCATCATCGTCCTCGGCATCGTCTTCGCCATCCAGAGCCTGGGCTTCGACATCACCCTCTTCCTCGCGGGGATGGGGGTCATCGGCCTCATCATCGCCTTCGCCTCCCAGGACTCCTTGAGCAACTTCTTCGCGGGCCTGCACATCATGATGGACCGCCCCTTCCAGGTCGGAGACCTCGTGGAGGTGGAGCCGGGCGTCGTGTGCGAGGTCGTGGACATCGGCTTGCGGAGCACTAAGCTTTACTGGGGGAAGGACCACGACATCCTCATCATCCCGAACCGGGAGATCGCCAACAAGAAGATCATCAACTATCTCCGCCCGGACTCCAGGTTCAAGGTCTCCGTCAAGGTCGGCGTGGCGTACGGGTCCGACCTAGAGAAGGTCGAGCGGGTCCTCACCGACATCGTCCTCAGCCACCCCAACGTGCTCAAAGGGGAGGAGTACCCGACCCTGTTCCGGACGCTGCTGGTCGACGAGGCCGACGCCGCCGCCGTCACCTCCATCTACATCGCCGGCTTCTCCGACACCCCCTACATCAAGGGCAACCTCCGGG
>CAYFXO010000046.1:1939-10439 GCA_964347125.1 uncultured Methanomassiliicoccales archaeon | reverse complement strand
AGGGGAGGAGTACCCGACCCTGTTCCGGGTGGATGCCTTCGCGGACTCCTCCATCGACGTCCGTAGCATCTTCTGGGTGGACGACGCCCGGAACCAGTGGGGCGCAAAGAGCGACATCTACCGTCTCATCGACCGACGGTTCAAGGAGGAGGAGATCGTCATCCCGTTCCCGCAGCGGGACGTGCGGATGCGGGGCGAGCTGCCGGAGTGACGGGCCCGGACAACTTGGCTGTGAGGCTTCCCGCGGGGCCCACCGCCGCATCCCCTCCCCGGCCCCACTCCAGGGCCAGGTTCAAATAGGTACTCGCGCGATGCGGCAAGGACGCCGCGGATAGGAGGGCACCCCGTGCCAACCGACACATCGAAGAAGGGCCTGCGTGTCCGGGACGCGTTCAACCCCAAGCGGAACCACTCCATGATTGTCCGCGAATCCACCCCCTTCGAGGACGTCATTCGGAACTTCGCCGAACAGCCCGACCTGCTCGGGGTCTTCGTCGTGGGGGAGGGGGACCGGCTCACCGGCGTCATCACCCGCCAGGACATGCTGTTCTGGGCGGGGATCACCTTCGGCCCCCAGCCGACGGAGTCCCGGTTCACCTGGCACAACCTGGTGAAGCTGGCGAACGCCACGACGGCCATGGACGCATGCAATCCCTTGAGCCACTTCTCCGCGGTCCGTCTGGACGATCCCCTGGAGCAAGCCTTCGGCGTGATGCTCGCCCACAAGCTCACGGACATCCCGGTGGTGGACAAGGACGGGAAGATCCTCGGGGACCTCCGCCTCTCCGACCTGCTGACGAAGGCCCTCGCCCTGGATCGGGCCGGGAAGGGGGCGAGGGGGACGGGGTAGCCGATGGAGGGCCACGGCCCCGCCTCGACGTACCAGAGCGGCGTCTACTACATCGTCCTCGTCATGGTCACGGCCGCCGTCGCCTACGCCGCCGGGCTGGAGCCCCGGCAGGTGGGGGCCGTCGCCGTCTTCAGCGGCATCATCTACGGCGCCCTGTTCTTCTGGAAGTTCCGCCTGGCCTTCGCGTTCTTCGGCCTCGCCGGCATGCTCCTCCTGAGCGTCATCGACGTCCCCACCATCATCGACTTCGCGGGGCTGGACATCGTCCTGTTCCTCGTGGGGATGATGATCGTCGTCGGGTTCCTGGAGGAGCGGAAGCTCTTCGAGCACCTCGTGGAGGGTATCATTGCGCGGGTGGGGAGCAGCGGCACCCGCCTCACGGTGGCCCTCATGCTCCTCGCGGCCCTCTTCGCCGCCCTCGTGGACGAGGTCACGTCCATCCTCTTCATGGCGGCCACGGTGCTCCACCTCACGACGCGCCGGAACCTGCGCCCGCTCCCCTTCCTCCTCATGATCATCTTCGCCACGAACATCGGGAGCAGCGCCACCGTCGTGGGCAATCCCGTGGGGGTGATGATCGCCCTCCGGGGCGGGCTCACGTTCGCCGACTTCCTGCGCTGGGCCACGCCCGTCGCCCTCGCGGCCCTCCTCCTGGCCATCCCCATCACGATGGCCTACTTCCGCAAGGACATCCAGGCCCTCGACGCGGCGTTGAAGGCCCGGGCGCCCCGCTCCCCCTCCCCCGAGGAGGCCGCCGCCACCCGGAGGGAGATGCGCGTCCCCGCCCTCCTCCTCATCGGGACCCTCGCCTCCCTCGTCGCCCACTCCCAGATCGAGGCGCTGCTGGGCCTCCAGAAGAACGCGATGCTCGTGGGAACGGCCCTCATCGCCGCGGGGATCGCCCTCGTCCTGGACCGGGCCCGCGCCCGGGAGCTCGTGGAGCGCCGGGTGGATTGGTGGACCCTCACGTTCTTCCTGGTGTTCTTCGCCTCCGTGGGGGCCCTCCACCTCGTCGGGGTCACGTCGTTCCTCGCGAGCGGGCTCGTGGACGCGTTCGGCGCGAACCCCGCCGTCCTGTTCATCGTGTTCGTGTGGGTCGCCGCGGTGCTCAGCGCGTTCATGGACAACGTGCTCGCGGTGGCGATGTTCATCCCCATCGTCGCGGAGCTGGGGGCCCTGGGGATGGACGTCGCCCCCCTCTGGTGGGGGATGCTCTTCGCCGCGACCCTCTTCGGCAACCTGACGATGATCGGGAGCACGGCCAACATCGTGGCGGTGGGGATGCTGGAACGGCGTAACCTCGCCCACATCCGGTTCCGCGAGTGGATCAAACCCGGGGCGGTGATCTCCCTCCCCACCCTGGGACTGGCCACCCTCCTCCTCTACGTCCAGTTCTACCTGTGAGCCGCCTCACACCGCCGGCGGCTTCGACACGATGAGGAGCCTGCCCTCGAACCGGCGGACCCAGATGTCCTGGCGGATGGACGCGAGGAGTTCCATGACCTCGGCCCAGGGGAAATCGTTGGGCCGGGTCAGGCGGATTTCAAACCCCCCGTAGGTGGGATCGACTTCCGCGGTGTCGCCGATGAGGGCCCGCAGACTGTCCTCCAGGTCCCGCTTCGGCCCCGTTGGCGTACCTGAAGTCTCCGGAGGTGTGGCCACGCCCTCGTCAAGGGTGGCCGTCTCTTTAGGCTTTGCCCGAAGGGGCTTCGGGAGGCACTCAAGGCAGCCGCTCGACCTTCTCCAGCGTCACGTCCTTCTGAGAGTTCTTCTGGACGAACTCCTTGATCTTCTTGGACAGATCCCGCTCGTACTTCACGGCGTAGATGCCCGTGGCCCCCGCGGCGGCAACGCCTGCGATGGGCCCACCGATGATGAACGCCCCCGCGCCCGGGACCGCCAGGTTGCTGAACCAGGCCCCCGTGTGGATCTCCACGAGGTAGTCGTCGGGCTCCCCCGTGATGGTCACGGTGACCTCCCGGAGCGCCCCCACGAACATCCGCGGAATCGTCTGGCGGACCGCCGTCACGCTGCGGAAGGGACGGTTGTTCGCCTCCCCTTCCAGCTCGTTGACGATGTTCAGCTCCTTCGTCGCGGACAGTTCCATGACGACGTCTCGGTACAGCCCGTCCAGGTCCGTTCCCAGGTCCTTGTAGCGCCTCACGTAGGCCATCCGGCCTCCCTCGTGCCCGCCGAGCGGGCGGGTCATATTTAAGCTCGGGGAACGCCGCCTCGGCTCCAGGGCGGGGACATCTCGGAACCCTTTTGCCCCTTGACGGGCTTCGGCGGGCGAATGGCGGTGAAGGAAGACCAGAAGACCGCCCTCATCGAGGCGTTCCGAGACACGGAGAGCCTCTCAGCGGCGGCCGAGACCGCGGGCATGTCCGAGCGGGACGCCGAGGAGGTCCTGCGCACCCAGGGCTTCGACTTGAACGAGCGGGACTGGTTTTTCGAGGCCGCCGCCGACTCTTACGCGCGGATTTGGAACTGGCTAGGCCCTTGGCGAGCGCGGACCGCCGCCCTGGCCTCTCGCCTCTTCGGTCGGATTCCGGGAGCGCGATGGCTGTCCGCCAAGCTCCGCGCCGGTGCCAGCCGATTCGCGGCGTGGCTCACGGCCTGGTCGGGCCGGCACCCCGTGAAGAAGAGCGTGGCCGCCCTCCTCCTGGCAAGCGTCTTCCTCACGGCCTACTGGCTCGTCTACCCCGAGTGGCAGTCCCTCGTGGGCTTCCTGTTCTTCGGGAGCTTCGTCATCGGGGCCGGGCTCCTCTACCTCCACACCCGGTCCCGGCGCATCCTGGGCTCCTCCGGCGTCGTGGTCCTGGCCCTCGCCCTCTACGCGGGGACGAACACGGCCGTCTCCGTCCTGGACCTCTCCTTCGCCGCCGCCTTGGTCGTGGAGGCCCTCCGGGCGGTCCTCATCCCCGTCCTCGCCTGGGCCTTCCTCGATGCCCTGCGGCAGGCCACCGGGTTCCTGGAGAAGCTCCGGATCCACGTCCCCCTCGTCTCCGCGGTCGTGACGATGGCGCTGTTCATCGCGGGGACCGCCGTCGCCTTCGGCGAACTCTACCTCCTCACCGCGTTCAGCGCGGACCCGGACAGCGTCCGCTTCGTCGCCCGGTACGGGGTGAGCTACGTCCTCTGGGCCCTGGCCAGCGCCTCCCTCCTCTTCACCCAGATCTACCTGCTCTACCTCTCCGGCCTCACGTCCCTGGGGCCGGTGACCACCCGCCGCGTCGCCGTCGGGATGATCACGGGGACCCTCCTCGTGGGCTTCGTCCTCTCCAACGCGGTGACCATGCTCTCGGCCCAGCCGGGAGGGGGGCCGGGGCCCATGACGGTCGGCATCCACACGAACAACGTCACCGCGGGGGTGAAGGGCCCGTGGGACCCCTTCGTCCACCTGGAGGTCACCTGGAAGAACGTCGAGCGGGAGCCCGGGGTCCTCGACTGGTCCCGCTACGACGCCCAGCTCGCGTTGGCGAACGCCTCGGGCATCGAGGTGTACCTCCTCGTGAGCGTCACCCCGCCCGACTGGTTCGTGGAGACGCACCTGGACGCCGCGATGCGGGACCAGCAGGGCCGCCTCTTCCGGTGGGTGGACGAGGACCCGCGGGTGGAGGCCATCCGCGTCTGGGAGTTCTCCTTCGCGTCGGAGGCCGTCGTGGGCGCCAAGGAGAACTACACCCGGGCCGCCACCGCCCGGTACGGGGATCACCCTGCCGTCGTCGCGGTGGCCATCCAGAACGAGCCCACCTGGCCCGCGGACTTCGACGTCACCCGCATGGCCTCCTACGACGCCGACACCGTGGCGGCCTTCCGCCAGTGGCTGGCGGGCCGCCTGGGGACCCTCGACGCGCTCAACGAGGCCTACGGCACTGACTACGGGACCTGGGCGGAGGTGCAGGCCCCCAAGGGCTCCGACTCCCGCCTCTGGGAGGACTGGCTCACGTTCCGCGAGGAGCTCCTCATCCAGTTCGTCGACCGCCTCGTGGGCGCGGCGCGGGCGAACACCGCGAAGCCCGTCACGGTGAAGATCATGGCCCACTACCTCACCCGCTACCTGGTCGTCCAGACGGGCCTCACGGAACCCGTCCTGAAGGCGTTCATCGAGGCCAGCGACGTGGTGAGCGTGGACCTGTACCCCCTCAGCCGCACGGACTTGCGGCGGGCCCTGGTCTACTTCAATGGACTCGCGGGGGGCAAGCCCCTCTGGATCACCGAGTTCAACCTGTTCATGGGGTGCACGACCCCCGGGTCGGGGAGCACCATGTACGCCGCCCTGATGGACATGAGCCGCTTCGCGGAGCGGGTCATCCTGTTCACCTGGGAGGGCCACTACCTCTACGGGGTGCGCCTCTACGCGTCCGTCCCCGGCCTGGTGGGAATCGAGATGTTCCGGGCGGATCGGGACGGCGGGAGCCCGTGGGGCGCCTACGGCGGCCTTCTCGCGGCGGACGTGGGGGCCGTCCCGAACCTCTACGGCGCCTACCTCCTGGCATCCGCCTTCGCGAACGTCCCGGTGATCCCGTGGCCAATCCTGGTCCTGTTCCTCCTGCCCATCCCCGTCCCGGACCCCCAGCGCAAGCGCCGGCTCCGGCGCCGGCTGTGGATCGTCGCCCTCATCCTCCTGATCGTGGCCACAGTCTTCTCGAACGTGGCGTTCTAGGCGGTGGGGAAGCCCCGCCGAGTCGTCCTGGAGACGGTCGCGCCATCAAAAGGCCGAGATCAGGTTCAGCAGCACCGCCTTCGGCTTCTTCGCCTGGACCACGAGGGCGTCCACGACGACCCCGGTCGCCCCCAGACTTAGCGCTCTCCGGACGTCCTGGGCCCGCCGGATGCCCGTGGCGCACAGGACTTTGGTGTCCGGGGCAGCCCCTGCTGTGGCCTCGATGGCCTCCGAGAGCGCGTCCGGATTGAGCTTCGTCTCCCCCGGGTCCCCCCCGTCCCACGCCAGGTAGCGGGGGCCCACCTCGGCCACGGCCTTCACCTCTTCCAACGTCCCTGCAAAGGCCACGCCTTCCAGGCTCTCCTTGCGGAGGAGGGCGACGCAGCGGGCCAGGTCTTCCATGGTGATTTTCCGGTGCGCGTGGTTCAGCAGCGCCCCCGCCGCCCCCGCCTCGCGGAGGGCCGTGGCCGTCACGAGTCCGGTGTGGTCGCCGGCGGTGACGGGGTCCATGCGTTGCGCGTACACGGGGGCGGTGATCCGGTCCGCGATCGCGGCCAGCATGGGCAGGCGCGGGGCCACACCGATGAGGACCTCCTTGTCCCGGGAGATATCGTCACAGAGACGGGCGAGGGCCTGCTCGCGGCCGCCCCAGAGTTCGGGGAACGACTTGAAGTTCACGAGGACGGAGGGGCCTTCCATCACGCTTCGGAACCGCCCGGGACCTACATAACCATGACGACTGGAGGGGTGCCGCCCGTCGCCTCCGCTAGGCCTGTGCGGCCCTCTGGACCGCCTCGAGCCTCCGGCGCAGGAGGGGCGCCGGCAAGACGCTCACCGCCACCATCACGATGACGAGGATGGAGAAGAGGCCGGACCCGATGACCCCCGCCTCCACGGCGGCGAGGGCGATGATGAGGCCCACCTCCCCCCGCGGGGTCATGCCGTACGCCACCGCGAAGCTCTCGTCATTCGACAGCCCCGACTGGCGGGCGGGGTAGACGCAGCCGACGACCTTCCCGACGACGGCGGCCGCCAAAAGAACGGCGCCGAAGAAGAGGAGGTTCACGTTGAGGGTCCAGATGTTCACGAGGAGGCCGAGGGAGATGAAGAAGATGGGACGGAAGATGGCGCCCAGGAACTCCACGCCCGTTTGGAAGTCCCTCCGGAGGGCGTCCGCGGTGAACATGGCCCCCGCGAGGAAGGCCCCGATGATGCCGGACAACCCGATGTTCTCCGCGAGGAACGCCATGAAGAAGGCCGTGGACATGGCGATGAGGAACCCCGCGTGGGGGAGCCCCGCCCGCACGCCGCTCTCGTGGGCCCGGATCAGGAAGCGCCCGAAGTAGCGCCCGCCGACGAAGAGGGCAATCCCGATGAAGGCGACGGAGATGACGACGAGGTAGACGATGCCGAGGATGTCCACGCTCCCCGCGGCGAAGCCCAGGGAGAGGGAGAGGACCAGGAACGCGAGGATGTCGTCCACGATGGCGGCGCCCATGATGGTCTGGGCCACCCGCGAGCGCACCATGCCCAGCTCCAGCAGGACCGAGGCCGCGATGGCGGTGCTCGTGGCCACGAGGCTCGCGCCCACGAAGGTCGCCATGATCACCCGGTCGATGGACTCGCCGTTCACGAGGAGGTCCGCGTCCCCGACGAGGAGGTAGGCGACGGCGAACCCCAGGATCCACGGGAGGACGATGCCGCCAATGGCGATGGTGACGTTGCTCTTCTGGTAGATTGCCTTCGCGTCCATCTCCAGTCCGATGAGGAACAGGAGGAAGATGGCCCCGAGCTCCGCGAAGATTGCCACGAGGACGGGGTCGAAGACCCCCGGCGCGTCCGCGGGAGGCGGGCTCCACCCGTTCAAGATGAAGCCCAGGACGGAGGGCCCGAGGATCACCCCGATGGCGATCTCCCCGATGATGGTGGGCTGGCGCAGCCGCTTGATGACGAAGTGGCTGGCCACGGCCACGGTGAGGAGGATGGTGAGTTGCAGGAAGAGCTCTTCCTGGGAGAGGGCCATGACCCCGCAGATATGCGGGCCCCCATTTAAAGCGAAAGGATACGCTCTTGGCCCGTTCGCCCCGGTCACGCCGACAAGGATGCGCGGTTGAGAACCCCGCGACAGGTCTTATATCGGTCCCGGAGGATGCGCGGCCGTGGAGCACCTGGACGCGGTCCGGCTGGCGGTGGGGATCGCCGTGCTCGGAGCCGCCTCGGTGATGGACCTCCGGACGCGTCGGGTGCCCAACAGAGTCTGGGCCGTAGGCGGCGTCGCCGCAGTCGTCATCCTCGCCGCGGACTGGCTGGAGCGGGGGGTCGACGTCCCCGCGTTCCTGGCCCTCGTCCCCATCGCGGTGCTGGTCTTCGACGCCCTCTGGGACCGTCCGGAGCTGTTCGCCAAGGGAGCTTCGCGAACCACGGCGTTTGCCCTCGGCCTCTACGTGGGCGCCCTCACCGCCTTCCTGCTCTTCACGGCCAGCTGGCTTCTCGGAGGCGTCCTGAACGAGCAGTACTACCGGTCCATTAGCGTCCTGGGGATGCTCCTGCTGGTCTACCTCTTTTACATCCTCGGCCTGCTCCGCGGCGGGGCCGACGCGAAGGCCCTCCTGGTCGTCGCGGTCCTCATCCCCCTCTATCCGGTGGTGGGGGGCCTGCCATGGGTGGCGGTGGACCCTCGCCTTCTCGACGCGCTGGAGCTCTGGTTCCCCTTCGCGCTGGTGACGCTCCTGATAGAGATCGGCGTGCTCGAGTACGTTCGCCTGGCACGGCGCACGGCGCCTCGAGCGCCGGTCGGTCTGCTGTTGCTGGCCGTGCCGCTCGCCGCGTTCGTGCTCGGAGCCGAGACGCCGGGCTGGCGGCCGCTGGACCTGGGCGGCGATGCGTTCCTCGGACTGGCGGCGGTGGTGCCGCTCGGCTTCGGCGCCGTGGCTCTGTGCGCGCGCGCCCCGCTGGCGGCGGCGGTGAGTGGGCTCGGGCTGCTG
>CAYFXO010000046.1:1653-1929 GCA_964347125.1 uncultured Methanomassiliicoccales archaeon | reverse complement strand
CGCTCCTGAACGCGGCGGTGCTCACGCTCCTCGTGCCCCTCTACTACCTCGTTCGGAACGCGGCCCGGCGGGACCTCCGGTTCCCCCTGCTGTTCTTCGGCCTCCGGGTGCCCCTCGCGGACGTCCCGCGGTTCTCGTGGCTGATGGAACGGGTCGTCGAGGGGGAGGTCCGGGTCCACCTGATGCCCCGCGGCCGAGTGGCCCGGGAGGAGGAGCTGCTGAAGCTCGCGGAACTGGGCCGCACCCACGTGTGGGTGACCCCCCAGATCCCCTTCA
>CAYFXO010000046.1:0-1643 GCA_964347125.1 uncultured Methanomassiliicoccales archaeon | reverse complement strand
GTGGGGAACTTCGTCTTCCCGTCGAGACGGGTTGACCCCCGCGGAGGGGACTGAGATTGCGACGGCTCACTCCGACCCCTCGCCGCCCTCAGGCGTCGTCGCGTTCCACGGTGATGACCACCTTCCCTCGATGGTCTCCCGCGGCCATGTACCGCATCGCCTCAGGGAGCTCACCCAGCGGGTAGCTCCTGTCGATGACCGGGACCGCCTTCCCGGACGCGAAGAACTCCCCGAGGAGAGCCAGGTCCTCCCTGTCGTTCGGCCTCCACGGCACGATTCCCATCTTCTTGCCCCACACGCTCGAGAGCAACGGTCCCAGGGTCAGGAATTGAAAGATCACCGCCGTGGACCCCCCCACGAGGACGTAGACGCCGTTTGGAGCTAGCGCCCGCCTGCTCGCGAAAATCGTCCTGCGGGCCACCACGTCGAGGACCAGGTCGTATCGCCGCCCCGTCTTGGTGAAGTCCGTCCGGGCGTAGTCGAGGACGTCGTCCGCTCCAATCGACCGCAGCATGTCCCGCTTTCCCCCGCTGTCCACGGCCGTCACCTCGGCCCCGTGTGACTTGGCGATCTGCACCGCGAACGTCCCCACGCCGCCGCCCGCGCCGTTGATCAGGACCCCTTGTCCGGGTCGGACCTGTCCTGTGCTTCCCAGGAATAGGCTGGGCCGAGGAGGCCCCGTGCCCCGTAGATTCTGCAGGGCGACGATGCCCGCGGTGGGGATCGCCGCGGCCTCCGCGAAGGACATGCGGGCGGGCTTCGGCCGCAGGGCCGTCTCGGGAACGCACACGTACTCGGCGAAGGCCCCGTGCCCGTAGGCGGACAGGTCCGCCCACACTTCGTCTCCCGACTGGAATCGGGTGACGTCCTGACCCACCGCCTCCACCCGCCCCGCGACGTCCGAGCCGAGGATCTCGTGCCGCGGTCGTCGCCTGGCGCCGATGCGGACGATGGGGTCGCCCCTCAAGATCTCCAGGTCCGCCGCGTTGAGGGAGCTCGCGTGGACGGCGGCCAGGATCTCGTTCGGCCTAGGGGTCGGCGTCTCCACCCCTTTGATTTGGAGGATGTCCGGCGGTCCATACTCCGTGCACACGACGGCTTTCATCACGCATCAGGACTCTCTCTGCGCCCGGAGCCTGTAGACCTCTCGGCGGATTAGGACCGAGGAAACCGCGAACGCCGAGTGCACGATAATCCCCAGGACCATCAGAGCGCGAGCGACATCGGAAGAAATCCATTGCACCAGGAACTTCAGGGACTCCGGGACCACGTCGGCGATGAGGGCGAAGTCGAAGGGGAACACCACAAGCAGCCAGGCGAGACCGACGGCGGCGAACGCCAGTCCCCCATAGGTATCGATGTCGCGAGACAGGTCCTTGTACCCGAGGACGAGGACGGCCGAAGTAACGACCCAATACGCCGGAGGCCCGTAGAGCATGAGCATCTCCGCCCCGCCGAAGTTCTCCGTGAGGAACCCCGTCGACCCTACCTGGTGCGCGACACAGAACAACATCGACAGGATGGCGAACACGATGATCAGTATGGAGACGACCCACTCGTCTCTCGGCAGGGCATCATCCAGATCCGCCTCGGCTTGCCTGAGAACCCAGGCCTCGATCGCGGTCCTCCTCTCCCGTGGGGCG
>CAYFXO010000045.1:0-12465 GCA_964347125.1 uncultured Methanomassiliicoccales archaeon | reverse complement strand
GGGGCAGCGGTGCCCATCACCCCCCGGCAGCTGGAGGCCTTCGTCCGGCTGACGGAAGCCAGCGCCCGGGCCCGGCTGAGCCCCGTGGCCAGCATCGAGGACGCGGAGCGGGCCGTGCGGATCGTGGAGTACTGGCTCTCCCGGGTCGCCGGGAGCGAGACGGGCTTCGACATTGACATCATCACCACCGGCGTCAGCACGTCCCAGCGAGAGCAAATCCGGGCGCTGCGGGAGATCATCGAGGAGGTCGCGGACGACGACGGGGTCGCCGACGTGGACGACATCCACGAGCTCGCGGAGCGCCGGGGCATCTCCGCCGCCCGGGTGGACGATTGGCTCCGGAGATGGCGGGAGCAAGGGGAGATTTACGCCCCCGGGAAGCGGAAGGTGAAGCTCGTCCAGCGGACGTAGCGCCAACCCATTAAATAGAGCCGTTGAGCATGGCCGACCAGTGAGGCCATGGGCCCGCCAGAGGACGCCTCCATCAGCATGCGGGTGTACCACAAGGGCTCCGAGGTCCTCGTTGCCGCCTGCGACCGCCAGCTCCTCGGGCGCACCCTGAAGGAGGGGACGATCCACCTCAAGGTCGGCAGCTTCTACGACGGCGACCGGGTCACCCCGGAGGAGTTCCTCCGCCACCTGGCCCTGGCCACCGTGGGGAACTTCGTGGGCCGCCTCACCGTGGAGGCCGCCAGCGAGGGGGGGTACGTGGACGAGGGGAACGCCCTCTACGTGGAGGGGGTCCCCCACGCCCAGATGGTGCGAGTCTAGATGTTCTGCGTGGAGTGCGGCGCGGAGGGGAAGACGTACGAGGGCGTCTGCCTGAAGTGCCTGACGGACCGGAGGGCCCTCATCCGGTTGCCGGAGTACGTAGACATCCCCCAGTGCAAGCGGTGCGGCCACTTCCAGGCGGGGACCGCGTGGGCGGAGATGGAAGTGGAGGACGCCATCCGGAATGGGGTGGCCCGCCGCGAGGAGCGGGACGCCCTCGTGTCGGGGGCGACCCTGACGGCCCTCGCCGTGGAACCTGAGGACGCCATGAACTTCCGCGTGCGGGCTGAGTACGCCATCACCCTGGCGGACGACCAGGTCCCGTGGGAGGCGGCCACCAAGGTCCGGTTGAAGGCGGGCGTGTGCCCCACATGCTCCCGGCGGGCCGGGGGCTACTACGAGGCCATCCTGCAGGTGCGGGGGGACGGGCGCGACCTCACGGGCGAGGAGTCCGAGACCGTCCGGGCGCTTGTCCAGGGGGCCCTCGGCGCCCGCCCGGATGACTTCGTGACCCGGGAGGAGGCGGTGAATGGGGGGCTGGACCTGTACCTCAGCAGCAAGGCCCTCGCGAAGCGGCTCGCCGCGGAGATCCAGAGGAGCCTGGGCGGCCTCGTGGGGACCTCCTCGAGCCTCCACACGCGGCGGGCGGGTCGGGACGTGTATCGCATGACGTACCTCATCCGGATCCCCGGCTACGCCCCCGGCGACGTGGTGGAGGTGGAGGGGCGCCTGCGTCAAGTGGGCTCCGTGGGGGATTCCGTGACGCTCATCGACCTCGCGACGGGAGAGTCGGACCGGGTGGAGGCGGCCGCCTTGACGGGCGTGACCCCCCGTCCCGTGGAGACCGCGGACGCAGTCGTGGTGTCCCGGGAGGGGGACGAGGCGCAGCTCCTCGACCCTGTGACGTTCGCGACGGTTCGGGTGCCGCTGGTGGCACCCCTTCCGGACGATGCGGAGGAGGTCCCCGTCATCCGTCTGGAGGGGGCCCTCTACCTAGACCTGGTGAGGCTCGCCGCGAAGGGCTGAGGCCGTGCGGCGGGAACGCCGCGCGTCGGGCCCCTACTCCTCCTCGAAGCCCTCCTCTTCCTCTTCCTCGTAGGCTTCCTCGGCTTCCTCCTCGTACGCTTCCTCAGCTTCCGCGGTCTCTTCCTCCTCGAAGAGGGCGCCGCAGGAGGGGCACTCCGCTGCCGAAGCGGACACCGACGCGCCGCAGCGCGGGCACATGAAGACCTCCTCCTCGGGTTCCGCCACCGGCTCCTCCTCGACGACCGCCGGCGCTTCCTCGACGGGGGGAGCCTCTGCGGGCCGCCTGCGCATGGCGGCGAGGATGACGATGACGATGATCACGATGATCAGGATGAGGAGGATCCAGATCCAGTCCGGGAGTCCCGGCTGGGCGGGTGCCCGGGTCTTCGCGGAGGCCGCGTTGGAGAAGTCTGACTCGCCGTCGGCGTTCACCGCGGTGACCTTGTACCAGTAGGTCGTGTCGTCCTGGAGCCCGGTGTTCGTGTAGGACGTGCCGGAGACCGCGCCCGCGATCATGCTGTACGTGCCCGTCTCCGTCGCCGAGCGGTAGACGTTGTACAAGACGCCCGGCGTCGTGGACGCCGTCCAGGTCAGCTCCAGCTCACCCAGTTCGGTCCCGGTGTTCACCTGGAGGTTCGTGGGGGCATTGGGCGGGGTGGGGGCGCTCACCACCAGAGTGGCGTCCACGCTGCCCGAGTTGCCGGAGTCGTCCATGACGACGAGGTTGATGGTGTAGGTGTCCGCAGTGGTGAAGGTGTGGCTCGCCGTCGCCCCGGTGTAGGTCGCCACGAGGGCGCTGGCGGAGTCCAGGATGGTCCACGCCCAGGACGTCACCGCCCCGTGGGTGTCGGAGGACCCGCTGCCGTTCAGGGTGACGACGTCGTTCACGTTCGCCGGGTCCGGGTCGAGGCTGATGACCGCAACGGGGTCCACGTCGTCAACGACGGTGAGGGTGGCGCAGTTCGGCCCAAGGTTCACGTTCCCCGCGGAGTCCGCGGCGTACACGCAGATGCTGTGGCCGCCCGCGCCGAGGGAGGCGGGGTCGAAGGTGCCCGTGACCGCCTCCGTCGGGGAGTCGAAGGCGCCGTCGCCCGCCGCCAGGTTCGTGGAGGGTCCGCCGGCCACGGTGAACGTGGCGTTCGCGATGACGCTGTTGCCCGCCGCCGAGTCGTCCACGTCGGCGGTGATGGTGATGGTCGCGGGCGGGGCCGACGCCTGGATGCTCGTGGTGTCCAGGGCGACGTTGGTCACCGCCGGCGGGGCGTCGTCCACGACGACGAGGTCCGTGCACTGACCCACCGTGTTGTCGTTGGGCCAGGAGTCGGAGCCGTAGACGCAGTATTGGTAGGTTCCCGCCGCCGAGGGCGGGACGATGGTCGCCGAGACGCTCTCGTTCACGCTGTCATAGCTGCCGTCGACGGCCACCATCGCGGTGCCGGGCCAGTTCGCGGCCGGGGTCGTGTAGTTCGCGCCGCCAATGCTGCTCCCGCCCGTGTTCGTGTCGTCCACGATGGCGGACAGGGTGACGGTACCGGGCAGGCTGGAGACGAAGATCGGATTGAGGTCGAAGGCCACCGCGAAGATCTCCGGGGCCGTGGTGTCAAGGGCCCCGCTCACCGTGAGGGAGAGGCAGCTGGGCCCCGCGAGGTTGGGGGCGCTGTCCGCGCCGTACACGCACACTTGGTAGGTCCCGATTCCCAGGGCCCCCGTCACCAGGGTGGACTCGAAGTCCCGGACATCGGCGGCGGGGCTCACCGGGGCCATCGCCCCGAAGTCGCCCCAGTCCGTGTCGTACGACGCGTTCGTCACAATCGAACCGCCAGCCGCACTATCGTCCAGCGTCGCGTTGAGCGACACCGTCGGAGTCAGGACAGGGATGGTCAGTGAGCTGAGCTGGTTCAGGGTGGCGGTGATGGCCGGGGGCACGTCGTCGTTGATCATGAGGGTCGTGCAGGCGGTCCCGGAGTTGAGCCACGAGTCGTAGGCGACGACGCAGATGTTGTAGTTGCCCGCGGTCGCTGGCGGGATGAGCGTGGCAGTGACGTCCTCCGTGGGGGAGTCGTAGGCCCCGTCCACCGCCGTCATGTCGGTGCCGGAGAACACCCCGTCCACGGTCCAGGTGGCGTTGTTGATGTTGCTCCCGCCGGTGGTGCTGTCATCCACGTTCGCCGTGAGGGTGATGGTACCGGGGAGGGCGGAGAAGTCCACCATCAGGGGCGCCTGGCCGTCCAGCTGGACCGCAGTGACGAGGGGCGGCAGGCCGTCCGGGGAGACGGTGAGTGGGGCGCAGTTCGGGCCAGTGTTCACGTTCCCCGGGGTGTCGGCCCCGTAGACGCAAACGTCGTAGATGGCGTCGGCCCAGCCCGTGGTGAGGAAGTTGGAGGTGACGGGCTCGACGATGTTGTCCGAGAAGGTCCCGTCCACGGCCGCCATCGGGGTGGAGGCGACCTGACCGATGACCTCGTACGAGGCGTTCGCGATGAAGCTGTCGCCCAGGCCGGTATCGTCGATCGTCGCGTTGATCCACACCTGCCCGCCCGACGTGACGGCGATGGGGTCGACGGCCACGTTCAGGACCGCCGGCGCGACGTCGTCCGTGATCGTCAGGGTCGCGCACTCGGTGGAGGTGGTGTTGTAGTTCGGGACCGCGTCCCACCCGTAGACACAATAGTCCCAGGTTCCCGTCGTGGCGGGATTCGCCAAAGTGGCGTCCACGGTTTCCGTCGCGGTGTCGAAGGCCCCGTCGGTGGGGGCCATAGCGAGTCCGGGCCAGTTCCCCGCGCCAATGGTGTAGTTGGCGCCGGCGATGGCCGAGAGGCCGGTGGTGGTATCATCCACGGTGGCCGTGAGGGTCAGGGCGGGGACGGCCGACAGCGGGTAGGTCTGGGTCGCCGCGCCATTCAGCTGGACCGCTGAGATCGTCGGAGGAACCGTGTCGGCGAGGGTCGTTTCGAGCTGGGGCTCCGACCGTCCAACAGTCGTGTGCGCGAAGTTTGCACAGGAATAGGTAATGCCGACCATGTAGTAGTAGCTCCCAGGGGCGAGGCCCGTGTCGTTGAACTCGTAGTTCCCGCCGCCCAGATCCACCGCGGGGCCCAGGAAGGTCTCCCCGGGGAAGGATTGGGTCCGGTACACGTCATACTGGAGGAAGTTCGGCGGGGGCGTCGCGGTAAAGGATGCGCGTATCCAGTCGAACCCGCCCATCAGGGTCACACTCGGATAGGGCTGGATGAAGCTGTCGGGCATCGTCCACAGGGGATTCGTATCGTCAGGTATCACGTCGAACGTGGAGGTCGTGTAGTTGACATCGGCCCACCCGTTCATGTTCCTCATGGTCTCGAGAGCTACCATGACCTCGATGTCCAGCCCATCGGTAGAATTCGCCCAGTTCGTGCCCAGGAAGAAGTTCGCCGGGATGACGCCGTCGGCATCGCTCACGTCCGGCTGCAACAGCGGCAATTCAGACGGGTCGTTGCACTTGTAGTACGCCGCCGAGGCGAAGCTGTTCTCCGTCGTGGCGTCTCCAGGGCCGCCCGCCGCGAGGTAGACGTCCCCCTCGATGATGATGGGCTCCTGAGCGGACGCGCCGAAAGCGAAGACGCCCAAGAGCATGCTAGCAGCTACGACCGCGACCCACAGCCTTTTCATTCAGTCCTCCTCCAATGTGCTACGTTCCCCTCGGCGCACGGGTCACCGAGGGCCTCATACGGTCTCTGCGGCCGTGGGACGATACTACGCGTTCTGGCCACAATTCGCCGTCTGAGCCCATCGTACCCTCCTCCCATGCCGCAAAGAGGTACGGCCGCGAGATTTCGCGGTCCATATAAGAGGTTATTGGTGTAGCCCTCTAATCCTCTCGGAGGGCCAGTGGGGCGGTGATCGGTCCCTCCGCTCGACCTTTCGTGCACGCACCGGCCCCGTCCCGAGGATCCTCAGAGTTCGTCGTCCTCCGACGCCTCGACGCCGGACGTCTCTGCCGCCTCGCCCGCCCCGGCCTTCTCCGCCCCCGTGGGCTTCTTCACGTGCCGGAGGGCCAGGACGGCTAGGTCGATCCCGACGAGGAGGATGATCACGTCGATGAGGAGGCCCAGCCCGAGGTAGGGCGGGACCGCGAAGTCCCCCGTCCACGACGACCAGATCATGAAGATCAGCTCGAGCAGGATGAAGGGCGCGCCGAGGCCCGCCCAGAGCCAGGCCTTGTGGCGGAACGCTGCGCTCGCGGGCGTCTGCCCCTTCGAGAGCTGCAGGGCCCCGCCCTGGAACCACTTCCCGTGGACCACGTCCTCGGACGCGAGTTCCTTCCGGACCCCCGCGGCCTCCATGAGTTTTGGCTTGTTCCAGTCGTAGGACCCGTCCGGGGTGCGGACGATCCGGGAGACCGACACTCGCTGCAGGGTGCCGTCCCGCACGTCCATCGTGGACCGCTCGATCTCCCCGAGCTCCGTCAGGTCGTCCGGGGTGCCGTAGGAGCAGGTGTACGAGAAGAAGCTCTCCACCCGGTCCCCCCGACGGACGGTGACCTTCTTCTTCCCGGTGATGGCCACGTCCAGGTGCTGGCGGTTCATGGGCCCGATGAGCAGGAGGGACACGAGGGCCAGCAGGAGGGCGAACACCCCCGCCAGTAGCGGCTTCAGGTTCATCGGCGCCTCCTTGAAGGTCTGCAGGTCCAGCTGCTCCGCCCCCGCGGCGTTCATGGTCCACTGGGTCCGCCCCGGAGTCTCCGGGTCGTGGGCCCGATAGTCCGCGTCGCCCCACGGCGTGCCGTCCACCACCACGTAGTAGGTGTCCCCCTGCCTCCAGTCGTCCAGGGTGACCTGCCAGATTCCAGTGGCCGTGTCGAACGAGGCGGTGTGCTTCGCCTCGCTGCCGTCCCGCACGACCACGAGGGTGATCGACGTCGACTGCGTCACGTTGTCCCCGTCGGAGTCGTAGAGGTAGCCCCAGATCAGCTTGGGCTGCGCCGCGGCGGGGGGCGTGATGAACAGCGCCACCGCCAGCAGCAAGACGGCCCCGACGACCGACACTCTCAGCGCGTTTCGCATACGCTTTTCCTCCTATCTTCCTGTCATCACGAGGACGAGGCCCTCGTGGAGCACCGTGATGTAGTAGCCCTCCGAATGGGTCACGGGGAAGGACGCGACCGCCCGGGGCATCCCCGCCGCGTGACCCTTCCACCGTTGCTGGCTGGCGTCGTACGCGAACAGGACGGCCGTCCCGGGGAGGTCCTGCCCCGCCAAGACGTCCCCCACCGTGCCCCCCGCGTCCTGGAACGCGAGGCCGAACGAGTTCATCCCCTGCCCCAGGGGAGTCCACAGGATCCCCGCGGCGAAGGTGCTCGTCCCCTCCCGCCCCATGGCGTTCACGGGGACGACGAGGTAGTAGAACTCCCCCGCCGTGGCGGCGGGGTCCGAGAACGTTAGGGCTGTGACCTCCGCGATCTGGCCGTAGGGGCCGCCTCGTGACGCCGCCCGATAGACCCGATAGGCCGCGGGGTACTCGAAGGGCGAGAGGGGGCCGCGCCGGTCCTGCGCCGCCTCCCAATCCAGCTGGACCCCGTCCACGAGGGCCGTGAGCTGGAGACTCTCCCGGAAGGCCGCGTCCGCGGCGGACGCTCCGACACGCGGGTCCCCGGGGAAGTCCACGAACCGGATCGTGGTGCCCGGGCGCCCCACGAACACATAGATGGCGGGGTCCGCGAGGTACACCATGTAGCCCCGGCCGAGGACGACGTCGAAGTTGCTCACCGACGCGGGCATCCCTCGGGCGTGGCCCACCCAGACCTGGCCGTTGGCATCGTACGCGAACACGACGTCGGAGTCCGCCACCAGCAGGCCTCCCGCCAGGTCGTGGGCGCGGAAGGCCCCGAGGGGTTCGAGGGGGAGGGCGAAGGTGCTGTAGTCCCGCGGGAAGGCCACCGCGAACCGCCCCACGATCTCGCTGCTCGGGCCCTCCCAGCCCCGAGCGTCCACGGAGCGGACGACGTAGTAGAACTCGCCCGCGGGCGGGTCGAAGGCGAACGAGGTGGTCGTGATGTCCGCCGGGTTCAGGCGGGTCGTGAAGTCGATGGACGTCGGGTCCGTCCCGCCGTACACGTTGTAGGCGACGACCTCCGGCGGGCCTGGGTCGTCGGTCCAGTCCAGGGTGTCCGTGGTGACGGTGGCCGAGATGACCGGGGACGGTGGGGCCACGAGGTCGAAGACTTCGAACGTGAGGTCGACGGCGTTGTTCCCCTCATCATCCTCCGTGATGTCATCCGAGCGGTCCGCGTAGACCGTGGCGACGTAGGTGCCCGGCGCGAGGGGGGCCGTCCAGAAGGCCCAGAAGACCCCGGGGGTGACCCCGCCCGCGGGGACGGAGCCCACGAAGGTCGTGTTCCCGAACTCGCTCCCGTCGGACGCGTTGAGGAAGACCACCGTGAAGCTGGGGCCGAAGATGTCCGAGTCCACGAGGCCGATGTTCCGGACCTGGGTCGAGACGTTCACCGTCTGCCCCGCGACCAGGTCCACGGGGGCCACGTAGGTGGCGGCGTCCACCCGCACGTTCTCCGGGAGGAGGTCGGGGAACCCGCCCACCACGAGGGTGAGGGAGAAGCAGTTGTTGTCCTCCGCGACCTCCACCACGGCGTCCAACGCGTCCACGACGATGCTGATGTAGAACGTGCCGTTGTTGGCGGCGGGCCACGTGGTGGTGACCACGGAAGAGGTGGCCCCGGGATCCAGGGCGGGGAGGTCGAACGTGGCGAAGGGCGGCTGGTCCAGCTGGGCCGGGTCGCAGCTTGGGCTCGGGGCCGTGTGGAATGCGATGCGGTAGCCGACGCCCGTCGTCAAACCGCCCAGGTTCGTCGCGGTGGCGTTCAGCGTGACGGTGTCCCCCACGAGGGCCGAGACGGTGGGGGCCTGGCCGTTCCCGTCCACGTTGGAGGGGACGAGGTCGGGCCCGCCGGAGGAGAAGCACACCTGGAAGGAGTTGTTCGTCTCCACAGTCTCCGTCACGTTCCCGTCCGTGTCTGCGGTGAAGGTGAAGCAGCTGCTCCCGACGAAGGTCGCCGTCCAGACGTACGAGACGTTCGTGGGGGTGGTCGCGCCGACCGCCAGGGGCGGGGAGAACACCGCGGAGGCCTTCGGGCCCGTCTCGTTGGCGATCACCACGGTGAAGGGGAGGGTCACATTGTCCAGCCCCACGTTCCGGGCCCAGGTGGCGAGCCAGTAGGACTGGCCGAAGGTGGCGGGGACGAACTGCGGGGAGGAGTCGTCGGGGAACACCGTGGCGTCGACGGTGACGTTGGCGGGGATGAGGTCGGGGCCGCGGACGATGATGCGGATGAGGCGGGTGTTGTTGTCCTCGTTGACCTCGGTGATGTTCCCGTCAGTAGGGTCGAAGGTCCCCGCGGAGTCGGCGAGAATGTAGTAGTCGTAGATCCCGATGGCGGGCGGGGTGAGGGCGTAGGAGACGTTCGCGGGGGAGGTGGTGTTGGACGCCAAGGAGGGGAAGGTGGTCCAACTCAGGACGCCGTCGGTGGCGTTCCAGAGGATGAGGTCGAAGTCGGAGGGGGCGGCCACCCAGCCCGTGTTGCGGACCCAGCCGCCGAAGAAGACCGGGTCAGCCAGGGACACGACGAGGACCGCGTCCGAACCGTCGTTGGGGTAGACCACGGTGTTCAGGGGGTCCGCGATGGTGACGTCCCACGGGAGGAGGTCCGGCCCCTGCAGGAGGAGGCACACGGTGACCGTGTTGTTCGCCTCGCTCGCCTCCACGATGCGTCCGGGGATGGGGAAGTCCACGGTGATGTCGATGAGGAAGGTCCCCGGGGAGCTGGGGGCGACCCAGCTCGCCCCGTAGGGGCCGAGGTTCGCGCCGACGGCCACGGGGGGGACCACGGATTCCCCCAGGATCGTGGTGGCGTTGTAGAAGGTGATGTTCGTGACGTCGTTCACGGCGACGAGGCCCACGTTCGTCACGTTCGCGGTGAGGGCGACGGTGGCGCCGAAGCCCACGACCCAGCAGGGCCCCGTCCCCCCAGGGGCGACGGGGTAGGGCGCGCCGTCCACGGTGACGTCGACGGGGACGAGGTCGGCGCAGTTCTCGATGAGGTCCCACTGCTGGCGGTTGTCCGCGTTCCCGGGCGGGAGGGTGCCGTCCCAGTTGATCACGTTCGAGACGTTCCCCAGGGGGGTGAACTCCAGCTCCCCCAGGTTGCCGTCCCCGACGCCCACGGTGCCGTTGCCGAAGCTCAGGAAGGTGGTGCTCAGGCCGCCCCAGGGGCTCCCGTCCACGAAGACCCAGTAGGGGTCGCCGTCGTCCCAGAAGACTCCCCAATCTTGGGCCGGGAGGAAGAAGGAGTACCAGCCGCCCGAGGTGAAGTTGGTCTCATAGGTCCTCGTGGTATTCGTGGCGAGATGGAGGACCTGGATATTGAACGCCACACCATCCGCCCAGGGCGTATCGCCCAAGAAGGTGCCATCACAGAGGTAGATCATCCCGAGAACTTCATGCTGCTCCAGGGCGGCCTCCGCGGTGGGGAGGGACACGACGAGGGCGGATAGAA
Source organism: uncultured Methanomassiliicoccales archaeon (assembly GCA_964347125.1). GTDB lineage: Archaea > Thermoplasmatota > Thermoplasmata > RBG-16-68-12 > CAYFXO01 > CAYFXO01. The sequence continues at coordinate 2,123 of CAYFXO010000045.1, read as the reverse complement.
TGAGCATCACCGATGCCGCTTGCGCCAGCCCCCGAACCCTCATGACCCGCCTCCACCCGTGTGGGCCCGACGGAGAGGGGCCCCGCCGAGCGTGCGGTCGAATGAGGCGTGCGGTTAAAAACGTTTCCGGCGCCCCCCGGGGGTCTGGCTCCTCCCGTTACCACCCGACGAAGGAGTACCGCCCCGACCCGGGGGACACGGTGATCTGGTACCCGACGCCCAGCAGGACGTCGGTGTCGTACACCCCGGCGGGCATGGCGGGGACGTGGCCCACCCAGTAGCCGGTGAGGAGGAAGTCGATCCCCAGGACGTTGGGGATGGCGTCCGCGTACCAGTCCACGGACTGCGTGGTCCCGGGGCGGAGGGGCAGGGCGAGGGTCTCGTGGCCCTGGAAGGTGCGGGTCCAGACGCCGACGGAGTACGAGGAGGAGCCGTTGCCCGTTGCGAGGTTCGTCGGGATGACCATGTAGTACCACACGCCGTCGTTGGCGGCGCCGCCCGCGTGGACGTAGCCGGGCGTCCCCAGGCCGGGGATGGTTGTGAGGCCCGCGCCCTCGTGGAAGCCCCGCCGGGTGGGGGAGATGAGCAGCGTGTAGGCGTCCGCGCCGGGGACTGCGGACCAATTCAGGCTGACGTCGCCGTTGGCGTCGACGGCGGCGGTGAGGGAGGCCCGCGTCGCGGCGTCGAATCCCCAACCCTCCTGGTAGCGGACCATCGCGGCGGGTTCCCCCGCGAGGTGGAATCGCGATGCGGAGGGCAAGGTCGCGAGGTACCCCTGGCCGAGCCCCAAGACGGGGTCGCCCGCGGACAGGTCCTGCCACCGCCCCGCGGCGTCCATCCACTGGAAATCCGACGCCCCCATCGCGGTCGCGTAGGCCGAGGCGGTCGCGGGGACGAAGGGCTGCAGCGGCAGGGAGAAGGCGTTGAGGCCCGCGACCAGGTCCACGGCGAAGAAGCCCGCCGTGTTGCTGGTGACGCTCGCCTTCGCGCCCGTGACGTTCACCGCCCGGACGACGTAGTAGTATTCGTCGGCGGCGGCGCCCCCCACGTGGGTCCACGACAGCGTGCCCGCGTCCGTCGTCGTCCCGAGGGGCAAGGCCAGGTCCAAGGCCGTGGGCGTGGGCCCGCCGAACACCTCGTAGTAGTCCACGTGGGAAGAGGGGGAGGGCTGCCACGCGATCGTGACGTCCCCCCCGGAGACGGACACGTCGGAGATCGTCGGCGGCTCCACGTCCGGCACGGGGCCGATGACGGTGATCCATTCGTCCGGCATGGGGAGGCTCACGTCGCTGCCGTTCCAGTTCACGTACCGGACGGCGGAGTCCGGCTGGCGGGTGATGTTCTGGAGGCCCGCGAGGGTGGACCGGATCTGGTAACTGAGGTTCTCCGCCTGGCCGATGCTGACGCTGGAGAGCTTCCATCGGATGGTGCAGACCTGGCCCGGGACGCACGTGGCCGGCACGGTGGTCACCGTCCCAGTCGTCACTCCCAGGGACCCCGACACGAGTTCTACGTAGTCGGGGAGGACGTCCGTGATCATCGCGACGGAGGGGTCGGAGGGGTCGGGGTCCTGGGCCGCGACGTCCCGCACCACCGTCCCGATCTCCGAGTAGATGCCCGCCAGGTCCTCGGGCTTGTCCGCGAAGAAGTACTTGCCACCCGTCTGATCCGCGATGGACCGGAGGTAGTCCTCGGCGACGGCCCGGGCGTTCCCCGTGAGGTTGCCCAGGAGGCCGACGGTGAAGATGCGCACGCCGTTCCAGGCCGCCGCGTCCACCTCGTCCACCGTGGCGAAGGTGGGGTGCGTGGGCAGACCGTCGGTGACCAGGATCTCGACCCAGGTGTGGCTGGCGTTCCCCTTGGGGGCGGGGGCTGGGAAGAGGCGGCCCGCGACCTGGGGCTGCCCGTTGGCGTAGAACCACGTCGTGGTGGGGTCCGCCGTGTAGCCCGGGATCAGCTCCTGGTGCGCGAACTGCATCGCGTGTTCAATGTTCGTGGGCGGGCCCACCGTGCCTCCTTGGGGGTCGGAGAAGATGGGGGGGTGGTCGGGGGGGCCGAGGGTGGCCAGGTCCGCCTGGAGGGAGGCGGGCACCGCGGGGGCGACGGGCGGGGGAAGAGGGTAG
>CAYFXO010000044.1:0-12508 GCA_964347125.1 uncultured Methanomassiliicoccales archaeon | reverse complement strand
ACGAGTGCGACGTCTGCGGCGGCCCCGCCCGACCGAAGGGCGCCGACGTGGACACCCTCCTGGACCTGGCCGTGGAGGCCGAGGCTCGCTCTATCGCGTTCTACGAGCGTCTCGCGGAAGCCGTGGACGACCCGGAGGGGAAGCGCTTCTTCGCCCGCTTCGTCGAGATGGAGCGGGAGCACCTGGCGAAGCTCCAAACCTCCCGCTAGAACGCCTTCCGGCGGCCCCGCGCCCGGCTGAGCTCCTGCTTCTCCGTCAGCTTCTCCAGGAGGGTCTGGGTGAGGCGCTCCTCCGTCTCCGCCTTCCCCTCCCCCCTCGTGAAGATGTCGTCCCACTCCGTGATGTACCCGGCCTTCAGGGCGCCCTCGAAGACCTCCATCCCCTTCTCCGTGCGGACGACGATGGTGTTGAAGCCGTCCTCCGAGCCCAGGCCCCCCACGGAGATGTCCGCGAAGCGGCACGTGTAGTCCGTGCAACGGAGGCAGTTAGGGTTGATCATGTAGGAGAAGGCGTCCAAGGGCACGTGCCGGATGTCCCCGTTGTTCAGGGTCACGATGAGATCGTCCTTCATGTTCATCTTCTGGACGTCGCCGAGGCTCGCGCCCAAGGTCTCCTCGAACCGGCTCTCCTTCCCGCCGGACATGGCGATGTTCCCGTAGCACAGCAGCCCGATGGTGAATACCACCTTCTCCGCCGGGGCGACCTCCGTGTACTGCATCTTCCGCACGCTGTACACCTGGCAGCCGTTCCCCACCTGGGCGAGGCGCAAGTCCGCGTCCGGGTGCTCCCTGTGATACCGCCGGAGGAACGTCATCACCTGGAAGTTCGTGATGAGCTCTTTCATCCCCGCCAGGTGGCCCGCCCGGTCGAAACGGAAGCCCGCGGCGGCCAGGATCTCCTCCCGGGTCGTCGCGATGGTGGGCTCGTGGGCCCAGGGGCTGTCCCCCGAGGACACGATGGCGCCGTTGATCATCCCCTGGTCCAGCATGTAGAGGAGGAGGGAGGTGACCACCCCCCCGTCCAGGCACACCGCCTTCACGTCCCGGTCCCGGGTGACGGCGCTGGTGACCCCCTGGTAGTTCCCCAGGCCGGAGAGGGCGGACTCGTACTGGACATCCAGGGCCTCGTCCCGCTCCGAGAACTCCGGGCAGATCGCGTAGCACATCCCGCAGCGGGTGCAGTCCTCCTCTACGTACCGGAGGGTCTCGTCCACGAACAGGATGGCCTCCCGGTTCTCCTGCCGACAGAACTCCAGGCAGCCGAGGCAGTAGGTGCACCGGTCCGTGCCGATGATCTCCGCCTCCAGTTCCGGGTAGGTCTTCTTCGCCGTCTCGATGGCCCGCAGGTCCTCGATGTCTACGGACGTGGGGCCACCCCCTGGGACGCCGAGGGCTCCGGAGGCGCGGCGTTGCCCAGGCGCCCCTCCAGGTAGTCCATCATGCGGTTCAGCAGGTCGTCGTACGTCTCCCCCTTGTGCCCGAAGGTCTTCAGACGCTCGCGGGTTTCCACATCCAGCTTGATCGTGGTGGCGGTCATGGGGCCCTCACCTTCCCCGGGTAGTCGCAGACATACTGGGGCTGAACGCTATATAAACGGGTTGAATGGAAAATACCCATCCCGCGCCCACCGACCCGGCGGTTGCCCCTGCTGACGAGGGACCCTCTCCGCGGCTCCCGATTCCGTAGACCTCCCGGTTCTCCTGCCGACAGGACCCCAGGCAGCCGAGGCAGTCGGTGCACCGGTCCATGCCGATGATCTCCGCCTCCAGGTCCGGGTAGGTCTTCTTCGCCGTCTCGATGGCCCGCAGGTCCCCGATTCGACGGCCACCAGGCCGTCCTTCGGGACGGGACGACTCCCCCCTCGTCCACCGCTCGCGCCTGTGCGTTCCTCCAAGTCCGTCCTCGGGCTGATGAGGTCGTCGTGCGTTCCCAGCGGTCGACCGAAATACCTGGCACCTGTGGCGTCGGCGTGTCCAGCCCTCTCCTGATGCCCACCGGAGACGACGGCCTCCCACACCCTCGGAGACGGGGGCACTCAAGGTCAGCACGCTCTACCAGCCAGCCCCATCAGCAACGCCCACGGGGTCGGATCGCCGCAGAGCGATTTTCAGGCGGCGCATGTCCCTGGCTGGTTGTTGGCCCTCTCTCATTCTCTCGAGATCCGATAGACCTGATAGGCGACGTAGGCGTAGGAACCCCAGACACCGGCCAGCACGGTCGTCACCACGAGGACCGCCAACTGGTCACCGGTGAGCCAAGGCGATTCGACAGGTTCGTCGGAGCCCTCGACCACGAGAATGGCCGTCGCGCTGGCCTCCCGGTAGCCACGTCCGCCACGGAAGTTCGCGTCCATCAGGAACTCCCCTGTGGCGGCAAGCGTGTAGTTCAAGGAAGCCGTCCCGTTGGCGTCCGTGGTCGCGTTGCCCAGGTTCAGTTTTCCGAACGTGATGTGCATCGTGAACGTAATCAGTGCATCCACGACAGGTTGCCCGACGTCGTCCGTGAGGACCACTCCCAGGGTGAACTCCTCCCCCTCCCCTACGGATCTGGGGACGGAGAACTGGAGGTCCGTGGGGATCAGCGGGATGGCCCGATTCTCCACGCTTTCGTATTCCGCGGAGTTCCAGAGGTCCGAGTCGTCCGCCAAGCCGTCTCCGTTCGCCGCGTTCCCGAATACGCTGAAGCCAACCGTGCCGTAGTCCGCTTGGGGGGCTGTCCAGTTCACGGTCCAGAACCTGGCTTCGTTGTCGGAGTGCGTCACGGTGTTCCCCAGGACTTGTGCATGAAGGCTCGGATCCGAGAAGGTCCCACCGTCCGCCGACAGGTAGAACCCCCCGTTGGGCGTGGCGGGTCCTCCGCTCACGGTGATCGCCAGCGGGTAGACCCCGAGCGGGTCGTACACTGCAGGCAGTCCGACCACCTCAACCGTGACGCTCGGATCGGGTAAAGCGGAGTGGCAGAAGCACCCTGTGGGGTCCGTGAAGCCGTCCTCCAACGCCTGGGTTTCAGTGGGAGCCGAGAGGACGAGGACTGCGGCGGCCGTCAAGAGCAGGAGGACAACCCTCGAGGCGTTCTTCTTCGATCGGAGGCTGGGTCGCCTGCCGGCGGTCATTCGGACACCTCCTTCCCAGCGCTCGACGCGGGGACGCCCGCGGGAGCAGCGTGCTCTTCCGCCTCCTCCACCTCCCAGATGGATATGATGGGAAAGACTTTGGAGAAGACCGCGAACATCAACACGAACGCTGCGAAGCCACCGATGGTGATGGACCACTCCACCCAGGTCGGGGCGTACTGACCCCAGGGCTCCGTGATCAGAGGCGTGGCCAAAGAGGACACGACGATGAGGTACCGCTTCAGCCACATGGCCACGTTGATCATCGTGGCCGCGGCGACGATTCCGAGGGTCGTTCGCGTTCTCGGGTGGGCCAGGATGAACGCCGGAATGATGAGCCCCAGGAATTGAACGGACCAGAACACCCAGGCGTAGTCACCGGTGAACTGGGCGGCGATGAGCTGGGCCTCGTAGGTCTCCCTCTTGTAGGTGACCACCATGTATTCGTTTAGCGTGAAGTAGATGTAGACGATGTCGAGGAGGAGTAGGATTAGCGCCAGGTTCCGGAAGTGGACGGGCTTGATGAAGTCGTGGAGCTTGTAGAAGTGAGTGAAGAGGGCCATGGCCATCAAGACGGACGCCACCCCTGAGAAAAGTGCCCCCGCGACGAAGTAGGGGCCGAAGATCGTGCTGTTCCAGCCAGCCCGCATGGTCATGGCGAAGATCCACGACACGACGGTGTGGACGGAGATCGCGATGGGCAGGATCAGGACGGTCAGGAGGGCGATGCTCCTCTCGAGGCGGCGCTTCTGCGTCGGGGTGTCCTTCCAACCCATGGAGAACTTGCGGTAGATCCAGCGCTTCCATCGAGCGACATTGCGGAGCTTGTCTCTGAGAATCCCGAGATCCGGGATGAGGAACAGGTAAAGGAACACGATGCTCCCCGTGAGATAGGTGCCGATGGACAGGAAGTCCCACACAACTGCGGACTCGAGCCGGCCGAATTGGATCACGTGAAGGATGCGGTCCGGTCTCCCCAGGTCGATGATTGGCATGGCCGCCCCCACAAAGAGGGAGCAAACGGTGATTCCCTCAGCCATCCTGGTGATGGGGCGCCGCCACTCGGCACCGCTAAGCCGGAGGATGGCCGACATCAGGGCGCCCACATGACTGATGCCGATGAAGAAGACGAAGTTGGTGACGTACAGTCCCCACATGACCTGGTCGCGCATCGCGGTCACCACGAGGCCCTCCTGGAGTTGCTGGATATATCCGATGGCCCCCCAGATGACCAACGCAAGAAGGGTTCCCACGAACAGGTAGAACCTCCAAGTAGTCTTCTGGAGGGGCCTGAGGAGCTTGGCCTGTGTTGGTGTCAGTGTAGGTGCTGCCATCCGATCACCCTACATCCGCCAGGTAATAGACGCGCGGCTCCGTTCCGAGTTCCTCCTTCAGCCGGAACGCCCCCCTCTCCTCGAGGGTCTGGGAAAGGTGGAGGACCTCGCTCCCGTTGGAGACGGCGTCCTCGCTGGCGTCACCGAAGAAGATGGCCTTGTTGGGGCATGACTGGACGCAGGGCGGTAGGTTCCCCAGGTACGCGGTATCCGGGCAGAAGTCACACTTGTCCACAACACCCTTCCGATGCGGCCATGGCTCCTCCACGGAGTACTCGTGGGCCAACTCCTCTGGTGTGTGCTCCGGCTCACCCCAGTTGAAATATCGGGCGGCGTAGGGACAGGCCGCCATGCAGTAGCGGCAGCCGATACACTTGTCGTGGTCGATGAGCACGAGACCGTCGTCCCGCTTGAACGTCGCACTCACGGGGCAGACGTCCCGGCACGGCGGCTCGTCGCAATGCATGCACGGCCGGGGGAAGGTCTTCCCCTCGCCCCACTTGTCCTCCCGGGCATAGACCTTGATGTACTCATGCTCCGGCGCGGCGAAGTGGTGCTCCTGGCACGCCGCGGTGCATTCATAGCCGCAGTCATGGCACCGAGATAGGTCGATGACCATGACCCAGGCCCGTTGCTGAGTCGGGGATTTCGGGACGCTCCCGTCCCCCTCGATGAGGGGCCGGATCAGGTCGACGCTAGGCCCGCCTAGGGCGAGGCCTGCGAGGGCCGCCCCGCCTCCGGCCACGGCGACCTTGATGAATCGCCGCCGGTTCATCGGTCGCCCCGGTTTCCGAGTCCCTCCCTCGGGTTTCTCTTCCGTCTCACCGTCTTCTGCCATGGACAGACCTCCTGAGTGTCACCTGTTCTTCCTGCTTCCAACGGGAAGGATCCCGCTAGCCTCTCTCACCCCTCCGTTGCGCCACGGCGTATCCAATGATGGCCAAAACCACGACGAATAGGATGACGAAGCCCGCGAGGAGGATTACGTCGAGTCCCGACTCCACCGGCTCGACGACCTCCACGGTCATCGTCGCGATGACGGGGTCGTTCACCCCGTCGTTCACGATGAGGGTCACCGTGTACAGACCGACCCCCTCGTAGGTGTGGGAGACCTCCCGCCCCGTCCCGCTGTAGCCGTCGCCGAAGTTCCAGAAGAACTCCAGGAGGTCGTTCTCCGGGTCCGTCGCCACCGCGGAGAAGCTCACCTGCTCCCCCACTGCAGGCGAGTCGTTGCTGAGGGACGTCTGGAGGTCCGACGGGGGCAGGTTGGGCTCCTCGAACATCAGCTGGTAGGCGTTCGACCCGCTGGAGACGTGGCTGACCCCGCCGGCGTTGTCGAACCGAGCGACGCCGAAGGCGTAGGCCGCCGTCCGCCGCGTGTCGTCGAACTGCACGTCGTCCGCGAACCCGGTGTCCAGGGCGCGCTTCAGTTCGAGGGTCCAGGTGTCCGCCCCCCATGTGGCCTTGGACGTGATGTCCCCGCGGCTCCCCAGGGGTCGGGCCACGATGTAGCCGGGCATCGTCGCGGTGGTGGGCACCGTGGTGCCGTCCTCGTCCGTCAGGGAGTTCGCGGCATCCACGGACACGATCCGGCGGGCCTGACCCGCGTCGAGCTCCGTCTGGATGAGGTACCTCGCGTCCTCCTCCGGGACGCCGGGCTCCCAGTACCACGGGACCTCCACATCCTCGACGCCGTTGTTGAGCGTCTGGCGGTTGTGGGAGTAGCCCCCCGCGGTCTTCGCGTCATCCTGGTGGGCGGCCTCCCGGGCGGCGTAGGGGTCGGTGACCCAAAGCGGATCGGAGTCCGGGAGACGCGTGTCGTCGATCCACTGGTCATCCGCCCAGCAGTCCGGGTTCGTCCGGGTGGCTTTCCAGTGCCAGACGTCCAGGGTCTCCCCGGGGCTCACCGTGGCCATCACGGACCGGGAGGCGTTGGCGGGGATGTGGCACGCCGCCTGGCAACTGTCCACGTTGAAAGCCGCCATGGAGCTGCCGATGTTCCAGATCAGCGCCACTCGGTCCTCGTTGTTCGAGGCCTGGGCCCATTCTCCTGCGGCGGGAGCCCACGACCACTGCCGACGGTAGTCGTCCTGCGTAGGGTCGCTCCATAAGAGGAGGAGGTAGAGATCCGACACCGTGTAAAGGGCCCTCAACGTGACCCCGTTGGAGGTCACGAGAAGCTCGGCCTCCCCCCACAGGGAGTCGACGACGCCGTCGACGGTGGGCCCCGTCGCCACGAACGTGGCGGTGAGGCTGTCGGCCACGGCCCGAGTCCCCTCCGAATTCCCGGGGGCGTTCAACACGGTCACGGCAACGGTCGCGACCAGCGCGAGACACACGAACCCCGCACCTTTCTTCCCGCTCAAGTCCAGCCCTCCGAGGGACGAACCGCATCGACCCGCGGGACCCGCCGGGGGTCCCGCGATTGTAGGTATTTGTGTGAGGGTTATGCGCAGAGATACTTAAACCAAGGGGACGATTCCCACGGATGGGAACAAGAATTCCATCTCCTCCGGAGGCACCTCTCCCCCGCCGGGCCTCCTAGGCGGGGCTCTTTACGGAGGCGGGAGAAGCCCGCCGGAACGCGGTCGCGGCGGGCAGCATATATACAGTTAGTTGCCTAGCTATTAGTAGATACGCGGGCCATCGTAGCCCCAGCGGGTTGCCAGACCCGCCCAGAAGCCCCCTCAAGGAGATGTACGATTGATGGGAACCACATCGTCTGCCGAACCCTTTGAAGCCCTATCCAGCCCGGTCCGCATCGAGATCCTCCGGATCCTCGCCCGCAAGCCCACCGGCGTGACCGAGTTGGCGATGCATCTGGAGATCCACGAAGCGACCGTGAGGTATCACCTCTCGAGCCTCACCTCCCAGGGCATCCTGGAGACGGTGCGAGAGACCCGCAAGGGGAAGCGCGGACGTCCCGCGACCCTGTACCGCCTCGCCCCGGGCGTCGTCCTCAACGGCTTCCCGCCCCGGCAGTACCAGGTCCTCGCGGAGACCCTCATCAGCGCCCTCCAGTCGACCCTGAGCGAGGACGTCATCGGGCGCACCCTCGAGGACTCCGGGCGGCAGGCGGGGAAGGGCCTGGGCCTGGGCCTCCTCGAGAGCGATCCGCACCTCGGCGAGAACGTCAGCGCGTATGCTGCCGCCGTCGCGAAGGCGATGCACGAGGGCTTCGGCGTCGAGGTCGAGTCGGAGGGCAACGACACGCACGAGGCCATCATCACGGAATTCACGTGCCCCTTCGAGGAGCTGGCGCAGAAGTACCCCGAGATCATCTGCGACCATTTGGACCGGGGATTCGCCGCAGGCCTCGCGGCCGCCTTGGGCGAGTCTGTGACCTCGGAGACCGTTCTGTGCAAGGGTCATGGGGACGAGATCTGCAAGTTCCGGCTGAAACGCCCCGGTGACTAGCCCGCGTCCTCCGTACCCGATTCTACGATTTCGGCTCCGGGGCGGCGCCATCCTCCGGGTCCTCAGGAGATTCCTCCCCTGGGGAGGCCTCTTCCTCCCCCTCCTCCGTTCCCTCCGCCATCGCCACCCTCTCCAGCTTGCGGTCGTAGAGCCACCACAGGAAGAAGAACGTCAACAGGAGAAGGGCGAAGAGCAGCGGGGCCCAATAGGCGACGAGGAACGGTCGCGTCGGGATGCTGGGGGGCACTACGTCGATCGGCGGGCTCACCGCGGTGTCCGTCAACCCTTCCGGGTCCATGACCGTCGCCTCGATGATCAGGTTGTTCGCCTCCAGGTCGGGTGGGACGAGCCACACGAAGTCCGTGTCCCCCTGGATTGGCCCTGCGATGGTGCCCGCCCCTCCGGAGTATGTGTAGTTGAGGTACACCGTGAGTTGGGAGGTCGGGGTCTCCGCGTCCGACATCGTCCAGGTGATGAGGCGCTTCTCCCTCTGCACGTAGGTCTCCCCCGTGTGGGGGGACGTGAGGAGGATGGTGGGGGGCGTGTTGATGGCCCGAACGAGGGGGCCGGACCGGACCGGCGTCGGGACCGCCTCCCCTCCCCGCTCGTCGAAGGCCGTGATGAAGTAGGAGTAGTTGTCCCCGAACGGCAGGGTGGTGGGGTACTCGTAGATCACCCCGGTCACGAAGTCCCCCGGACCCCCCTTCCAGGACATGAATGACATGAGGAAGGGGCTCCCCGGGAGCTCGACCCCGTCCTCGAGGATGTGGACCATGGGGTTGTCCGTCAGGGGGTTGTCGTTGTCCGCGTCCCGGTACCAGATACGGAACCGGAACGCCACCGTGGAGTTCCCGGACTCCGGGTCGAGGGCGTCGTTCTCGTATCCGGGGTCCCCGAGCCACAGGAGCTCGGGGGGTGTGTTCGCGGCGGTGATGGTGAAGCTCGTGGAGCCCGCGGCCCCATTGCCGCTCGCGTCCTCGACCCAGATGACGGCCGCGTAGCTCCCCGCCAACGGGTAGGTGGACTCGTAGTAGAAGAGCCCGAGGCCGGGGTCGAAGGTCATGGAGAAGTTCCCGACGGGGACCCCGTCCCGGGTCACGTTCACCCAGGCGGCCGCCAGGCCGTAGTTGTCGGAGGCTTCCGCGGTGACGTTCACGGTGCCGGGCGCGGGCTGGGTGTCGGGGACGGCGGACACGAGCCCCACCGCGGGGGCGGTGGTGTCCACCATCTCGAAGGTCCCCCCGGTCGACGCCGAGTTCCCCGCCCCGTCGGTGGCCGTGACGGTGTAGGCGTGGGTCCCCACGAGAGCGTAGGCCTCCTCCCGGTAGTACAGGGTCATGGCGCCGTCGAAGGCCATCGGTAGCGGGCCCAGGACGGAGGTGTCCGGGAGGGTCACCTCTAGGGTCGCTCCGGCAACCCCTACGAGGTCTTGGATCTCCGCGGTGACGTTCACGGTGAGGAGGACCTCCTGGGGGTCGGGGGCGGCGGTGACGACGCCGAAGGTGGGCGCCGTCGTGTCCACCATGGTGAAGGCGACGGGGGCGGTGGCCCAGTTCCCCTGGACGTCGGCGGCGGCGAGGGTGGCCGCGTAGGCGCCGGGGACGCCGTAGGCGCGTTGGTCGTAGTACCGGGCCGTGCCCGCGTCATAGGCCATGCTGAAGTTCCCCACCCATCCCGCCGGCCCCGTCACGTTGAGCCACACCTCCGCGACGGCCATGTTGTCGGTGACCTCCGCCGAGACGTTGACGGAGAGGAAGACCTCCTGGGGGTCCGGGATCGCGGTGGCCGCGGCGATCGCTGGCGGCGCCGTGTCCTGGATGAGGAAGCTGCCCCCCGAGGTGTTCCAGTTCCCGGACGTGTCGGAGGCCCACAGGGTGAAGGTGTGCAGGCCCAGGTCCGCGTAGGGGGCGGCGTAGTAGTAGGCGGCGGTGGGGATGTCGTAGCCCATGGTGAAGTTCCCCAGGAGGGTCGCGGTTGGGTCGTAGACCTCGATCCAGGCCCCCGCCACGGCGACATTGTCCGTGATGCTCGCCGTGATGTTCACGGGCAGGCCAGCCTGCTGGGGATCCGGGGCGGCGGAGACCGAGTTGATGGAGGGCGGCACGCCGTCGCTCCCCAGGATGTCGAAGCAGTAGGTGGTGGTGAGGTTCGCGTTCCCGGAGCCGTCCACCGCCCACACGAAGTAGCAGACGGTCCCCGTGGAGGGTTGCCCGGGGATCGTGTAGCGGTAGAGCCCGCCACTGAGGGTCATGGAGACGTTGAACGGCCCGCCCAGGACGTCCACGTAGTCCAGGCGGACATCACTGACGGATTCCTCGTCCATGACCTGGGCCTCCACGTTCACGGGCATCCCCACGATCCCGCCGGCCACGGGCGTGTGGAAGATTTCCGGCGGCGTGGTGTCCTGGATGGTGAATGTCCCCGGCTGGGTGGCCTCGTTGGGCACTGCGTCCCGCGCGGTGAGGGTGAACTGGTAGACTCCCAGGACGGAGTAGGCGGCCTCGTAGTAGTAGCGCCCGGTGCCGACGTCGAAGGCCATCGGGAAGGGGCCGAGGGGGACGGCGTTCGGGTCCACGAGGTCGATGGTGACCTCCGCCACGCCCACGGCGTCGGTGATCAGGGCCGAGACGTTCACCAGGCCCCCCGCCTCCTGGGGGTCCGGGACTGCCGTCACGGCAGAGATGGAGGGCGGCGTCGCGTCGGCGGTGGTGAAGGTGAAGGTGTAGGGGGCCGCCAGGGGGTTCCCGGGGTTACTGTCGTCCCTCGCGGCGGTGGACACGTTCCCCTGGTACGGGGTGGCCTCGGCCAGCGGCGCCGTCGGGGCGAAACGCATCGTGTCGCCCACCCATCCCTGGAAGGTCGTGGCCACGAGGGCCCAGTCGGAGGCCCGGCGGAGCTCGAAGGCGCCTTCCGCGGCGGGCTGGTTCATGGGCTCGTTGAAGGACACGTTCACCCAGGTGGCGGCGCTCACGCCGCCCCCGGTGGGGGATCCCGAGGCAATGGGCCCGGTCGAGTCCAGCTCGAAGTCCCCGGGGCTCGCGTCCGCGGCGCTCAGCCCGGCGGTGTCCACCACGGTCACCTGCACCCGCACGGCGACGCTATCGATGAGGGGGAGGCTCCAGTCGTAGAAGTTGGGGTTCGCCACCCCGGCGAGGCCCTGGGCCCCCCCGATGGCGTTCGGATACGACGCGCCGCCGTCCGTGGAGTAGTTGATCCACACCAGGAGGTCGGTGTTCGCGTCCTCCGCATCCGACATGTTCCACCAAATGCGCTTCGTCGCACCCCCGGACCAAGACTGGCCTCCCGAGGGGTGGGAGAGGGTGACGGTGGGCGGGGTGGCCGGCGTGCCTTCGTTGGAGACGGCGGTCGTCGTGTAGGTGTAGTCCCCCGCCGTGTTGCCCTGGTTGTCCGCGGCGTTCCCGGTGGCGTAGAAGTTCACCGTCCCGCTCCCCGGGCCCGGCGCCGTCCAGTCGAACGTCCAGCTCACGGGACCGTCCGCCGTGCCGGCGTAGGTGCCCGTGGACGTCTGGGTGATGTACTCCCGGGTGTTGCCGCCCACGTTGCCGGTGATCTTCACCGTGTTCGTCGCGTCCGTCACGGTGAGGGTGCCCGCGGCGCTGCCGTCCCCGAGGAGGGCGGTGGCCTGGAACCCCCACCGCTGTTGCCCACTCTGGGCGAGGGTGACCGTGATGGCGTAGGTGTTCCCGGGCGTGTAGGTGGCGGGGACGCCGCTCAGGGCCAGGCTGCCCCCGCCGGAATCCTCAAGGAAGTCTTTGTGGCAATCATTGCACGTCCCTTCGCCGGGGCCTCCTGTGCTCTTCGCAGGCGCGGCGTTGCTCTGGGCGTAGGCCTCCAGCACGAGGCTCAGAGTCGCGGTCATCACGACGAGCAGGGTTAGGGCCTTTTTCGTCCTCGGATTCATGGGGGCTCACTCTCACATCGCTTTCCAGCTACGGGGTACCGACTAGGATCGGGATCCCCGGGGTCGTGCGGTTCGGAGGGCGAGGACCCCGGGTGTTACCGCTAAGGATATGGCCATGCACTGGAATGGGGGACATGATGTGCTCGGGTCACCATGCTTTTCCTCCCCTTTTTGGTTTGGTGTAAGAACTTACATAGTAAGTATATACGAATCCCGGTAAGGAGAAGGACCTACCATGCCCCTTCCCGATGGCAAGAGGACGACCCGCATCATGGGTCTCATCGCGGATGAGTATGTCCGGGCCATCCTCCAGTCGACCATCACCACGCCGAAGTCCGTCCGACAGCTCTCCCAGGAGCTGGGGATCCCCTCGAGCACGTGCTACCGGCGCATCGCGGAACTCAAGAAGGCGGGCCTCCTGGAGGTGGAGCGCACGGTCCTGACGAAGGATGGGAAGAAGTGGGAGGTCTATCGGAGCACCGTCCGTAGGGTCACGATCCAGATGGGGAAATCCGGTTGGCAGGTTGACGTCGAGGTGAACGAAGTGGCATCGGAACGACTGCAGCGGCTATGGCGGGCCCTCCGGGGTGAATGAATGGTGCAAGTGGACGTGTTGCGGGTCATGCGGGTGGTCATCGCCGTGCTGGGGACGATCGTCGTCTACCTGGGTCTGCGGGCCTTCGTGGCGACGCGGAGCAAGGCGATGCTGCTGCTGGCCATGGGC
>CAYFXO010000043.1:1625-12704 GCA_964347125.1 uncultured Methanomassiliicoccales archaeon | reverse complement strand
GGCAGGTGGCGGACATCCTGTGGCGGGAGGGTGAAGGGTGACGGACGCCCCCGCGTGGCCCCGCCTGCATCGCCTCCGGGAGCGGGTCCGCCTCCCCATCGACACGGGGAACTACCCCTACGTGACGGCCCGGGTGAAGGCGAAGAAGAGCGCCCTCCTGCCGAGGGAGGCCTACGCCCGCCTCCTGAAGATGTCCATCCCGGAGATCAGCCGCACCCTGGGCGAGGGGGACTACAAAGAGGAGATCCTCGAGCTCGGGGCGCGCTACGCGGGGGTGGACCTCATCGAGCTGGCCACCCGGGACCGCCTGGCGAAGGTGTACACCCAGATCATCGAGTTCTCCGAGGGCGAGCTCCGCCGGATGGTCTCCCGCTTCGCGGACCGGTGGGACGTGAGCAACCTGAAGACGATCCTACGGGGGAAGTTCTACGGGGCCACGGAGGAGGAGATCTGGGAAGACGTCATCCCCGCGGGGAGCTTCACCGCCGACTTCCTCCGACAGCTCGTCGACCTGGACACCGTCCCGGAGATTATCGAGGCGCTGCGGGAGACGATCTACTACGAGCCCCTCCGGGCCATCGCCGAGGAAGGCGAGGACGGGGTCTCCCTGGCGCCCTACGAGGACGCCCTCTCCCGCGCGTACTACGCGGACCTCCTGGCCTCCATCCCCCCGACGACGGAGGCGAAGCGCCTGTTCCGGACCTTCGTCCAGCGGGGCATCGACACGGTGAACATCCGCAACCTCCTGCGCCTGCGGGGGGAGCGGGAGCAGATCGAGCGGGAGGTGTTCATCGAGGGCGGCTACCACCTGTCCGTCGAAGCGCTGGAAGCCATGGTGAACCTCGACGACGAGGCCCTCCTGCAGGGGCTCCGGGGGACGCCCTACTACGAGTTGGTGGCCCCCCTCCTCCCCGCCATCCCGGAGAAGGGTCTGAGCGAGGTGACCCGGGCCCTGGAGAAGTTCGACCAGACCCAGGCGACCCGCTACGCCCACACCCGCCCCCTCTCCATCCTGCCGATCCTCGACTACATGCTCGCGAAGGAGACCGAGGTGGACAACGTCCGCATCATCGCCCGGGGGAAGGAGGCGGGGCTCAGCGAGGCCCTCATCACCCGCATGCTGGTGACCTGAATGGAGTTGGCGGCCGTCGGGAGCGAGGTGTTCGTGATGGGGTTCCGCCTCACGGGCATCCGGAAGGCGTACGGGGTGACGCCCGAGGGGTTCCAGGCGAAGGTGGAGGAGGTCCTGGAGGACCCGTCTGTGGGGATTCTCATACTCAACAGCGAAGAAGTGGCGGCCCTGCCGGCGGGCCTGAAACGCCGGTTGGAGTCCAGCGCCCAACCTGTCGTCATCCAGGTGGGCCTGCGGGAGGAGGAGGACCTGCGGGCGAAGGTGCGGCGGGCCATCGGCGTGGACCTGTATGGCGGTTCTTGAGGTGATTCAATGAGCGAGACGGCAGAAGCAGCGCCCCCGCCGACGGGCGGGAAGGAGCGAGGGGAGATCTACCGCGTCGCGGGGCCCGTCGTCACGGCGACGGGGATCCGGCCCCGGATGTACGATGTCGTCCTCGTGGGCCACGAGGGCCTCATGGGCGAGGTCATCGGGCTCGAGGAGGAAAAGACGATCGTCCAGGTCTACGAGGACACGAGCGGCGTGCGCCCCGGGGAGCCCGTGGAGAACACCCGCCTGCCCCTGGTGGCGGAGCTGGGCCCGGGGCTCCTGGGGAGCATCTACGACGGCATCCAGCGGCCCCTCCCGGTCCTCCGGGACCAGATGGGGGACTACGTCCTCCGCGGGGTGAGCGCTCCGGGCCTCGCCCGGGACAAGCGGTGGAAGTTCACGCCCGGCGCGGCCGAAGGCCAGCCGGTGACGGGCGGGCAGATCCTGGGCACGGTCCAGGAGACCACCTACGTCGAGCACCGCGTCCTGGACCCCCCGGGCACCGAAGGCACCCTCGCGAGCATCCGCGAGGGGGAGTTCACCGTGGACGAGACGGTGGCCACCCTGGAGGACGGCACGCCCCTGAAGCTGATGCACAACTGGCCCGTGCGGGAGGCCCGCCCCTACAAGGAGCGCCTGATGCCCAGCGTCCCCCTGATCACGGGACAGCGGGTCTTTGATCTGTTCTTCCCCATCGCGAAGGGCGGCACCGCCGCCATCCCCGGGGGCTTCGGCACCGGCAAGACGGTCTCGGAGCACCAGCTCTCCAAGTGGTCCGACGCGGAGATCGTGGTCTACATCGGCTGCGGGGAGCGGGGGAACGAGATGACGGAGGTGCTGACGGACTTCCCCAAGCTGGAGGACCCGCGGACGGGGACCCCGCTGATGGAGCGGACCATCCTCGTGGCGAACACGAGCAACATGCCCGTCGCCGCGCGAGAGGCCTCCGTGTACACGGGGATCACGATGGCGGAGTACTACCGGGACATGGGCTACGACGTGGCCCTCATGGCGGACTCCACCTCCCGCTGGGCGGAGGCGATGCGCGAGATCTCCTCCCGCCTCGAGGAGATGCCCGGGGAGGAGGGCTTCCCCGCCTACCTCGGCATCCGCCTTTCCGACTTCTACGACCGCGCGGGGCGGGTGACGACCCTGAACGACCAGGAGGGCTCCGTCTCCGTCATCGGCGCCGTCTCGCCCCCGGGAGGGGACTTCTCCGAGCCGGTCACCCAGGGGACCCTGCGCATCACGAAGGTGTTCTGGGCCCTGGACACCGCCCTACGCATGATCCGCCACTTCCCCGCGATCAACTGGCTGAACTCCTACAGCCTCTACCTGGACACCCTGGAGGACTGGTTCATGAACGAGGCGGGGGAGGAGTGGCCCAAGCTGCGCACGTGGGCCATGGCCGTGCTCCAAGAGGAGGACGAGCTGAAGGAGATCGTCCAGCTCGTGGGGAGCGACGCCCTCCCGGAGGAGCAGCAGCTCACCCTGGAGGTCGCCCGGATGATCCGGGAATACTTCCTCCAGCAGAACGCCTTCCACGCGGTGGACACGTACTGCACCCTCCCCCGGCAGCTGGCCCTCATGCAGGCCATCCGCAAGTACTCCGACCTGGGGAAGAAGGCCCTCGCCCTGGAGGTCCCCGTCCGGGACGTCACCGCCCTCGCGTCGAAGGACCGCCTGGCGCGGGTGAAGTTCGAGGAGGACTTCGAGGGCGACCTGAAGCGGACCCTGGAGCAGATGGATGACGAGTTCCGGAAGCTGGAGGTGGTCTCCTGACCAAGGAGTACCGCACCATCCGCGAGGTCGCGGGCCCCCTGGTCTTCGTGGAGAAGACGGAGTGGGTCGGGTACGGCGAGCTCGTCGAGGTGGAGCTCCCCGACGGGAGGCGGAAGCGAGGACAGGTCCTGGACACCTCCAAGGACCTCGTGGTCGTCCAGATCTTCGAGGGCACGTCCGGAATCGACAAGGGTTCCTCCGTGAAGTTCCTCGGGGAGACCGTGAAGCTGAACGTCTCCAAGGACATGCTCGGGCGGGTCCTCTCCGGGTCCGGCGACCCCCGGGACGGCGGCCCGCCGGTGATTCCCGAGGACCGCCTGGAGGTCATCGGGGCCGCGATGAACCCGTACGCCCGGGCCCACCCCAGCGAGTTCATCCAGACGGGCATCTCCACCATCGACGGGTCGAACACCCTCGTCCGCGGGCAGAAGCTGCCCATCTTCTCCGGCTCCGGCCTCCCCCACAACGAGATCGCGCTCCAGATCGCCCGCCAGGCGAAGGTCCTGGGGACGGAGGAGGAGTTCGCCGTGGTCTTCGCCGCCATGGGCATCACGAACGAGGAGGCCCAGCAGTTCATGGCAGAGTTCGAGCGGACGGGGGCCCTGAAGCGGGCCGTGCTCTTCCTGAACCTGGCGGACGACCCGCCGGTGGAGCGGCTCCTGACCCCGCGGATGGCCCTCACCGCCGCGGAGTACTTGGCGTTCGAGCACGACTACCACATCCTGGCGATCCTCACGGACATGACGAACTACGCGGAGGCCCTGCGGCAGATTGGAGCCGCGCGGGAGGAGGTCCCCGGGCGCCGCGGCTACCCCGGCTACACCTACACGGACCTGGCCACCATGTACGAGCGGGCCGGGCGCATTCACGGCAAGAAGGGGAGCATCACCCAGATCCCCATCCTGTCCATGCCCGACGACGACATCACCCACCCCATCCCGGACCTCACCGCCTACATCACCGAGGGCCAGCTCGTCGTCTCGCGGGAGCTGCACCGCAAAGGCATCTACCCGCCCATCGACATCTCCCCGAGCCTCTCCCGGCTCATGGACGCCGGCATCGGCGAGGGCCGCACGCGGGAGGACCACAAGCAGGTGAGCGACCAGTGCTACGCCGCCTACGGGGAAGGCAAGGACCTCCGCGGGCTCGTGGCCATCGTGGGGAAGGAGGCCCTCTCGGAGCGTGACCGCCAGATGCTGGAGTTCGCGGACCTCTTCGAGGACCAGTACGTCCGCCAGGGACGGGAGGAGGACCGGGGCGTCCAGGATACCCTGGGGAAGTCCTGGGAGCTCCTGTCGACCCTGGAAGAGGCGTGGCTCACGAAGATCGACCGGAAGACCATCGAGAAGTACCACCCCCAGTACCGGAAGGCGTCCTAGATGGTGCTCGCGGACTACAAGCCCACCCGCTCGGAGCTCCTGGCGCTCAAGAAGCGCATCAAGCTCTCCGTGAAGGGGCACCGCCTCCTGAAGATGAAGCGGGACAGCCTCATCATGGAGTTCTTCCAGATCCTCGACAAGGCCCGGGACATCCGCGGGAACATCGTGGACGACTACCGCCGCGCCGCGGAGCGCATCGCCCTGGCCCAGGCCATCGAGGGCACCGTGGGGGTGAAGTCCGCCGCCTTCGCCGCCTTCCTGAACCCGGAGATGGACCTGACGACGAAGAACGTCATGGGCATCGTCGTCCCGAAGATCGAGGCGAAGAGCGTGAAGAAGACCCTGGGGGAGCGGGGGTACGGCATCATCGACACCTCCCCCTACGTGGACGAGGCCGCGGACGCCTTCGAGACCCTCGTGGAGGACATCATCGTGGCCGCGGAGATCGAGACGACGATGCGCCGCCTCCTCGACGAGATCGAGAAGACGAAGCGGCGGGTGAACGCCCTGGAGTTCCGGGTCATCCCGGAGCTGGAGGCCACGGAGAAGTTCATCCGGCTGCGCCTCGAGGAGATGGAGCGGGAGAGCATCTTCCGCCTGAAGCGGTTCAAGGAGGCGGCATGACGGGAATCGTGGACGGCCTCATCGAGAAGTACCGCACCCCCGAGGGAAAGGCGGTCCTCCTGCGGTGGTTCCTGCGCATCACCCTGGCCTTCACCCTCCTCGGGTACCTGGTGATCTTCTACATCCTGCTGGTGTCCTAGGGACCCGCCACCGGGCATCCAAAGGTTCAAGACCCAGACGGGGGCATCGTCGGGGGGATGGCCGCCGTCGAGCCCCTGGTGGACTCCATCCTGTTCCTGGCCGTCGGGCTCCTGGGGGTCGGCTACTTCTGGAAGCGGAACGAGACCCACCTCGTCCGAGCCGTCGGGTGGACGGCCATGGGCATCTACTGGTGGATGCAGATCCCCAACTTCCTGGAGGCCGCGGACGGCTTCAACGCCTTCGCCGCCGCCCTGGCCCTCCCCGCCTTCATGTTCGTCGCCTACCACGAGGCCCTCTCCTACAAGTGGCGGGAGGAGTACAAGCCCCTCCGGTTCGTCGCCGGCGCGGTCTTCTTCGCGGGGGCGGTGTACCTCGTCGTGGACCGCGTGCCCCTCCTCTCCGGGGGCCTCATCCAAGTCGTCGCGGACCACACCGCCGCCTTCCTCAACGCCTTCGGCCTCAACTACACCGCCGGCGGCCTCGACCTCGTGGGGAACCCGGCTCTCTACCGCGTGAACTACGAGGAGCTCTTCGTCCCCATCACGGAGGCGGGGAACCCCGTCGTCCGCATCGTCCTCGCCTGCTCCGCCCTCCAGGCCATCGTCGTCGCGTGGGGCTTCATCATGGCCACGGACGCCTCCTACCAGCGCAAAGGCCTCGCCCTCCTCGTGACCATCCCGCCCATCTACGCCCTGAACCTCGTGCGGAACGTGGCGGTCATCTTCCTGTACAACGACTCGAACCTGGACTTCGAGATCGCCCACGGGGTCGCGGGCAAGCTCATCAGCCTCGTGTCCCTCGTGGTCCTGGTGCTCCTGGCGTTCAAAATCGTCCCGGAGATGTACCAGAACATCAACGGGCTCATGGACCTCCCCTGGCGGAAGGGCCCCCGCCACGACTACATGAACCGCGGGAAGAGGGCGCCGAAGGGCGAAGAGGCCGAGGTCGAGGTCGACGCGCCGAGGGAGGCTCAATCCGCGCGTGACGAGGACGAGGCCCCCGAGCTAGCGTAGCCAGTCGCCCGTCCGATAGCGACGCTGCGCGGAGAACGTGGAGGCCATCTCGCCCACCCCCGGCAGCGCCGAGGGCTCCCCCGTCCAGTGGGGGAGGATGCTCGCGTACCGCTCCTCCAGGTCCCCCACGAAGTCCCGAAGGCTCTCCGCCGCGTCCTCCGGTTCCCCGCCCTTGTAGATCGCCGCGACGTACAGATGCTCCCCCGGTTCGATGAGGACGCACTTCTCCCCGAACTCGAACCGCTTCAGGTGCTGCGCGTCCTCCCGGAAGGCGTCCTTGACGAACTCCTGGATCGCCGTGAGCATCCCCGCGAGCACGTCCTCGTCCATGTCCGCCCGCAGGCGGGTGGTGTGGTGCAGGACCAGCTTGCCGCCGCGGGTGATGAGGAAGACGTCGTCCAGGGAGTAGGGGCGGACGGCCCGCGTGTAGACCAGGTAGGCCACCGCCTGGGCCGAGGCTTCGCCGTCGGTGACGATCAGCTGCACGTCCTCCGGGCCCCGCGCCTCCGTAAAGTTGAGGACCAGCACGAGGCCGACGACCTGGATCTGCGCGGACGAGGTCTGCACCTGCAGGCTCGAGAGGGGGTCGTCCACGTCGGAGAGGTAGGGGGCCAAGTCCAGCAGCGTCACCTCGCCCGCCTTCACCCGCTGCGGCGGGAGGGGCGCCAGGGCGGGCGGGTCGTTCACCGGCGTCACCACCACCCGGAAGCTGTCCTCGACGAAGGCCTGGTCCCCCTGGCGGATGGCCCGGACCGTGAGGGTCTCCGTCCCGAACCAGTCCCGCGCGGCGCTGAGGTTCAGGTGGCCGGTGGCGTTGAGGATGACGGACACCTCGAGGTTGCCGAAGAACAGGAAGGTAGGGCTACCGCCCAGGTCCTTGAACCGCGAGGCGACGGCGAAGGGGGTGAGGTGGAACGTGTCCTCCGGGAACGTGATGTCCGGTAGCGGGAGCACGACCGCGGGGGGTGCGACGTCCCCCACGAAGACCTCGAGGGTACCCGAGTCGGACGCCTCCCCGTCGTCCACGGTGACCTGGACCGGGATCGTGTACTCCTGCCCGCTCCAGCCCGTCATGAGGATCCGCAGGGCGAGGCCGTCCACCGTCACGTTGGCCACGTCCACCGAGACCTGGAGCTGGGAGGCGGGCGTGTCCGGGTCGTCGACATAGGGGGCGAGGTCGAAGACGTAGAGGACGTCGTGGGCCACCCGCACCTGGGGGAGGGGCGCCAGGACCGGCGGGAGGTTCGCCCCGACGATGGTCACCCGGATGGCGTCCTCCGCGGTGGCCCCGAGGGGGTCGGTGGCCCGGAAGACGACCTCCTCGACGCCCGTCCAGTCCCCGAGGGAAGTGAAGTCGACGCTGTGGTCCTCGTGGATCGAGATGGCCAGGTGGGAGTAGGTGCCGTGGGCGGACATGAGGAGGGTTGCCTCTTCGGGGTCCGCGAAGAAGTCGTCCAGGTCGAAGGCGCCCGAGAGGGTCTCCCCCCGCTGGACCTGGAGGTCCGGGAGGGGCTGGAGGAGGACGGGCGGGGCATTGTCCGTGATGTTCACGAGGATGAGGTCCTGGGCCTGGTATTCGCCGTCGGAGACGGTGAGGGTCACGGGGACGGAGTCCCCCGCGAAGGCGCTGGGGTAGGTGTAGGTCACCTGGAGCCCCGCCACCTCCGTGTGCCCGGGGTCGCTCGTGGTCAGCACGAGGCTCGCGTCGTCGTGGTCCACGTCGGACGCGTAGGGGCCGTAGTCGAAGGTGTATGGGATGTCCGCCTGCACGAATAGATTGGGAGCTCCCCCGAAGAGGGGTGGGTCGTTCACGGAGGTCAGGTTGATCCACAGGTCCTGGCTGTCCGTGAGACCGTGGGCGTCCTCCAGCCAGAAGGTCGCCTGGGAGTCCCCGAAGGCGTCCGGGATGGTGGTGAGGAGGAGGGCGTGCTCCCCCGGGTCGCCGACCCCGCTGAGGGCGTACAGGTCGTCCCGCGCGCCGGTGACGGTCCACCGAAGGCTGTCCAGGGTGTCGTTGG
Organism: uncultured Methanomassiliicoccales archaeon; assembly: GCA_964347125.1. Taxonomy (GTDB): domain Archaea; phylum Thermoplasmatota; class Thermoplasmata; order RBG-16-68-12; family CAYFXO01; genus CAYFXO01. The sequence continues at coordinate 4,306 of CAYFXO010000043.1, read as the reverse complement.
CGTCCGCCTGAGGCGCCGCGTAGGGGGTCAGGTCGAGGGACCAGGTGCCCGTGTCCTCGGGGATGGAAACGGAGGGGAGGGTGCCGTTGATCTGGGGGCCCGCCGCCACCCACACCGTGGCCGTGCCCGAGACGCTGCTGGCGGTGTCGTTGGCCCAGATGGTCCACCTCCCGCCTTGGCCCGCGACGTAGGTCCCGCCAACGACGGTGCCCAGGGGGTCGTCCGTCTCCCAGGTCGGGGCGAAGACGACGGTTCGACCGTAGGGATCATACCCGGTCGCCTGGAACGTGAGGGAACCGCCGGAGGGGCCGGCCCAGGTCGGCGGGGAGACCTGGATGCTCGCCAGGGGGCCGAGGGCCGCGTAGGTGATGTTGAGGGAGAGCAGGGTGGGGGAGACCGTCGTGTCCGTCGTGGTGAGGACCGCGCGGAACTGTATGGCGGGCTGTGCGACGTAGGAGAGGTTCTCGCCGCTGGAGACGGCAGTCCACGCGGTCGCGGACGTGTTCCAGAAGGCGTAGGCGATGTCCGTCCCCGGGGGGGTCGAGGCCGTCGCGACGAACTCGCGCCATCCTAGGAGTGTGGAGGTCGGGGTGTAGGACGCGGTCTCAATCCAGCCGGAAGAGACGTATTGGATGTACTGGAGGGTGACGTCGTCCAGGGACGGGCCCACCGAGGCGTTCGTCGTGTTGAGGAACGCCCGGTATTGGAGGTACGGGGCCGGGGGGGACAGCACAGGGTCCCCGGGACCCGCCACCAGATCCCAGGCACTCCACGATGGGTCCGAGGGGTCCTCCACGGGGCCGCTTCGGGTCATCAGGGAGAGGGACGTCTCCGGCGGGACCGTCGCATTCCAGAACAGGGGACCCCAGGAGGCATCCGTCGACGCGTTGATGACGGGCGACATGTAGGTCGCGTTGCGCTGCCGCGGGGCGCGAAGGGAGACGTTGTCGAGCTCTAGCGTGAACTCGACGTTCCCCGTCCAGTTGGCCGCGACCTGGGCCTCAAAGGACAGGGCGTAGGTCCCCGCCCCGCCCACGACGGAACTCACATCCAGGTTCACGTTGAAAGGCCCACCCCCCGTGAGCCCAGCCTGCGACCACACGGGGGTCGAGTCCAAGCGGGAGATCAACGACGAGTAGGACAGGTTGACGGAACTGACGACTTCGTACTCGAAGTCCAGGAGCACCTCGCCTGGAACCGGCGGGGTGGCGAAGGGTTTGTCAGTGAGCTGGGAAATCGAGGCGGATTCATTGAAGAGATCCACCGCGACGAACCGCACGTCATCGAGGCGCACTGACGTTGGGCCCAGCACTCCCGTGAAGTTGAACTGCACTAAGTCGACGGTGCTCAGCGAGCCGCCACTCGCAGCGAACGCGGCCAGATCGAAGTCGAACTCCTTCCACCCGGGTGTCACGACCACGGACGGTGAGGACCAGTCGTATCCCCCGCCGTCCATCAGCCATAGATTGCCCACGAGGGTGTCGGGGCCCGCATAGCCCGTGTCCAGCCACAGCACCACGCGGTCGTACATGGAGAGGTCCATGACGCCCGGGTCATTCCGTCTGAGACCCCCGGTCTCTGACTGAGAGACGGGGTCGAAAGTGAGGTTGGTGGACGCCAGGCCCTCGGCGGGGTTCACCAAGTCCTGGGTACACCCCACGAACCCGGCTGTGCCCGCGTATTGCCACACCGCTGCGCAACCCGAGTCCATGGAGTCGTACTGGAACTCGTTCGCCGCGAAGCTGTGACCAAATGCCCCCACCCCCGCCGGGTCCCAGAACGCCTGGACGGAGCCGTTTAGGGAGTCAAGGAAGGTCCAGTCGGCCCCGAGGTCGAAGGTGCCATCCTGAACGAGCGAGGTGTCGTTCCGGACGAGGGTCACGGCATTTCCCGAAATCTCGACCTCCGGACCAAAGGTCCCACCGAGGAAGTCCGCGTCCGAGGTGTGCGTCCGAAGGGACGTCGTTTCGTTGAGTCCCGCGGCGCCCCCCAGAAGAGTGACGTTCTCGGCCGAGTAGTCCCCCGCCTGCAGCAGCGGCCAGTTCGCGGTGCGGGTCCCGTCGAGGTTGTCGACGTCCGTCGGGTCCGCGGGCGCCAACGCCACCGGCGCCGTCGACAGCGCGAGGACCGCAAGAACGAGGACCGCGGAGCGCCGCGGAGACCATCGGGCCGCCATGAATCGCTACCTCTCCGATGCCACCGACGGTGCGACGCGCCGGCCTCTCTCAGGACACGTCCCCTCCTCAAAACGCGGCGATCTCCGGGGGGTGGCGGACCGTCTCATCCAGCGGGGTTTACTTAAAAGTATCGCGGTGCTGGCAGGAGGGTGGCGCCCTCTCACGCGCTCTCGACCCCCAGGTGGTGGTCCACCACCATGGAGCCGAGTTGCTCGAAGGCGTCGTCCACGTTCTCCGACGACTTCGCGCTCGTGAGGATGTGGGGGGCGTTGAAGGCCCGGGCCACCTGGGAAATCTCCCGCTCGCCGTAGGCCACCTCCTCCTCCAGGTCGATCTTGTTCACCGCGACGAGGACCGGGATGCGGCCGACGACCTGCAGCGTGGAGTCGATCCAGTCGTCCAGCTCCGTCAGGGACTCGTGGCGGGTGATGTCGGCGACGGCCAAGACGCCGTCCGCCCCGTGGAAGTAGGCCTCCTTGAGGAGCTCCCTGAACCCCTTCTCCC
>CAYFXO010000043.1:0-1615 GCA_964347125.1 uncultured Methanomassiliicoccales archaeon | reverse complement strand
CCATGATGTCCCAGATCGTCATGTCCATCCGGATCTGGACGTCCTCCTGCAACCAGTTGAAGTTCAGCTGCTTCTTCGTGACCTTCGTCCCAATGGTGGTGAGATAGCGGTCGTCGAACAGGTCCAGGACGTACCGCCGGATGAGGGAGGTCTTCCCGACGGCCTTCTCGCCCACCAAGCAGACCTTCGCCTTCATCTTGCGGACGGTGGTCATCGGAAGCCCTTCACCCTGCCCCTGTGGAGACGCCAGACTCCAGGGGATTGCCCATTTCGGAGGTCGCTACTTAAACGTATCGAGCCGGGTCTCACGCCTGGCCCTAGGCCTCGTCCACCAAGACCTTCTTGACGACCATCTCGCCCAACGTGAGGAACGTCTGCTCTACGTTCTCTCCCGTCTTCGCGCTGGTGAAGTAGAAGGGGGCGTTGAAGGCCTTCGAGGCCTGCTCCAGCTCGAAGGACTCCAGCGCTTCCGAGGCGGCCTCCACGAGGTCGAACTTGTTCGCCGCGTAAATCACCGGGATCTCGCCAACGAGGTCGAAGATGTCGTCGACCCAGAAGTCCAGCTCCGACAGGGACTCGCGGGCGGTGATGTCGCACACCGCGATGATGCCCTTGGTCCCGTAGAAGAACGCCTCGCGCACCAGCTCCCGGAAGGACTTCTCCCCCATGATGTCCCAGATGGTCATGTCCATCTGGACCCGGCCGCCGTTGTTGGGCTCGGGCAGGTTCAGTTGCTTCTTCGAGATCTTGGCCCCCATGGTGGCGATGTACTTGTCGTCGAACTGGTCCAGGACGTACCGACGGATCAGGGAGGTCTTCCCGACCGCGCATTCGCCGACCAAGCAGACCTTCACCTTCACGCGGGTAACCTCACTCACGTCCGCCCTCCAGAGGGGGAGCCTGTAGAAGGGCCTCTGCGAGACGTTACTTAAGCATACCGGGGTCGTTCTCAAAAAGGCTATTAACGCGGGCCGGATTGCGAAGGCGATGGAGCGGGAGACGGGAATCATCCTGGCCCTGGACGTCACCGACGGGGCCCGGGCCCTCGACCTCGCCTCCGCGCTGGCGGACGCGGTGGACGCCATCAAGGTGAACCACCCCCTCGCCATGGCGGCAGGGATGGGCGTCATCCAGCAGCTCGCGGCCGTGGGGCCGGTCATCTGCGACTTCAAGGTGGCGGACATCCCCAACACGAACCGCCTGATCGTGGAACAGGTGTTCCGCCGCGGCGCCAGCGGGGTCATCGTCCACGGGTTCGTGGGGGAGGATTCCCTCCGTGCGTGCGTCGAGGCCGCCCTAGGGGACGTGTTCGTCGTGACGGAGATGAGCCACCCGGGGGGAGCGCGGTTCACGGCCCCCGTCGCGGAGGAGGTCGCGGCCATGGCCGTCTCCGCCGGAGCCGCCGGGGTCATCGCCCCCGCCACCCGGCCTGAACGGGTGCGGAGGATCCGCAAGCTCGTGGGCGACCTGCTCATCCTGTCCCCCGGGGTCGGCGCGCAGGGCGGGTCCGCGGGCGCCGCCATCGAGGCGGGGGCGGACTTCGTCATCGTGGGACGCTCCCTCTATGAGGCGGACGATCCCGTGGGTGTCGCAAGAGACCTGGCCCAGGAAATCC
>CAYFXO010000042.1:0-12949 GCA_964347125.1 uncultured Methanomassiliicoccales archaeon | reverse complement strand
GGCCGGGGGATCCTGGAGGCGGCGGCGCACGACGACGCCCTCGAGGCGGCCCTGGCGGGGGCCGACCTCGTCATCGGCTCCAGCGCCGTGGACACCCTGAGCGACCGCAAGTTCCTCCGGCAGTCCATGACCCCGCGGGAGTGCGCGGAGAAGGTCCAAGAGGTGGAGGGGACCGTCGCCCTCCTCTTCGGGCGGGAGGACTACGGCCTCCTCATTGAGGAGCTGGAGCGGTGTGACATCCTCCTCACCATCCCCTCGCACCCGGAGCACCCGGTCCTGAACGTCTCCCACGCCGCCGCCATCGTCCTCTACGAGATCGCGAACCCTCCCCGTCCCCAGCGGGAGCCCCGCCCCGCCTCGGGGGAGGAGAAGGAGAGGCTCCTGGCCGCCTTCGACGACCTTTTGGACGCCATCGCCTACCCGGAGCACAAGCGGAAGCGCACCTCCATCCTGTTCCGCCGCCTCCTCGGGCGGGCGATGCCCTCGAAGTGGGAGTTCCACGCCCTGATGGGCGTCCTCGGCCCCGCGGTGAAGCGCCTCCGGGGGGCCTAGGCGATCCCCATGGCCTCATCGGTCATGGCGATGCTCTTCATCCCGTCGGACTCCAGCTCCAGCATCGCACGGATGGCGTCCACGTTCTCCGGGATGATGTCCGACTCCTGGTGGATCGCCTGGAAGTAGTAGAGGGTGTCCCCCGCCACGTTCACCCCGTCCTCCCACACGGCGACCTCGTACAGGTCGGACCGGGTCCGCCCCAGGTCCTTCGCCATCTCCATCACCTGGGCGGTGGACTGCACGCCCTCGGCCCCCTTCACGAGCTTGACCCGGGGCGTCTGCCGCCAGATGCCCACGACCTCGTCGGGGGCGGCCTCCCGCTCCAGGTCCACGATGAGGGAGTGGAGGTGCATGATCGTCGTGGGCACCTTGACGGCGACGGTGTGGATCGGCAGTGTGGGCACGACGCTCTGCACGTCGGGCCCGTGGTGGGAGGGCATCTTCAGCTCCGGGACGATGGCGTTGATGGGGCCCCGCTTGATGTCCCAGGGATCCGCGGACCGCCGCACCATGACGGCGTGGGCCCGCCGGATGCCGATCTCCCGGGCCACCGGGACCAGGGTCCGGATGAGGCCGGTGGTGTTGCAGGAGACCACGCGGGTGAAGTCCCGGCCCAGGGCCTCGTCGTAGTTCGCGAGGGAGTTGAAGGAGAATCCCGTGAGGTCGTGCTTTTCGCCCCCCTGCCACACGCCCTTCACCCCCGCCTTCTCGTAGACGGGCTTGTAGTCGCTCCGCTTCGGCGTGCCGTCCACGACGATGTCCGCCTCTTGGAGCAGGTCGTCCAGGGTCCCGTGGACGTCCAGCCCCGCGGCCTTGAAGCCCGCCACGTGGTCCGCGGAGGCGGCGTAGAGGGGGTACCCCCGCGTCCCCGCCAGCCGCGCCTCGAAGGTCGGGCGGGTCTTCGTGACCCCCACGATCTCCATGTCCTTCTGGGCGGCGACGGCGTCCGCCACCCGCTTCCCGACCGTTCCGTACCCGTTGATGGCCACCTTCGCGGTCATGTCGACCCCTCGGGGGCGGGGAACGCCAGGTCGCGATATAAGGCTTCAGGGGAGGGCCCCGACCGCCGCCTTCATATCCGGCGCGGGCCTTCCGTCGCTCCGTGAGCCTCTGGCCCCGCGTGGCGCGTGCGCTCCTCGTCGTCCTCCTCGTTCTGGGGCTCGTCGCGGCCCCCGCCGTCCCCGCCCTCGCCTCCCGCGTGAGTTCGGAAGCGGCCCCGGACGCGACGAGCTGGAACACGCAGCGAAAGATGGGCCGCGACTCCGAGGGCCGGCTGCACGTCGCCCTGCGCATCCATGACGTGGACCTCGGGGTGGCGGTACGGGTGTTCCGGTCGGACCCGGCCGTCACGGGGTGGTCGGCCCTCCCCCGCGTGCCGGATGCGACGTCGGAGATGAGCCGCGCCTCCCTCGCCATCGACCCGGAGGACGCGGTGCACCTGGCGTGGACGGAGCAAGCCGGACCCGATCTCCAGATCTTCCACGCGGTGTGGGCGGACGAGGCATGGAGCCCCCGCACCCAGGTCTCCGCCACGCCGGGGTATTCAGGCTACCCGTCCATCGCCGTCGACGGGCAGGACCGCCTCCACGTCGTGTGGTACGGATTCGACGGTTCGACCTATCAGGTGTACTACCGCGCCCGGGCGTCCAACGGCACCTGGGAGCGGACGGAGACGGTCTCCACCGGCCTCCAGGACGCGAACAACCCCGCCCTGGCCCTCGGACCGGACGACCGCCCCCACGTCGCCTGGGCCCTGTTCTCCGGGGGGCAGTCCTTCGTCGTCTACACGAGCCGGGAGGCGGTGTGGGTCCCGATCACCACTCTGTCGGATGCGGCGAACCGAGCCTTCGACCCGACCCTCGCCGTGGCCTCGGACGGGGAGGTGTTCGCCGCCTGGACGGAGCAGGCCCCGGACGGTTCCCGCAACCTGATCGCGCGGCGACACGACGCCTCCGGATGGCTCCCGCCCAACTCCCTCGCAGGGTTCCCGTCCCCTGGAGGGCACCCCACCCTGGCCCTCGACGGGGCCTACAACGGCACGTGGGGGCCGATGCGCTCCCTCGCCGCCAACGGCACCGCGATCTTCCCTTCCGCTCGGTGGGCGGCCGTCGCGAACCCCCTGTTCGAAGGGGTCAACCGCATCGATGTCGCGTGGACGGAAGAGGTGGACGGGACCCACGCGGTCGTCGTCGCGGGGCTGCCCGTCGCCGCCGTGGGGGAGCCTCCCTCGCCTTCATTCAACGCTCCCGTCAGTCTCCCGATCCTCGCCGTCGTCCTCGCGGTGGTGGGCGTCGGGGTCGTCATCCTGTGGTGGATCCGACGCTCCCCCGCCAAGCCCTAGAACCCCCGCGAGGCGGCGGAGGCCTGCACCAAAGGACTGGGGCAGGGCCAGAAGCCACTGCCCCGGGGGCGTCTGCCGCCGCCAGAGGAGGATGTAGCCGACGGTGCCGAGTCCGAGGATCGTGAGGGTCACCGCGAAGAGGCCTCCCACCCCCCCCGCCGTGAGGGGCCGCCACTGCCGCGCCAACTCGCCCACGCCGAGGACGAGGATCGCCAGGAGAGCCAGGACGTACCAGTACTTCGCGTAGTCCTTGACGATCCACGTCTTCCAGGACGGGAGCTCCTCAGTAGAGGTAGCACGCGACCGCATGTCCCGGCTCGACCTCCTTCATTCCCGGCTCCGAGGCGTCCGCGAATTGCACGACGACCGCGTCCTCCTCCATCCGGAGCCCTTCGATGGCATGGTACAAGGGGAGGTCCTGGGCCTTCCCGGCGTCGAGGAACGCGCCCAGGGCGTCGGCGGACGCGTGGGGGTCGCCCGCGAGGCGAATGCGGAGGCTGAACCCCTCCGCGTCCATCTCCTGGATGGCCCCTGCCAAGGGCGAGGCCTCCCCTTCGTCCCGGAGGGACTCCTGGATGGCCCGCTTCAGGTCGCGTCCCTCCCAGCCGCAGTGGGGCAGGGCCACGGGGCACCGCGGGTGGAACCGGCACCCCAGAGGCGGGTCCACGGGGCTGGGCACCTCCCCCCGCATCAGCGCCAGTTCCTTCTGCTGCTCCGGGTCCGGTAGGGGGATGACCTCCAGCAACCCGCGGGTGTAGGGGTGCAGGGGGTTGTCGAACAGGCCCGTCTTGGAGGCGACCTCGATGAACTTCCCGAGGTACATCACCGCAATCCGGTCCGCCATGTGGCGGACCACGGAGAGGTTGTGGGAAATGAACAAGTACGTGAGGCCGAACTCCCGCTGCAGGTCCTTCAGGAGGTTCAGGATCTGGGCCTGCACGGACACGTCCAGGGCGGAGGTGGGCTCGTCGAGGACCAGGAAGGTGGGCGTCATGGCCAGCGCGCGGGTGATGGCGATCCGCTGCTTCTGCCCCCCGCTGAACTCGTGGGGGAACCGGAACATGTGCTGCCTCGAGAGGCCCACCCGCTCCAGCAACTCGAGGACCCGGGCCTCCAGGTCCGCCCCCCGCAGGGCCACGGAGGCCGTCTTCCCGCCGCACGCCTCGCACGACGCCCCGGGGCGCTCCAGGTGCGCGGGGACGAGCTCCCCGCAGTCCGCGCACTTCAGGCCCCGGATCCGGTGGATGCGGATGGGCTCCGCCACGATGCTCTTGACCAGCTGGCGGGGGTCCAGGGACGACGAGGGGTCTTGGAAGATCATCTGGATCGTCCGCCGCAGGAGGCGGATGTCCCGGGCGGGGAGCCTCGCCAGGTCCACGCTCCGCGGGGGCTGGCCGTCCTCGGCGGCGGGGTGGTACACCACCGCCCCGCCCGTCGGCTTCACCAGCCGGAGGAGGGCCCGGCCCGCCGTCGTCTTGCCGCAACCGCTCTCCCCCACGATCCCCAGGGTCTCCCCCCGTCGTATGGCGAAGGACACCCCGTCCACGGCCCGGACCCACCCCGTGGGCCGCCTCAGGATGCCCCCGAGGATGGGGAAGTGGACCTGGAGGTCCTGGACGGTGAAGACCCGGTCCTCCTCCGTCATCGGGCGAACACCTCCGCGAGGGGCCGGCGGTCCTCGTCGGACCACAGGTGGGCGTTGTGATTGAACATGTGGCAGGCGACCCGGTGCCCCGGCTTCGACTCCTCGAGGAGGGGCTTCTCCGCGGCGCACACCGCTTCCTTCGCGAAGGGGCACCGCGGGTGGAAGCGGCACCCGCCCGGGGGGGTGATGAGGTTCGGGACCATCCCCTCGATCTCCGAGAGCCGCTCCATGTCCTCGTGGGGGCGGGGGATGGCCCCGATGAGGCCCCGGGTGTACGGGTGGAGGGGCGCCTTGAAGATGGTGCGGACGTCCGCCACCTCCGCGAGGGTGCCCGCATACATGACGGCGACCCGGTCGCACACTTGGGCGATCACCGCCAGGTCGTGGGTGATGAAGATCGTCGCCGTCCGGAGTTCCGCCTCCAGGTCTTGCATGAGCCGGAGGATCTGGGACTGGATCGTCACGTCCAGGGCGGTGGTGGGCTCGTCGGCGACGAGGACCTTCGGGTGCCCCGCGAGGGCGATGGCGATGACGACGCGTTGCATCATCCCCCCGCTGAGCTCGTGGGGGTACGCGTCCAGGACCTTCTCGGGGCTGGGGATGCGGACCTTTTCGAGGGCCTCGAGGGAGCGCCCCCGCAGCTCCCGCTCGATCCACCGGTGGTACCGCCGGAGGAGGGGGACCCTGCGGAAGAACTGGAGGAGCCGGGCGTTCGGCTTGCGCGCCATCCAGCGGTAGAGGCGGCGGTACAGGAGGAGGGAGGGGACGCCCATCGTCCCGGTCCCGGACTCGCGACGGCGACGGATCTCTGCATCGAGGGCGGCGACCGTCGCCTGGCCGACCTCGCGGCGCTGGTGGTAGTAGAAGCTCTCCCCGATCTGCTCCCCGACGGGGAGCACGGGGTTCAGGGCCCCCATGGGTTCCTGGAAGATCATCGAGAAGGCGTTCCCGCGGATGTCCCGCAGTTGGCGGGGGGACATCTTGAGGAGGTCCACGTAGCGGCGTCCCGTGCCGCCACACCCCTCGCAGCGCCCCGTAGCCTCGCAGGCCGCGCACCTCTTCCCGTCCTTGAACCGCCCGTGGCCGCGGCAGCTCGAGCACTTGCGCTTGCCGCCGCACGTGTCGCAGGTGTCCCAGGTCCCTGAACCCTCGCACTCCGGGCAGCCTGCGCCCCTGCAGGCTTTGCAGGGAAGGGGCCAGTGCAGCAGCGCCCGCCCCGCCTCGATCCTCCCCGGGGGGATTGGGATGAGCTTCACGAGGCTGTTCACCGTCACGGACTTCCCGCACCCCGTCTCCCCGACAAGGCCCAGGGTCTCCCCGGCGCCGACCTCTAGGTCCACCCCGTCGATGGCCTGGACGACGCCGTCGTAGGTGTAGAAGTTCACCTTCAGGCCCCGCAGGATGAGCGCCTCGTCCGCCATCAGCGCCTCACTCTCGGGTCCAGGATGTCTCGGAAGGCGTCCCCCAGCAGGTTCCAGCCCAGGACGAATAGGAAGATGAAGAGCCCGGGCCAGATGAAGGTGTACCAGTAGGCCAGGGGGTCCCCGCCCACCTGCCCCACGATGAGGGGGCGGGTGAAGTTCACGAGGCCGCCCCAATCCGCGTAGTTGATCCCCACCCCGAGCCCCAGGAAGCTCAGGGCGGCGACCACGAGGACCACGGCGCCGATGTCCATGGACGCGAGGACGAGGACGGGGAAGACGACGTTCGGCATGATGTGGCGGAACATGATGCGCCGGTCGCGGGCCCCGATGGCCCGGGCGGACTCCACGTACCCCGATTCGCGGGCCGCGAGGACGTCCCCGCGGACGAGACGGACGTAGCTGGGCCACCACACCGCCGCCACGGCGATCATGATGTTCTCCAGGGTCTGCCCGAACGCGGCGACGAGGGCCATGGCGAGGATGAGGGCGGGGAACGTGAGGAAGACGTCCACCGTCCGCATGATGATCTCGTCGAGGATGCCCCCGTAATACCCGGCGAGGAGGCCCAGGACGATGCCCACGAGGAGGGCGAGCCCCACGACGACGATGCCCACGCGGAAGGCGTTGCGGGTGCCCCAGATCACCCCGTAGTAGATGTCGAACTGTCCCGGGGTCGTCCCGAAGGGGTGGGCCTCGCTCGGGGGGTCCGGGTTGTTCGAGTAGCCGTACCGCGGGATGATGTACGGGTCCGTGGGGTCGTACGACACCACGGTGGGGTCGCCGTGGGGGGGCGGGGCGAGCTGCGGGGCGAACACCGCGATGAAGACGAAGATGAGGACGAGGACGAGGCCGACGACGGAGAGGGGGTTCTGCTTCATTCGGTTCAGGGCGAAGCGCGTCTCTCGGATCCGAGGCCGCATCGTCCGGCGGAACTCGGTCCAGGCCGACGTCTTCTTCACACCACTCACTCCAGCCGGATGCGGGGGTCGATGTACGCGTACATCACGTCCACGATGAGGTTCGCAATGACCAGGAGGAACGCGTTCACCAGGGTGAAGCCCAGGACCGCGGTCACGTCCAGGTTCACGGCGGCGGAGGCGGCGAATTCCCCGATTCCAGGCCGCGCGAAGACCGTCTCCGTGATGACCACCCCGTTGAGGAGGCCCGCGATGACGAACCCGGACACCGTCGCCACGGGGATCAGGGCGTTCCTGCGGGCGTGTCGGCGGACGACGACGGACTCCGGCACCCCCTTCGCCCGGGCGAACTTCACGTAGTCCTTTCCCAGGGCCTCAATCATGGACGACCGCATGATGCGGGTGATGATGGCCCAGCTCACGAACGCGAGCGTCACCACCGGCAGGACCAGGTGCTGGAACGCGTCCAGGGTGACGTCGAGCTGCCCGTTGAGGGCCCCGTCGACGGTGTAGAGCCCGGTGTATCGCGTGAACTCCCCCGTGAGGATCCGGTCCGTGAGCACCCAGTCGCTGATGACCCCGGGCCCGAAGGCGCCCGTCCTGCCGTAGATGAAGGCCAGCAGGAGGAGGCCGAGCCAGAACGTGGGCAGGGACCATCCGGAGATGGCCAGCATCCGCGTCGCGTGGTCCGGGGCCCGGTCTTTCCACTTCGCGGCGACGGTGCCCTGCCAGATGCCGCCGAGGACGATGAGGAAGCTGGCGTAGAGGCCCAGCTCGATGGTCGCTGGGGCCCGATTGATGAGGGTCTGGGCGACGGGCCGTTCGTTGCGGTCCAAACCCAAGTTCCCGGACAGGATCTGGCTGACCCAGATCTGGTACTGCACCCACACCGGGTCGTTCAGGTGGTACCGCTCGATGGTGCGGTTCAGGTTCTCCGCCCGCAACTCGTTGGGGTTGGTGACGTAGGCAGACACCCGCTGGTACGGGGAGAGGAGCTGGAGGACGGCGAAGATGAGGAGCGTGACCCCGATGATCACCGGGACGAGGAGGAGCAACCGCCGCACGATGTACACGCGCAGGTTCACCGGAGCACCTGGACCCTTCCACACGCGACGCTGGGCATTATAGGTTTTGTCGCGGCCTGAGAGGCAGTGGTCACCCTAGGTGCCAGGATCGGCGTCGCCCCCGCCTCCTTCTGGAGGCTTGAGGTCTCAGCCCTTGGTGTAGTCGAAGAAGTACGTGTCCTCTCCGAGCATGTCGTTGTGGTACCAGCCGTTGATCCAGGTGCGGTGCACCTCGAAGGCGTTCGGCTGGTACAGGTAGACGGCCGGGACGTCGTTGTAGGCCACCATCTGGAGTTCCGTGTAGATCAGCTCCCGTTGCGCCGGGTCCACCGTGGTCAGGCCTTGGTCGAGGAGGGCCTCCGCGCTGGTGTTCTGGTACCCGAGGAACAGGGCGAAGAACCCCGCCCCGCGGCTGTCCAGGAAGGGCGCCGCGAAGTTGTGGGCGTCCGCGTAGTCCGCGCCCCAACCGATGGTCGCCACGGTCCACTCGTTCCCGAAGAGGGCCCCGAGATAGGTCGACCACGGCACGCCGCGCGTCGTGGTCGTGAAGAGCGGGTTGAGGTTGTTCACGCAGTCGCTCATCATCGTGGCGGCGGTCTGCCGGATGAGGTTCCCTTCGTTGTACAGGAACTCGAAGGTGAAGCCGGTGGTCCACAGGGTCCCGCCCCAGGCCGCCGTGAACTCCGCCTCGGCGAGCACCGTATTGAGGGTGTACACGGGGCTCGTGGCGCTGTAGCCCTGGAGGGGCTCCGGAATCGGCCCTCGGGCCTGCTGGGCGTTCCCCTGCTGGGTGTCGGCAATCAAGGTGTCGTAATCCATGCAGTACGCGAGGCCGCGCCGCACGTTGATGTCGCTGAAGAAGTCCACGGGGATTCCCGCCGCATCGAGGTTCCCCGCGGGCTGGATGACCCCGCCGTAGGGGCTCGTCGGGGCGATGTCCTGGTTGATGTGGGAGGCTACGATGCTCAGTTGCGGCAACCCCTCGATGACGTTCACGAGGCCCTGTTGCTGCAACGGAAGCACCTGGGGCTTCGAGACGATCTGCATCTCGCCGAAGTCCGCGTCACCGTTCTGCAGCATGAGCAGGCGGGTGCCGGCTTCGACGACCTTCTTGATGATGACCGTATCCACCGCATCCGGGTTCGCGGCCGCGTTCCAGTAGCTGGGGTTCTTCTTGAGAACCACCTGCACCCCGAAGTCCCAGGACTGGAGCATGTAGGGACCGGTGCCGATGGCCCAGTCGTCCGTGCCCAGCGAGAGATCGTCGTTGTAGGTTTCGAGCGTGGTCTGATCGTAGAGCTGTGGCCAACCGCCATCGGCGATGGTCGTCTGCTTGTCCATGATCCACGAACCCCAAGTCGAGATGAGGGGCAGGAAGGGGAAGGGGAAGGTCAGATTGAAGACGACATCGTTCCCTTCCACGCGGACGAAGTCTTGCACCCTCTGACGATGCAGAGCATCAGTAGGATCGAACGAGCCCACCCCCGGTCCGATAGCGATCTCCATGAGAATCCACATTGGGCCTCCCGTGAAGTCGGAGATGAGGTTCCGTTCGATGCTGTACTCCACGTCGTCCGGACCGAATGACTGGCCGTTGTGGAATGTCACGCCCTGCCGGATGGTGAACCGGTACTCGCCATTGGCGTCCGGCGTGGGCACGTTCGTCGCGAGCATCGGCCGGAATGTCGTGATGCTGTCCCGGTCGTAGAAGACCAGCTTCTCGTAGACCTGGTCAAGGATCTCGCCGCTCGAGCTGTCGTAGGCGCGGGCGGGGTCGAGGTTCGCCACCTCGCCGAACGTCGCCCGGACGATGGTGTTCGGGTTCTTCACGACGCCGAAGGGAATCGCCGGCGGCAACACGTGGATTGTGTGGTACTTCACCGAGGTCCGACCGTTGTAGCCCGTCAGGGTGAGCCGGACCCCGTACGTCCCCGCCGTGTCGAAGGTGTGACTCCCGTTCACGGTCGTCATCGTGCCACCGTCCGCGAAGTCCCAGGCGTAGGTCATCGCGTCCGATTCCTGGGTGAACTCCCCGCAATCGGTGCACACGGCTCTCAGACCCACGGTGTCGTTCCAGCGGTAGATCCACGAGGACGTCGCGTCGAAGAATACCGACTCGCCGGGCCGGATGACGTCGTTGTCCACCGCGAGGATTGCCACGGGGGCGCTGTTGTTCGACGGCTCGACGGGCGGGTCGAGCACGCGGATCCGGATGAGGTTCTCGTTGTTGACGTCCGAGTTGCCCAGGGCGTCGCTCACCGTCACCGTGACGATATGGGAGCCCGGGAAGCCGTAGGTCTTGGTCACCGTGCTGCCCATGGCGTGGGTGCGATCGCCGAAGTTCCATACCCAGGCGGTGACCGCCACGTTGTCCGTCGAGGCGCTCCCATCGAAGGTGACCACCTCGCCGATCTCCACGGTCTCCTTGTCCGCCGTCCCGACCGCCGTCGGGACCGTCGTGTCGGTCGACTCGCAGGTCGTGGTGTCGCTGTTGTACGTGTACCCCGCGGGACACGTCACGTCGATTTCCTCCCCATCCCCGGCGGGCGGGGGGTTGGCGACGTAGTAGAGGTTCACCGCCGCTAGCACAATCAAAACCGCCAGAAGAACCGCCGCGATCTTCCCCCAGGGCGACGCGGCCGCCGCCGGGGGAGCCGCCGAAGGGAGCATCTCCTCTTCCGGGGCTTCTAGCTCCTCCATCTCGGGCTCTTCTGGAGCGTCTGCTTCTTCCACAATACCATCCTCCATGCAGTCGCGAGAGAACTCGCGACGCGGCCCCCATCCGACCTGGCCGATATATATCTTGTGTCGCCCTGTCAAGAGACGATTTGACAGCCATGGGAGGGCCCAAGGGACCTAGCGACCATAGAGGTCGAGCCGGACGCGCGGGACGAAAGCGGCCATCACCGCGGCCGCCGTGAGCTCCCGGCGGTCCAGGCCCCCGTCCGTCAGGTAGCCGATGGCCCCCCCTCCCCGGCCGATGTCCTCAATCCCCGCGAGACGCTCCATGGCTTCGGAGACGGTGGCACCGCGCTCCAGGTCCGCCACGACCTCGGGGGGGTACGCGAAGCCCGGTCCGTGGCCCACGGTGATCCAGCCCAACGCGTCCACCACGGCGCAGTACTGGACGTCCATCGTGGCGCCCACCTCGTCCAGTTGGAAGACCCCCGCTTCGATGCCGATTCCGAGGTCCCCCTCGCCGAGGGCCGCCTTTGCCCGGGCGATGGCGCCCCGTAGCACGTCAGCCCCGTGGGGCTGCTCTGAAACCCCGCTCCCCACCGCCGCGCCCCGGACCTGCAGCGACTCGTAGTATCGGGAGAGGACGTCCCGGACCGCGTCGATCTTGACGGGGTTCTCGGAACCCACCGTCACTTCCAGGGGCCGGAGCAGCGCCCCGTCGGCGGCGATCTCCCCCTTCCGGATGCGCGTCGAGCTGATGGGTCGGAAGTCCCGGGCGAGGACGAGGGGGACCACGCGGATCTCCAGGGGCCCGTACCCTTTCTCCCCGCGGATTCGGTTGATCTCGTCGGCGGTGGCCGCCGTCTCCGGCGTGACCACGATGGCCTCCAGCTCCGGCAGGTCCACGGAAGGACCGTACGGGTCCGTGAGGGGCACGATGTGGACGGGGAGGTCCCGGTCCGCCAGGTGCTCCCTCAGCCCCGCGAGCCGGGCCTCGTACGGCGAGACCTCCCCCGCCTTCCCCTTGACCATCGCGTCCGCGGTGAGGCCGATGTAGAGCTCGGAGGCCACGTCCGTAGCGGCCCGCAGGAGGGCCCGGTGCCCCGCGTGGAGCCCGTCGAAGGTCCCCCCCATGCAGACCTTCACCTATCCCCCTCCGAAGCTGAAGAGGATCACCAGGAACAGGACGATGGCGCTCCCGATGTAGAGGTACAGGAGCTGCCGCCGCTTCCGCCGGATCAGCGCCTCCCGCGAGTCCTTGCATTCGTCCGAGCAGTACTCCTCGGAGGCCAGGATGGCCCGCCCGCACTTCAGGCAGTGCTTGTGCTGCAGCAGCTCCGCCACGGAGACGCCCATTTTCCCCGGGGGTCTTAACCCTTCCCCGCCAGGGTATTCTCAGGTCTGATAATCACTGGGGAAGCCGTTTATACGCGGCCGTGAGACGCCGTGTCACGGAGGCAAGCCATGACCGAGCTCGCCACCCTCGTCGCCATCCAGAACCAGAACGGCGCCCCCCTTCCGGAGGAGCTCCTGGACGCCCTGCGGGAGAACGGGTGGCGGCCCGTGCGGAAGAACGCCGTGTACGCCCTCCCCTGGCAGACGGCCCTGGGCTCGAATGGGGGAGAGGCCCTCCAGCTGCTCCAAGCCGTGGAGGAGGTGCGTCGGGTCCTCACGCGGCTGCGGATCCGCCACCGGTTCGAGACGATGGACAACGTCCTTCGCGCCCCCGCCCCGGCGACGGCCTGAGGGGCGGGGCCTTACCCCCCTCGAGAACCGCCCCGTCACGATTATATAAAGTCGCTCCGATGGCCTGATTATGGGGGGGATGGGCACCACCGTCAAAGAACGGATCCTCCTCCATCTCCTGTCGTACGCCCGGAAGGTCGGCGCCCCGCCGGTGGACGTGACCCAGAAGGGCATCGCGAAGGCGGTGGGCATCCGGCGCAGCCACGCGCCCCGCGCCCTGAAGCAGCTCGTCTCGGGGGGCGAGGTGTTGGAGGCCCGCGACCGGGTGGCCGGCGGGCGGGAGATGAAGGTGTACGCCCTGTCGGAGCGGGGCTTGGTCCAGGCTGAAGCCCTCGCGGAGCGCGTCGCCGCCCTCCCCGTGACCGTGGTCCATGGCGAGAGCCGCAGGGAGCTCACCCTGGGAGAAGCGATGGAGGCGTACGCCCTCCGGCTCGTGGACGCCCTCCGGGAGGTCCACGGCGGCATCCTGACCATCGCCCCGGGCGGCGCCCCGACGGAGGTCCGGGACTTCGTGGACCGGGACGAGGAGCTGGGGCGGCTCCGGGCCTGGTATCGGAAGGGGCCCCCAATCCTGGTCC
>CAYFXO010000041.1:0-13070 GCA_964347125.1 uncultured Methanomassiliicoccales archaeon | reverse complement strand
CCGTCACGAGGACCCGCCTACCGCGAATCTTCATCCCCACGCCTCACGTACGCCCGCCAATAGACGACGGTCACGCCCACGATGAACCCGAGCACTATCAAGATTCCCACGGTGCTGCCAATAGCCTGGAGCCAACCGGCCTCCAGGAGGTCTACCAGGGGCTCCCCGAGGAGAAAGGCGGCCACCCCCACGGGGACGCCGCCCGCCGCGGACCCGGCGGACACCGCCAAGAGCACCTTCCGCGGCTCGATGCCCAGCACCCGCCCGAAGATGAAGCCCACGAACCCGCCGCTCATCTGGAACGGCAGCGCGACGTAGGCGGCCAAGGCGAGGAGCGTCACCCCTTCCCCCCAGCGCTTCTCCTCGATCTTCCGACGGCACACGGCCTCCGTCCGCCGGAGGAGGCCGCCGAGGCCGGGGGCCCGCTCCGCCAGGCCGAAGTTCCAGAACATGAACACCGCCGTGAACACGTCCACCAGGATGATGGACAGGACGATCACAGCGAGGAGCCCGGCGCCGCCCCCGAGGAGGACGTAGGTGCTCGGGATGACGATCTCCACCCCGAGGGGGGAGAGGAGGTAGACGAACATGGCGGCGAGGACGGGGGTGAAGACCTCCGGGGTGAGGAGGGCCATCATCAGGAGGATGTACAGGGCGGCGAGGGCGAAGGGCGCCAGGAACAGGAGGACGCGCTCCGCGAGGCTCCGCGGGTCCTCATCCACGCGAGGACGCCTCCAGGAGGGGCTTCAGGGCGCCCAGGGCGCGCCCCCGGTGGCTCACGGCGTTCTTCGCCTCGAGGGACATCTCCGCGAAGGTCGCGTCGTGGCCCGCGGGGACGAAGATGGGGTCGAAGCCGAATCCCCCGCTCCCGCGGGGGGCCCGGGTGATGCGCCCCGCGCACTCCCCCGGGACCAGGTGCTCCTTCCCGCCCAGGCGGACCCCGAAGCACGTGCGGAAGGTGGCGTCCCGGTGCGTCGCGCCCGCCAGCAACCCGAGGATCCCCTCACACCCCAGGGTCTTGTACACGTAGGCCGAATAGACCCCCGGGAAGCCGTCCAAGGCGTCGATGAACAGGCCCGAGTCGTCCACGAGGAGGTCCCCCTCCACCTCCCGGAGGCTCGCCAAGGCGAACCCGACGACGTCCTCCAGGGTCCCCGCCTGGATCTCCGGGTAGTGGGCGGCCACCTGCCGCACCTCGGTCGGCGCGAGGGCCGCGGCGATCTCCCGGAACTTGCCCTCGTTGGACGTGAGGACCTGGATCAGGTGTACCGCCCCCGCTTCTCGATGTCCATCATCTTCCGACGGACGGCCTCCGCCTCCGGGTAGGCCTCGGCGTAGCCCTCCCACACCCACCCCAGCATCTCCTTCGCCCGGGCGTGGGCGCTCCGGAACGCCTCCCAGAGGAGGTGGAGATCGACACCCTTGGCTTCCACCTCGGCCGTCTTCTCTCCCAGGCTGAAATCGATGAGGTACACCCGTGGGTCTCGCCAGAGCATGTTCGAGGTGGTGAGGTCCCCGTGGACCAAGTCGTGGGCGTGGAGGACCCCCGCGAGGCGGCCCACCTCGGCGCAGAGGTCCCGAGGGTCCTCCAACGTCTCCAGCAAGTCCTTCACCCGCGGCCCGTCCACGAACTCCATGGTGAACGTCACCTCGTCGACGTCCACATCGTACAGGATGGGCACGGACAGTCCGCACCCGCGGGCCTCGGCCATGAGCTTCAGCTCGGTCCGCATCCGCTGGACCCGGAGGGCGGCGTCGAGGGAGGCATCGCGGTAGGTCTTGGGCAGGCGGCGCTTCACCACGACCTGCCGGCCCCGCCACTCGGCGAGGGTGAGCTCCGCCTCCGCCCCGACCCGGAGGAGCATGGGGCGGGCATGCGGGGCGGCGGGTAAAAAGCCTACCCGGACGGGGCGAAGAACGCCCGCGTCTCCCTGGCGGGGTCCCGGACCGGGCGGGGGTGGAAGCCCTCGGGGAAGCACTGGGCGTAGGTCGGCAGGAGGAAGCGGGAATCCATGAGGACCACAACGGCCCGGTCCGCCTCGCTCCGGATGGGGCGCCCCGCGGCCTGGAGGACCTTGTTGATCGCCGGGAAGAGGGACGCGTAGGCGTACCCCCGGTCCGGGCCGAACTTCTCCGCGTAGTAGCGGCGCAGCCCGTCCGCCTCCACGGAGGGCGGGCTCAGGGGGAGGCCCACGATCAGCGCGGCGGAGAGGATGTTGCCGTAGTAGTCGACGCCCTCCGAGAGGGAACCGCCCTGGACAGCCAAGAGGAGGGCGCCGCCGTTGTCCGCGGAGGCCCGCAGGGCGTCGACGAGGGCCTCCTTCTCCACCTTCGAGAGGGACTGCTCCTCCCGCAGGATGCGCTTCCGCACCGGCTCCCGCTTCAGGTGCTCGTGGACCTTGTTGAGGAACGCGTAGGAGGGGAAGAAGGCCGCCGCGTTGCCCCGGACGGCCTCGCTGATGCGCCGGAGGGCGCGGGCGTACGCCGCGTAGGTCCGGGGGCCGCGCTCCGTGTACCGGGTCGTCAGGTCCTTCATCGCGAGGACCGGGCGGTTCTCCCTCGGGAACGGGGAGAGGTAGGAGCGGACCACCCGACGCCCCTCGGGGACCCCCAGCAGGTCCGCGTACATCTCCCCCGGGTGGAGGGTGCCGCTCATAAGGAGGGCGCCGTGCACGCCCTCGAAGACCTCCTGGCTGAGCACCGCCGGGTCCAGGGAGCGGTACGAGAGCTTCGGCACCCGGGAGCCGTCTAGGATCCGCAGGACCGCGCGCCCGCCCGTGGGCCACCGCTCCAGGAACTCGGCGACCCGGGGCAGGGTCGTGTCCCGGCCCCGCTCGGCCAGCCGTCCGCCCGTCGCCCGCACTGCCTCGGCGAGGCCCGCCAGGGTCCATCCCCCCGCCCCGGCGGCGTCCAGGGCCTCGTCCACCAGCTGCAGGAATCCGGCGGGGTCCGCCTCCTCCTCCCCTCGGACGTCCCGGAAGAGCCGGGGGAACCGGTCCATCAGCGCACGGAGGACCGCATGGAGGACCCGGTCCCGCCCCTTGACCTCCTTGACCGCCCGTTGCAGGTCCGTCAGGCTCAGGTCCACGTTGAGGTGGGCCCGAATCCGGTCGGGCAGGTTGTGGCCCTCGTCCACAATCAGGATGAGGTCGCCGAGCCGCCGCTTCAGGCGGGAGAGGATGCCCTCCCGGAGTTCGGAGAAGATGTAGTTGTAGTCGCACACGAGGACATCGCCCTGGGCCGCCACGTCGAGGGCCACCTTGTGGGGGCACACCCCCATCCGCTTCCCCAGGCGGGCGGCGTCCGAGACGTGGAGGATGTCCTTCTGGAGGAGCCCTGCGACCCCCGAGGACTCCGCCTCGTAGTACGTGCACCGGTGGTTCCGGACCATGGCCCCGCAGAACTCGTAGAACCCGCCGCTCCGGAGCCGCCGGGCCTCCGGCTGGGGGCACATGGCCCGCTTCGAGATGACGTCCGCCACGCGGATGGGGGGGGCCCGCCGCATCCTCCGGAGGGTCTCGATGGCCACGTGGTGCTGGGACTGCTTGGAGGTGAGGAACACCACGAGCTTCCCCTCCGCCTCCGCGACCTCCAGGGCCGCGGTGAGGGCGACGGCGGTCTTGCCGATGCCCGTGGGAGCGTTGGCCAGGAGGTGCTTCCCCGCCCGCAACGCCGCCCGGGCGTCCCGCAGGAAGGCGTCCTGCCCGGGGCGGATCTTCGGGAAGGGGAACAGGTCTTCTACGACGGCGGCGGCCACGGCCCCGCCACGCCCGGGTGGCTATACCTGCCTTTGGGAGAGGGGTGGGTGAATGTGGGCCCCGGCGCCCCCTTGGACCCGCCCCGCTTATCGATGGCCAGGAACCAATCCTTAAGTAATCCGGTAAGCGTAAAGCGCCCCTGGAGACCGTGATGACCGTCGCCCTCGAGGAATGTCTCATCTGCGGCGCGTCCGTCGACGAGGACGCCCTGAAGTGCCCCAACTGCGGCACCCTCCTGCCGCGGGAGGTGCGGCGCTGCCGGCACTGCGGGGAGGTGATGCAGGCCTACGCGGCGACCTGCCCGTACTGCGGCAAGCCGCGCGACGAGGCCGAACCCGAGGACGAGGGCGACCGGGACGAGATCATCCGCCGCCTGGCCCTGGCGCCCGGGGTGGACGAAAAGGTGGCGGCGGCCCTCTACCAGGACGGGGTCCGAGACTTCGCCGAGGTGCTCGCCCTCTCCCTCCCGGAGTCGGAGCGCAAGAAAGGGATCCACAAGATGCTCGCCCGCCGCCTCATCATCTCCGAGCTGAAGAAGCGGGAGGCGCCGGAGGAGTACGTGCCCTGCCCCCGGTGCGGCGGGCCCGTCTCGATGGACAGCGAGGTGTGCGACGTCTGCGGGGAGACCCTCGTCGCGCCCCCCGCGTTGAAGATCAAGCAGATCGGGGACCGGGTCGGGGAGGCCATCCAGGAGGTCTACGGCCGCCTCTCGGACGACGCGGGCTTCCGCCGGATGCCCCCGGAGCTCCAGGACGAGATGATGGACGCCCTCTCCTCCGTGGACGAGGACGAGCTGCTGCGCCAGGAGTACCGGGAGCAGATCGCCGCGTGGGAGGAGAAGGGCTTCGACGTCACCGCCCTCCAGAAGCTCCTGGACTGGGACATCCGCCTCTTCAAGGAGGAGAGCATCAAGATCATCAAGGCCCAGATCGAGCGCCAGCGGGACGAGGCCGTGGCGAAGTGCCCCCTCTGCCAGGAGGAGCTCCCCGCGGGGGCCCGGGTGTGCCCCACCTGCGGGGCGAAGCTCTAGGGTTTAATAGCGAGGGGGGCATCGGCGGCGCGTGTTTCGGTCCCAGTCGGGCTACGGCCCCGCACCGCGACCCGGGATCCGCTTCAGCCCCGAGGAGTTGCGGCACATCGGCTTCGCGGTCCTCATCATGACCGCGGCCTTCACCCTGGCCTTCGCGGGGGGCATCCAGTACATCACCCTCTGGTCCCCCCTCGGCCTCGCCATCCTCGCGGCGGCCTCCTTCGTCGCCGTCATCACGGCCTTTCTCCTCCACGAGATGGCCCACAAGGTCGTGGGGCAGCGCTACGGGTGCTGGGCGGAGTTCCGCTCCTCCACCCAGGGCCTCCTCATCGCGCTCCTCACGGCGGCCCTGGGGTTCCTCTTCGCCGCCCCCGGCGCCGTCTACATCGCGGGCTACGTGGACGCCCGCCAGAACGGCCGCATCAGCCTCGCGGGGCCCTTGACCAATGTCGCCATCTCCATCCCTTTCATGGTCGGGGCGCTCCTCCTCGGGGGGGACCCGGCCCTGGGCGACGTGGCCTTCTTCCTCCGGGTCATCGCCCGCGTGAACCAGTTCCTGGCGATCTTCAACATGATCCCGTTCCCGCCCTTGGACGGGTCGAAGGTCTTCCGGTGGAACCCGGCCCTCTGGGTCGGCGCCATCGCCGGGATGGTCGCCCTCTTCGTCTTCCCAATCTTCTACGCCGGCTGGGGCTTCATCTGAGCGGTGACGAGGGAGGCGAAGTACCCGGCCCCGAACCCGTTGTCGATGTTCACCACGACGACCCCCGGGGCGCAGGAGCTCATCATCCCCAGGAGGGCCGCCAGCCCGTCGAAGCTCGCGCCGTACCCGACGCTCGTGGGCACCGCGACCACGGGGACGTCCACCAGCCCCGCGACGACGCTCGGCAGCGCCCCCTCCATCCCCGCCACGACGACCAGGGCGTCCGCCGCCGCCAGATTCTCCAGTTCCTCCGTGAGGCGGTGGATCCCCGCCACCCCGACGTCGTAGAGCCGTTCGACGCCGGCCCCGGTGACCTCGGCGGTGACGGCGGCCTCCTCCGCCACCGGGAGGTCGGAGGTACCGGCCGAGACGACCATCACCTGCCCGCCGTGGGGCTTCGCGGGGGCTCCCACGAGCACCACCCGGGCCTCCGGGAAGTCGGTGGCCTCCGAGGGGTAGGCGGCCTGCAGCGCGGCGGACAGCTCCTCGTCCGTCCGCGTGACGACGACGCCCTGCGCCCCCGCCCGCAGGCTCTTCACGATCTGCACGATCTGCACGGGGGTCTTCCCGGGCGCGTACACGACCTCCGGGAACCCCTTCCGCAGGGCCCGGTGGGTGTCCGGCCGCGCGAAGCCCAGGTCCTCGAACGGCAGGGCCTTCAACCGCTCCAGCGCCACCCCCACCGTGACCTGGCCGGACCGCACGTCCTCCAGCAGGGCCCGAGCCGCCTCCCGGTCCACGGGGCTACCCCACCTTCTCCCACTTCTCCAGGTTCAGCACGCTGGAGAGGGTGCCGCCCCGCTTGATCTCCTCCCGCAGGCGGTTCTCCCGCTCCAGGACGTCCAGGGCGCGGTTCGCCATCTCCACCGCTTTCTCCTGCGGGATGACGACGACCCCGTTCTCGTCCCCCACGATCCAGTCCCCGGTGCGGACCTTCTGCCCGCCGCACTCGATCTCCGGGCCGATCTCGCCGTGGCCTTTGGGCTCCCCCGCGTGGGGCACCACGTGGCGGGCGAAGCAGGGGAAGTCGATGTCCAGGATGGTGTCGATGTCCCGGGCGGCCCCGTCGATGACCACCCCGGACACGCCCTTGACCTTGCAGGAGTGGGAGGCGAGCTCCCCCCAGATGGCGGTCCTCCCGCCGCCCACGTCGATCACGATGACGTCCCCCGGCCCGGCCCGATCGATGGCCTCCACGGGCTTCGCCCAGTCGCCGTCCGCGGTCTTCACCGTAAGGGCGCGGCCCACCATCTTCGTCCCGCGGTTCACGCGGGGGAGGATGCCCCGCATCACCCCCCGCTTCTGCATGGCGTCCGCGAGGTTGGGGGTGGAGACCTTCGCGAGGGCCTCCAGGAGCTCCTCTTCCCGGTACTTCTTGTAGAGCTCCGTGCGCACCGCCACCCCCTCCGTCATGGCCTTCTTCACCGCCCGGGCGGCGTCGGCGACCTTCGGGGCCTTGATGATCGCCCCGCCCACGATGAGGATGGAGGCGCCCGCCTCCAGGGCCTCGACGACCGTCTCGGAGTTCAGCCCGCCCGCCACGGCGACGGGGACCTCCGCCACCTCGGCGACGGCTTGGAGCACCTCGAGGCTGCTCTTCGCCACCATCTGCTCGTCGATGCTCACGTGGACGCAGAGGTACTCCGCCCCAAGGGCCTGGACCTCCTTCGCCCGGGCGACCTTGTCCTCGCACCGCATGAGGTCCGCCATGACCTTCGAGCCGTAGCGCCGGGCGGCCTTCGCCGCTTCCGCCATGGTGGCGTCGTCCGCCACCGCGAGGATCGTGATGATGTCCGCCCCGGCCTTGGAGGCGATGTCCACCTCGTAGGCCCCGATGTCCATGGTCTTCAGGTCCGCCACCAGGGTCCGGCCGGGGAACTTCTTCTTCAGGACCCGGAGGCATTCCACCCCTTCGCTCTTGATGAGGGGCGTCCCCGCCTCGATCCAGTCCGCCCCGCCCTCCACGGCTTCCTCCGCGATCTGCAGCGCCCTGTGGAGGTTCATCATGTCCAGGGCGACCTGCAACACGGGTCCCTCGGCCATTGCCCCAGCCATCGCGGCGCCGGGTTTAATAGCTATTCGTCATGGAGAAACGGGAAACGAAACCTCTTATACCGGCCCCAAGATAGCACGGGCCGCATGCCAGACGGGGACCTGGAGGCCCTCGGTTCACGGGACCGTTGCGTCACCGGCATCGACGGTCTGGATAACGTTCTCAATGGCGGCATCCCCCGCGGCAACACCGTCCTCGTGACGGGGGCGGTGGGCACCGGCAAGACCACCCTCTCCCTGGAGTTCCTGGTCCACGGCGCCCTCGAGGGGGAGAACTGCCTCTTCATCTCCGTCACGGAGGCGGCGGACAAGCTGATGAGCAACATCATCCCGTACGAGTTCTTCTCCAAGGACCTCATCAAGCGGGGGAAGCTCGTCTTCGTGGACCTCCCCGTGGTCTACGAGCGGCTCGGCCTGGACAAGCTGGAGTTCGACCTGGAAGAGGTGGAGGTCCTGGTGGAGGCCCTGGGGGACATCGTCAACGAGCTGGAGATCCGGCGCCTCGTGGTGGACTCCGTGACCTCCGTCTGTTACCGCCTGAGGACCCAGGAGAAGATCCGGGAGTTCATCCTGAAGCTCGGGGAGGCCCTCTCCGCCATGCGGTGCACCTCCCTGCTCATCTCCGAGATCAGCCCCGCGGAGCAGCGGTACTCCCTCTTCGGCGTGGAGGAGGCCATCGCCGACGGCATCATCTTCATGGGCAACCTGGAGCGGCGGGGGGACCTGCTCCGCACCCTGCAGGTCGTCAAGATGCGGGGGACGCAGCACTCCCGGGCGAAGTACGTCCTGGACCTCACCCACTGCGGCGTCCTCCTGGTGCCGCTGCTGAAGGGCGGGAGCGTGGGGGCGAGCTGACATGAGCGTCACGACCCATGTCGCCAACGTCCTCGGGGAGCTCCCCGAGTCCGCCGCCATCGCCCTGAGGATCCGGGCGGAGTCCTACTTCGACGCCATCCGAGGGATCCTCGACAACTTCGCCCACGGGAAGGGGCTCGACGCGGTGTACGTGACGAGCACCATCCCCGCCCATTCCATCATCAACGCCCTCCAGGTCCTGGAGATCGACTTGGACAACATCTACTTCGTCGACTGCATCTCCCAGATCATGATGGGGGTCACGACGAAGCACGAGAACACGATCTACGTGGAGTCCCCCACGATGCTGGAGAACGTGATGCTGAAGGTGGAATACCTCCTCCGGAAGACGGCGGACCGGAGCAACGTCGTCGTCCTGGACTCCATCAACTCCCTCGCCATCCACAACAACACGAAGATCCTCAGCGAGTTCCTCCACATCCTCGTCAACAACCTGCGCACGAAGGAGGCCTACACCGTCATCTTCTCCATGGAGGAGTACGAGTCGGAGGACATCGAGCACATGCTCAACCTGGTCTGCGACGAGACCGTCGTCGCCGCGGAGGAGTGAGATGGAGGTCGTGAGCACCGGCATCGCCGGCCTGGACAAGGCCCTCATGGAGGGCGTCCCGAAGGGGTTCACCCTCCTGGTGAGCGGGGGCCCCGGGGCGGGCCTGGAGCTCTTCGCGAAGCAGTTCGCCTCCGGGACCGCCAAGGGGGAGAACGTCACCTACTTCACCACGACGGAGCGGGACGAGGACATCCAGGCGACCCTGGACCACTTCGGGTGGAAGGCCGAGATGAACGTGGTGAACATCGGCCGCCAGTACTACGAGAAGGTCCTGGCGAAGGAGCTGGAGGTCTCCAAGTACCGCCAGGAGGGCATCACCATGAAGGACATCCGGAAGTACCACGAGGACGGCGCCATCCGGCACCGCCGGAGGGCCGTCAATTTTCTCACCGCCCTCACCTACGAGGTCTCCAAGCTCGAACCCCCCTTCCGGATCATCATCGACTCCCTGGACTTCTTCCTGGAGTACTATGACCACCACAACGTCCTCTCCGCCCTCCGGACGATCAAGGCCCACACCCAGCACTATGAGGGGATCGCCCTCATCACGATGCTGAACAACGTGTACAACACCCGCACGGAGAGCGGGGTGCGGGAGATCGTGGACTGCATCATCGACCTGGAGCGCCGCATGGAGGAGGACGGCTTCAAGCAGTTACTGATCATCCGGAAGGTGCGGAACCGCCCGGAGCGGACGGGCATCTACTCCTATCGAATCACGGAGGCGGGCATCGCCGCCGCCTAGGAGTGACGGATAGCGATAGGGGCGCCGACACGTTTATATCCTAGGCTGTCTAACGTTCCCCCCGCAGGGAAACCTGCAGGAGGACACAAACCCATGAAGCGAAGCTGGGTCATCCGAAGGGATGACTCTGGTGTGTCTCCGGTGATTGCTACCATTCTCATGGTGGCCATCACCGTGGTGCTGGCGGCCGTCTTGTACGTGATGGTCACCGGCCTGATCGGCGGCGGCGGCACGGTGAAGCCCGTGGTGACGTTCACCGGAGCGAGTGCCCAGCCGGATGGATCGTGGAAGTGGACCGTGGCGGACATCGATCGATCCCAGAGCCTCGCGTCCTTCGAGGCGCTGCTCCTGGCGAACGGGACGACGGCCATCAGCTCGACCTCGCTGGAGACCTGCGAGACGGGTTGCGGTTCGGGTCTTGTCCTGACCTTCACGGACCTGACGGGGAACGACAACTTCAACGGCGGTGACTTCTTCGTCCTCACAGGGACGAACCCGGACACAGACTACACGATGAACCTGATCTGGACGTCCACCGACGACGTGATCCAGACCGTCACCTTCACGACGTAAGGCCCAACCCCTTTCCCTTTTTTCCCTTCTTTCTCCTTTCAGGAGAGGGCCCAAGTGCGACTGGGACAGCGGAGAGCGGCCGTTTCTCCCGTCATCGCAGTGATTCTGCTGGTCGCCATCACGGTCATCCTGGCGGCGGTGGTCTACATCACCGTCACCGCCCTCGTCGGGGACGTGCAGCCACCCCCTCCGTGGGTCGGCCTTACGAAGGGCTCGGTGACGCAGACCACGGTCACCATCAACGTCCACGGGACGTCGGGCCAGACCCAGGCCCTGTCCCTCTACCAGGCGGTCCTCGTCATCAACGGGACCGTCGACACGAGCAGCAAGGCGGAACCCCTCGGCGCGGGGACGTTCGGGAAGTTGACCTTCACGGACCTCAGCGGCGAGGGACGGCTCACCATCGGGGACACCTTCGTCATCCAGATCGTCCCGGACACAAGCTACTCCCTGACAATCCTGTACCGCGACCAGGGCGTCTCGGGGTCGATCGAATGGAATACCGGCTGAGGACCTCCCCTGCGGGCGGCGGCCCCGCCCCTGGGAGAACGTCGACCAAACCGTCTTATACGCTTCACCTCGTAGGCCCCCCGGAGGCGAGGCGTTGGCGATAGAACTCCTCCCCGGCGTCGAGGTCGAGGAAGTCGTCCTCATCCTCATCGTGGTCATGCTCATCGAGGGCGTCTGGCTCGCGGGCCTCACCTATCTCCTCTGGAAGCGGGCCCAGCAGCGGAAGGCGCAACCCCCGGAGGAGGACGAGGAGCCTCCCGACGACCCTACCATGTCCACCTGAATTCTTCGATGGGCAAGGCCAGGGCCGTCCTGGACTCCGCCACCCGCCCGAACTGCACCGCGAAGTCCGCGGCGATCCCGGGGTCGTCCGCCTCGTACACGATGAGGGCGTCCGGCTTCCCGAAGAGGCCCCAGAAGTTCTTGATCTCCACCCCTTCCGGGATCTTCGGGTGCTTGCACAGCCGCGTGGCCTCTTCGTACTGCCCCGGCAGAAATCGGAGACTCGTCACGAATAGCGTGGGATCACCTCCCGATTCCATCCGGGGAGGCCTATTTCTACCTTGGCCCGTCCCGGGAGCCGCTCATTGGATCTGCCCGCACCTCGCGCACTGGTAGGTCTCGTCCCCGACCTCGGTGAGGGTGCCGCCGCAGGCCCGGCACTCCAGGGAGGGGAGGCCCGAGACCGCGGCGAAGCCGGCCGGGGTCACGGCGACGCCCGCCGCCACGGGGGACTCGCCCTCGTGGTGGACGACGGACCCCAAGACGCGCTCCGTGAGGCGTTGGCGGGCGTCCCCCTCCGTGGCCAAGCCCAGGAGGAAGTCGATGAGGGGCAGGACGTACCAGAAGAACCGGGCGGCGTTCCGGACGAGGACGGTGCGGAGGGTGAGGCGGCCGTCGAGGCGGGCGACCTGGAGGCCCACGGCGGCCTTCCCCAGGGTCCGCCCCCAGTGCATCTCCAGCACCGCGGAGTACGAGAAGAGGAAGAGGCCGGAGTAGAGTCCGGCCAGGATCATGAGCTCCGGGGCCCCCAGGAGGGCGAGGGCGGCCCACACAGGGAGGAGGACGATGACGAGGTCGATGGCGAACGCGACCCAGCGACGCAGCCAATAGAGCTGAAGCGCACGGCTATGCAGGAGGAGATCGAATCCCGTAAGCATGCCCATCCCTTCGGGCGGGCCATCCGATTCCGACTATAAAGGCGTATCCCCGGCCACTCAGCCCGCCCATCACTCATCAAGGTCAGCGGATTAGATAGTCATCACGGTGGCGTCGAACCATCCGGCGGGGCGAGTATAAGGCTTTCTCGCCTCACTCGCCCTGGAGCTTCTTCAGGTTCGCCTCGTACTGCTCCTGGGTGATCCGGCCCTCCTTCAGGGCATCCTCCAGGCGGGCCATCCGGTCGTCCGTCGACAGGGCGGCGGCCCCCATGGCGGCGCCGCAGACGGCGCACTCCGTCGCCCCGGGCTCGTTGATGAGCCCGCAGTTCGGGCACTCGGGGAGGGCGGCGGCCTTCGCCGGGGCCTCCTCCTCCGCCGCCTCTTCCGCTTCCTCCTCCGGCGGGGGCGGGAGCTTCGGCTTCTGCACCTTGCGCTCCTTCACGACGACCTCCTCGGTCGCCGGGGGCACTCCGTAGAGCTCCTCGTAGACTTCCGCCTCGGGCCGCCCGCGCCGCCGTCCGGCGACGACAAGGATGAGGACTGCGATGAGGAAGAGGAGGAAGAGGACGAGCCACAGCCACCAGAACTCCGGCAGGAAGTCTCGGCCGTTCGGGTCCGTCCCGCGGCGCCACTCGTCCAGGTTCGTGAACCCGTCCCCGTCGGGGTCGCCCTGCGCCTCCTGGTTCAGATTGCCGAAGTGGGACCGCTCCCAGGTGTCCGGGAGGCCGTCCGCGTCCGTGTCGGCGGAGAGCTCGAGGAGGAAGTCGAGGCCGACGGTCTCCCCGATGCCCACGACGACCCCGTCGCGGGTGGCCGTCTCGTAGTCCCCGTGGGACACGGTGACGGTGTAGGTGCCGTCGGGGACGGTGAGCTGGTAGGTGCCGTCGCTGGCGGTGCTGCCCTGGACGGTGCCCGCCGTCACGGTGGCGCCCGGCACGGGGCCGCCGTCCCCCTCCGCCCGGACGGTGCCCCGGAGGACGCCGGTGGCGGGGACGTACTGGGCCGTGAGGTCCGTGGCGGTCGTCAGGGAGACGCCGATGGCCGGCGTCTGGGCCCCGGTGGTCCAGGCGCTGAAGGCGTGCCGCTGGCCGCCGGACTCGTAGGGGGTGGTCA
>CAYFXO010000040.1:0-13078 GCA_964347125.1 uncultured Methanomassiliicoccales archaeon | reverse complement strand
GCGCGGCCGCGAACGATCCCGACCTGATGAGCGGGATGATCGTCGTCCTCAGCGAATTCGTGCGGGACAGCTTCCGCCGGGAAGGCGCGGGGCTCCAGGAATTGCAGATCGGCGACTCCCGGGTGTTCCTCACGGAGGGTGACCACGCGGTGTTGGCGACGGTCGTCAATGGTCCCCAGGTGAAGGGCCTCCCCGCCCAGATGCGGGCCGCGATGAACGACTTCGAGGGCCGCAACCTCCCCTACCTCGCGGACTGGACGGGCCGCCTCGACGAGCTCCAGGATGCGGAGGCCGTGGTGGAGCGCCTCGTCAGCGGCAAGTACGCCAACGGATGGGCGTCCTGATCCCCCTGCGCTCTGGCAGGGCGTCTTTCTAGAGAGAGGACACCTTCGGCAACCCCCCCTGGCAACGTATAAATCGGCCGGCGGCGGTGGTCGGGGCGTGGAGCTCCCCCGCCTCGCCATGTACCCCTTTCTCCCCGAGGCCGTCGCGCGGATCCGGTCCGACGGGCTGAGCCTCGAGGACCTGATGGCCCTGGACGTGCCCCGTCGGGCGGGCTACGAGCGCGTCCTGGAGGCCCTGGAGAACGGCTTCATCGACGAGCACCCGATGCAGCGGGAGGAGGACGCCTACACGGAGCTCCTCTCCTACCCGGTGGGCCGGATGCTCGTCTCCTGCGTGGGGGACAACTACCTCGTACGGCGCTACGCGGTCGCGGAGGCGAAGGCGGCCAGCCGCCGGTTCATGGGAGAGGACCTGGGCTTCCTCATCCTCGTCGCCGGCCACTACGGCCTGGACGTGGAGGCGGACGGGGGCCTCCGCCTCCCCTTCCCCCAGTTCCTCGCCGCCACCCGCAGCATCCGGGCGAAGGAATGGAAGCTCGTGAACCAGGCCCTGGAGGACGGGCACGTGCTCCTCACGAGGCACCGGTTCATCCGGATCCTCGAGGAGCGGATCCGCCAGCGCATCGAGGAGGAGCTCCCCCTTCCCGTGAACCGCGAGATCCTGGCGGCGTTCAAGGAAGAGGCGGGGGCGCTGAAGAGCCTCCTCAAGGAGAAGAAGCGCCGCTACCAAGCGGACGAGATCGCCCACGTGAGCATCACGAACCTGCCCCCGTGCATGCAGCACCTCCTCGCGATGGTCCAGAACGGGGAGAATGTCCCCCACATGGGGCGCTTCGCCCTCACCGCGTTCCTGAACCACATCGGCCTGGACTCCGACGCCATCTTCCGCATCTACTCCACCTTCCCGGACTTCGACGAGCGGCAGACCCGCTATCAGATCGACCACATCACGGGGGTCATCTCCGGCACGGAGTACACCCCGCCGGAGTGCAGCACCATGGTGTCCTACGGGATCTGCTACAACCCCGACGACCTGTGCGCCCAGGACTGGATGAAGCATCCCCTGACGTACTACCGGACGAAGGCCCGGCGGGCTAAAGCTTCCGCCATGTCGCGCGGGCCCGCTGCAGCGCGGTGAGGTGCCCGCCCACGGCGACGACGATCATCGCGTACTCCAGGACGGTGAAGGAGAAGTAGGGGGCGACGCCCAGGTCCCGCACGCCGAACACCAGGAGGAGGAACTGAAGGAGGCTGGCGACCAGGAGGAGGGCGAGCCGGTCCGCCCGCCCCAGGGCGCCCCCGTAGTCCCGCCCCACTCCCACCGCCTGGGCCTGGGTCCCCATGTAGGACGTGAAGATGACCCCCAGGAGGGCCAGCAGCCCCAAGAGGTCGTCGCAGAGGGGTCCCAGGAGGAGCCCGCCGATGATGAACACGTCCGCGTACCGGTCTAGGACGTGGTCCAGGAAGTCCCCCTTGCGGGACGCCACCCCCGTCATGCGGGCCAGCTTCCCGTCCAGGGCGTCGAGGACCGCGTTCCCCGCGATGAAGAGGAAGGCCAGGAGGAGCAGGGCGGGCGGTTCCCCGAAGTAGAACATGGCCCCCGCGGCGATGGCCAGGACGAAGGCCGCCCACGAGAGGGCGTCGGGGGACACGTGGAGGAGCCGGCGGGCCATGGGATCCAGGAACCGGTCCGCGTACCGCCGATAGGCGTCTAGTACCACGCCAACACCTCCTCGCTCCAGTCCGCCGTCCCCGGGGGCGGGCCGTCCGCCTCCCCCCGGAGCAGGCGGGCGACCTCGTCCGCCACCGCCTCCGCGGTGCGGGAGGTGGTGTCCACCTCCCACGCCCGCACCCCTGTCTCCAGGACCTCCACCGCGATGACGTCCACCGCTTCCGCCTCCATGGCCACTCTGATCCGGTCCTCAGACCACGCTTTGGCGGCCAGGCGGGCGCGCAGCTCCGCGGGGCTGCAGCGCAGCACCACGACGGCGTTCACGGGGAGGCGGTGGGCCCAGGTGGACTCCACGAGGGTCTCACCGGGGTCGTTCGCGGGCAGGGCGGCGGCCAGCGCCTCCAAGTCCACCTCCGCGCCTTGGGAGCCCGTCTCCAGGGCCCCTGCGGTCTCCGCGACCTTCATGAGGTCGACGCGGTGGAAGCCCCGGGCCTCGAGGGCGTCCGCGACGGCAGTCTTCCCCACGCCGGGGCTCCCCGTGATGGCCACCCGCACGGGACCCGCAGAGGAGGCCCGGCGTCTTATGCCTTGCGTTCGCTACACCTTCGGGGAGAAGAAAGGAGAGAGCGGGAAGATCACTCTTCCCGGTTCGTTCGGGTTCGGAGGATGGCCGCGAGGACCACGAGGGTCCCGACAACGGCCGCCAGCCCCACGGACGGGATTTGTTCCACCTTCTCGATGGGGTCGGGAGCCGTCTCGCCAGCGCCGAACACGGCGACGCTGCTTGACCCGGAGCCCGGCTCGTACCCCGCCAGGCTGGCGTGGGCCGTGATGGTGAAGATCGTCGTCTGCGTCACGTCCGCCTGGAACGTGGTCTCCATGGCCCCGTTGGCGCCGGTGACCCCCGCCGAGGTGCCGACCCGCCCACCGGGCTGGGAGAGCGTGAGGGTCACGCCCGCCCCGACCACGCCGAGCCCGTTCTGGTCGAAGACCTGGACGGTCACCGTGGTCGACTGCCCGGACTCCAAGGGCGCCGCGGCCCCCGTGTCCACCTGCACCGTGAGGAACTGGACCTCGGGGTGCACGGTCATCATCACGGAGGCGCTGTCGCCCGCGTACTGGGCCTTGGTGGCCGTCGCCATGACCTTGACCTCGGTGGCCCCGGTCACGGCGTCCGCGGTGTACGTCACGGAGAGGAACCCGTTGGCGTCCGTCCACCCGGAGGCCGCGGACAGGGTGCCGCCGCCCATCGCGGTGAACTCGACGTACGCGCTCTCCACGTTGAGGCCGATGTCGTCGAAGACCTGGACGGAAACGTCCGCCTGGTTGTTGTCGGGGTTCAGGGACGCGGCGTCAGTGGTCATGGTCATGTGCAGCGAGCCCATCTGGGCCCGTCCCACGTGGAGGAAGGACCAGAAGTTCAGCGCGCCGCCTGGGATGGACACCCAGCCCGAGAAGGGCTCCTGGGTCGTCGCCACCAGCGTCGGGAAGGACAGGACGGGCTGCATGGGGAGCGCGGTCCCCAACTCGTCCTGGGCCATCCAGATGTGGGACTGTCGCTCGCCGATCTCCAGCGAGGCGTCCGCCAGGTCCAAGTGGAGGGTGATCCCCGGGTCCGCCAGGCGGGTCACCGGCTCGAGGCCCGCGAGGAACGCGGGGTCGAGGGTGCCGTCCGCCCAGCCGAGGTACATGTCGTAGCTTCCGACGTTGTTGAAGATGTCCGTCCAGGAGGACATCCGGGTCACTGTGGTCTGCAGCCCCGCCTTCTCCAGGGCCGTCGCGAAGTCGTCCGTGATGACGGGCCACTTCGGGTTCAGGGAGAAGTCCGGTCCGAGGATGTCCACCACGAGGGGGTTCCCCGCGGGGTCCTCTCGCCAGCCGTCGCCGTCTCGGTCGAAGTAGCCGGAGGTGGCCAAGGTGAAGACGCCCGCGTCGATGTTTGTGCTCGGCCGCCCCGTGGCGTCCAGCTTGAAGCTGGCGTCATAGGTGGGCTGGTCCGGATTGTACCAGGAGACGACCATGCTGTTGATGGGGGAGTGGGTGATCCGGCCCGCCCCATCGATGATGTTCGCGTTCTCCTTGTTGACCAGCTGGGTCGCCGCGAGACGGAGGTTCGCGTCCGCGGCCGGCCATCCGGCGTCGCTGTTGTAGCCGAAGTACAGGAAGCCGAAGCCCGGGCTGCCCCGTACGGCGAGGATTGTCTTGCCCTCGTCGTCCGTGGCCGCCAGCAGCGTGGTCTCGAACTCGGTGCCGCCCCATCGCAGGTTCGTCGTGTCTCCCGAGCCGATGTTCCAGCCGATGAGGTCCACGGAGCCGTCGATGATGGCCTTGGCCGCCTTGTCCACGGCTTCGTCCACCGTCGTCGTGGGGTCGTCGGGGTACCAGGTGTACTGGATGGCGTCCACGAAGGGCGCGTCACCGAACCAATAGCCCTCGTAGGCGTCGATGGTCCAGTGCTCGATGGTGAAGCTGTAGTCCGCGGTGACCGTCGCGTAGAGCGCGAGGGTCGTCAGGAAGGCGATGTCGCCCGTCATGATGTCGAAGGTGTAGTCCGTCCCCTGGACGAGGGCGACGCCGTTCTCGTAGAGGACCAGGTCGTTGTTGAAGGCGTCGTTGGAGGCGCTGTCCGCGAAGTAGTGGTGTTTGAGCATCCCGGAGGTCGTGCCGGCGGGGTCCGTGACGTTCGTGATGACGGTGTCGCCCACGTAGGCCACCGTCGACGTCCCCGTGGCCCCGGCCATGAACGGCCCGGCGCCGTTCTCCGCGCCGGTGAAGCTCGCGGGCAGGATGGGGGCCGTGAGGACCTCCGTGAAGAAGAGGCCCGGCTTGGCCATCCCGGTCGTGTCGAAGCTCACCGTCATGGTGTCCACGGGCACGGCGACGAGCCCCGTCAGCACGGAGCCGTACTTCACCGAGGACCCGAGGCCCGAGGCGCCGAACGTGAAGGCCACGTCGGCCGCCTGGACGGGGGACGCGTCGTGGAAGGTCAGGCCGTCCCGCAGGGTGACGTTCACCCAGGGGTCCTCCACCGTCCAAGACTCCGCCATCCACGGCTCGGGGAGCAGGCTCACCGGGTCGATCCGGGCGAGGGAGTCGTAGAGCAGGTCGATGACGCTCCACTCCGTCATCGAGTCGGCGGTGAGGGGGTTGATGTCGGGGGCCCCGCTCACGGGCAGGGCCACGCGGAGCGTGCCGCCGTGCAACCCTTCCATGTCGAAGGGCTGCGCCTGGGCGGCCGCGCCCCATCCCAGCAGCAGGGCCAGGACGAGGGAAGCCACGAGAGCCTTCTTCATAGCTCCTCACCCTCCTCTCCCTTCGAGGGGCCCTCAGGGGGCTCCTCGGCGGGGGGCGCGGGAGGCTCCTCCTCCAGCTCCTCGAGCTCGAAGAGGTCCTCCTCTTCCTCGATGGCCTCCATCATCTCCTCCTCCGGCGGAGGCGGCATCTCTTCCTCCTCCATCTCCAAGGGCTCCTCCTCGGGAGGCATCTCCTCCGGAGGCGCCCCGGGCTTGCGCCGGAGCATCATGCCGATGAACAGGCCGATGACGAGGAGGACGACCGCGAGGGCCATGAGGAGGACCGTCGTGTAGACCTGTCGCACCTGCACCGCCTGCGGGGTGAAGGACACGGACGCGCTGATCTGCTGGGCGTTGCCCGCCCCGTCCACCGCGGTCACGGTGAAGTCATTCGAGCCGTAGTTCAGGGCGAACTCCCGGCTGAACGTACCACCGCTCCCGGAGGGGTTGCCGTTGATGAAGACCAGGGCCCCCGAGTCGTCCACCGTCCCGTCCAGGGTGACGTAGCAGACGTACCCGTCCGTCACGTCCTCCGCGCGGTCGCACTGGGCCCGCTCCTGGATCAGCGCCGGGAAGGCGCTCAGGGTGATCACGGGCGGCGCGCTGTCGCGGGTGATGGTCAGCTGGGTGCTCGCGGAGTTGCCCGCGGCGTCCACCGCGGTGATGTCGATGGTGTTCGTTCCCTCGACGAGGGCCACCGTCGCGGACCACGATCCGTCGGCGTTGACCACGACGCCCTGACCGTTGATCCACAGCTGGGCGTCGGCGCTCACCGTCCCGGAGAGGGTGGTGGACGCGTCCCGGGTCAGGGCCCCCGCGGAGTTCGCGATGGACCCGATGACGGGGACGGAGCTGTCCAAGTGCACCATCACGCTCGTGGAGGACTGGTGACCCAGCCCGTCCGTCGCGGTGACGGTGATCATGTTCGCGCCCTCGTCCAGGGTGTAGGTCCCGCTGAAGGTGCCGTCGGCGGTGCCCGCCGTGAAGGGCGTGCCGCCGCCGATGGACACGGTCGCCCCGGGCTCCGTGATGCCGGAGACCGTGACGGTGGCCGAGGTGGTGATCAGCCCGTCCGCCGGAGCGGTGAGGGCCAGGCTCGGGGCGGTCGTGTCGACGGTGAACGACCAGACGAAGGTCGCCTCGTTGCCCGCCACGTCGCTGATCATCGCCACCGCGGAGTGCATGCCGTCTCCAAGGGGCTCCGGCGGCGCGTAGGTCAACGCCCCGATGGGGCGCCCGTCCACGCCGTCGTCCCACGGCGCCGAGACGGCCACGAGGTCCGTGACCTCCACGCCATCCAGCCACATCTTCGCCGACGCGGGATCGAGGCCGCCCGGGGGATCCGAGATGCCCACGAGGACCGAGGTGCCCGCGTCCGAGATGACGGCGCCGTCCGCCGGGGACTCCCCGAGGAAGCCCGGCGGGGTGGTGTCGTAGGTGAAGGCGATGTCGATGGGCTGTACGAGGGCGAAGGGCGCGTACCCGGGGCTCACCAGAAGGGCCGAAGACTGCGAGTGTTCTGAAGTGCTGCCGGGGAAGTCCCAGGCGATGTCGAAGGTCGAGGGGGTGTAGGCCGGGATGGTCGTCGACGGGACGTTGGCCGCCTGGAAGGCACCCGCCCCAATCTTGAGCACGTCGAACATGATGTCCGCCTGCGGCCCGGGCGCGCCCACTGTGTATCCAGCGAGGTGGACCCAGTAGCACCCGGCGGGCGGGAACTTCAACGCTCCCCGCTCCGGGTTGTTGCCAGTGGACATGCTCGTGCCGATGGCTGCGCCGTCCGATACGCCGTAGCTGCCCGTGCAGTCTCCGGGGTCGTTCGCCGCCTCGTGGAAGATGCCCACGTCAATGTCCGACGCGGTCCCGTAGAACGGGACCTCCCATGCGGCACTGATCGTATCAGGCGGCACGAAGGTCATGTGGACGCTCGTCGGGTTCACGTTGCGCGTGTTGTACAGGTAGGTCAGGAAGTCGCCGCCGGGGAACGGGAACGGGTCGACCCAGACGCCGATCTGGGCGTCTGAGATGGTCTCCGTCACCGCGGCGCCGAGGCCGTCCACCAGGTCGACGTTCGCCGTGACGGACACGGGGCGGCTCCCCGCGAGCTGGTTCGTCTCGACATCCAGGACGATGGGGTCGGTCTGCATGTACCCCACGTCGGCGCTGAACGGCTCGGGGAACGCCGTCGCCGTGAAGGCCCGATAGACGATCCCCAAGATGCCTCCGGTCATCGGAGCCTTGAGGATCTCTGCATCGTTCCGGATCGTGTCCGTGACCCCGTCCTGCCACTTCGTCTCCGCGAGGAGCGCGAAGGTGGACGGTCCGTAAATCGCGTCGTCGGTGTACGTGTCGTCGGGGACCTGGGAGAGGACTCCCATGTCCATGTCGGACTCCTCTCTGGTCCAGAAGAGGTCGAAGATCATCTGTCGGTTGTCTCCCGCTGTCAGAGCGCCCACGTCAGCCCAAAGGAAGCGGGCGTCGCCGCAATCCCGACACTTCTCAGAACGGAGGAAGCTGTTCATGTCGTAGAGGGAGTTCGCCGGAACGCCGCCTCCGACGAAGGCGGGGAATCCGGTGTACAGGATGTTGATCAGGACGGGTATGACGACCGTGCTTGTTCCGTCGTCCGCCTTGATGGCGGCCTGGTAGGAGCCGGCGGCGGTCCCCACGGGGACATCCACGGTGGCCGTGAATGACTCCGTCGCTCCCGGGCCGATGTTGAGGGTGCCGGGGGAGACGCTCATCCACGGGTGCGTATCCGATCCGTAGAACGACACCGTGATTTGGGTGGGTCCGAGGAGGCTGTTGACGTCCCGGAAGGAGATCGCGAGGCCATCGTGGATCTGGGTGGCCGGGTGATGGACCTGGGCCGTCACGATGTTCTGCCCTGGAGTGACGCCCCACCAACCGGTTCGGCTCCGCTCGTCGTAGCTCTCGAACATCGGGGTGTTGTAGGTGTAGTCGATCTCGACCAGGTCGCCGGGGTTGAGGTCGACCCACAGGTTGAAGACCCCGTTGAGGAAGTCGATGGTCCAGTTGGCGCCCCCGCCGCTGTCCCACATCATGCCATTGAGCCACACCGTCTCGGTGCCCGACATGATGTACGTCCAAGACAGCGGGATGGCCTGAGGCGCCAGCACCGGGACGTACCAGTCGTAGTCTCCGCTGAGGATTTCGCCGTCCGCCAGCGGGGGTCCGAGCAGGGTGACGAGGCCCGTGTTCACATCAAACGTGTAGTCCACGCCCTCAATGAGAGGCACCGCGTTCCGGTAGAAGACGTACGTTCCGGGCAGGACAGGCGTGTTCGCCGTGTATCCCTTGGTCTCTCCCAGGAAGCCAATGACCAGGATCTCGCCCGTCTCCGTGGTGACGGTGGACTCTGCGACGAATTCCCCTCCCACGTCGCGGGCGTAGTTGAACCAGTCGAAGGTCTCGATGTAGGTGTACGGCGTCCCTCCAAGGATGGTCGGGTCCCGCTCGAAGGTGATCTGCAGGAAGTCCGCGGCGTTCCATCCCGCCGAAATGTCCGTCGGGTCAAGGAGGGTGACTCCGTCCGCATCGTAGAGTCCGGTGGCCTTGAGGATGCGCCAGTCGCGCGCGGCCCACGGGGCTACGTTGTCCCACGTGAACACGAAGTCAGGCGCCACCTTATCGTACATCGCCGCGGAGAGGGTAACGCTCGCGGCGGCCGTGTCATAGTTCGTGAGGGCAATCGCCGTGGAATCGGGCGTGCCCGGTGTCGCGAAGTTCACGAACGCGGGGCGGTTGACGCCTTGATAGCCCCCTGGCGTCCAGAACGGAGTGTCGCTCAAGATACCCGCCTGGCCAGAGGCGATGTAGGCTGCCCGGCTCCCGTTCACGACACCCGCTCCCTGTTGCAGGACATCGTATCCATGATCGTTGGCGGAGGACATCAGGATGTTCTTTGCCATCTGCCCGGAGGGCCACATTCCGTTGACGTCGTTGTACGCGTCATAGATGAGGGCCACTACGCTTGCGGCCACGGGGGAAGACATCGAAGTTCCGCCCCACAGGTCCCAAGCGTCTAGGCCTCCGCAGCCCCAGCTGGCGCAGCCGTAGTTGAGGCTCATAGCGCCAAGCGCGTAGGCCCCGGAGGCGAGGACGTCGGGCTCGGGGGTTCCCAGGAGGGTCGGGCCGCGGGCGGAGAAGTCCACGACGTCGCCGAAGGGGATGGGACAGGAACCAATCAGGACGACCCAGTCGTAGCACGGGCCGCCATCGGATCCGAACAGCCATCGGTAGTTCATGATGAGACTGGCGCCCACGGTGATGGCTCCTGGTCCGGAGCCCATGGGCGCACTGTTGCCGTATCCGGGCCCCTCATTCCCGGCGGAGAACAACACCGCCAGGTCCTGGGCTTGCGTCGTGAGGAGGTCGTAGAGGATCCGCTCCGACCAGTGGAATCCGTTCCGGAGTTCGGCGATATAGCCCCAGGAGTTCGAGGCGACGTTTGCGTCGTCTCCACCCGTGCCTCGCACCCCGTCGTAGCCAGCCGCGATGAACCCGAAGTTGTCGGCGATCTCGTCAGGCCCGACTGACGCGAGATGGACGCTGATGACCTTTGCGTCCGGCGCGCCCCCGAAGATGTCCAGAATCCCGAAGAAGTTCCCAACGGGATTACCGGCGACGTGGCTCGCAACGGCCGTCCCGTGCCAGTAGGGGCCGGAGGTGTCGTAGGCCCCGTGCATGGCAACCAAGTCCCCGCTCGCTGGGATGAAGTTGTCAAAGCCGTGGCTCGCTGCGAACGTGTCGCTGTACCCGACGCCGACTCCCGTCTGGTAGTCGGCGGTCACGGTAGCCCCCGCCAGAGGCGGAGCGGAGAAGGTCAGGACCCCCGTGGAGAAGTCCACCGTCCAGGTGTCGAACTGGTACATGATTTCGACGAAGTCCCCGTCGGGGAAGTCGACGAGCCAGGTGATTTCTCCCGTGCTTAGGTCGATGCTGTAGTCCGCTCCCTCCGCGAGGGAACCGCTCGAGTTGTAGATGTCGTACACGAAGCTCAAGTCATAGTCCGCCAGAACCGCGAAGGTATCCACCGCGGCTCCCGTGTTGGCGTTCGTGCCGGCCGTGAGCTGGGACGTGGTGCCCGTCTCGTCGCCGAGGCCCGTCGTGTCCGCCACGACGACCTCCCAGATGGTTTCGGTGGAGGAGGGCCAGTAGACCCCGTCTTGGTAGAGGACCAAGGTCACCTGCAGGTCGAAGCCGAAGATGTCCATGACGATGTGGTCGCCTGCAAGATTGGCTCCCGTCTCCGTCCCGGTGGCCCCCGCGATGACCGTCTCGCCGACCACCGTGCTCGTCGTGTTCGAGATGAAGTGGATAATGCCGCTCGAGAGGTCGTAAAACCCGTCGAAGTCCATATCCCAGGCGACGACGGGGTCGGCCTGCGTTGCGGGCTTGTCATCCGTGAAATCCATGTTGAAGTTCATGTCCACGTACACGGTGTCGTAGACGAATGGCGTGGTGGAGTCCGTCACGAGGAGCCCGACGCGCGTTCCCCAGTAGGTCGTGAGCGTGTCGTCCTTGGACACGCCTACGTGGTACCATCCGCTGGCGGAGTTGATTCGGTTGGGGTCGAGGATGTCGCCAACGTAATAGTACCGGTCTATCCTACTCATGTCCGCGGGTGCCCCGTAGCCGTTGGGGTTGGCTCGCTTCGAGAACTGGAGGACGCCGTACTCCGTGTTGAGGTGGGAGTAGTGAATGGTCCCGTTTACCGCGGCTTGCGCCTGGTAGCTCGTATCCGCGTACCAAGACGACTCCCCGAAACTGTAGAAGATGGGGTAGGGCGCTCGATCGTAATCGCTCCCGGCAGTGTTCGTCAGCGTCATCAGGTCCATGGAGTCCCAGTCGAACGCGATGGGCCAACCATACCAGGGAGAGGCGGGGTCGGTCACCGTGGCCCACGTGCCCACGAGGTTGGGATGGGCGAAGTCGACTCCGGTGTCGTAGACGGCCACGTTTACGCTGGTGCCTGTGTAACCGAGGTTGGGGTCCGTCCAGACATCGTCGATATCGTGCACCTTTACGATGCCCCATTCGTCAACCTCTCGGAGGTTCGCGTCGTCGAGCCGGGTGTCCCTGAACTCCTCCACCCGGTCGCGCATGAGCTCAAGGTCCAGACTTTCATCCAGGCCCATGGTCGCAAAAGGAGGCTGATCGATGGAGACTACGCCAGGCAAGCTGGCGAGTTCCCCGAGAGCCGCTTCGGGCACCAAGACCTGGATGCCGGCGGAGACCTGATGCCCGCTCGGCAGACCGAGGCTCATCACGTCCCGTCGCGGCGGTGCGTCCCGCTCCAGGGCGAGCTCGGGGTGTCGCTCCGCTCCCCACTTCTGGAGGGCGACCGCGAGCTCCGCCGCGTCGCTCGCCAGAATGGACACTTCGACCAGTCCCTTTCCTGCAGCTCTTGCTCGGTCCCTCAACGAGGGGTCGATCTTGCTCCATGGCACTGGCGTCTCCTGGGTCTCCCCCGTGGGGGTCGTCGACTCGCCGGCTCCAGCCTGGAGTTCAACCTCGCCGATCCCGCTCGGAGCGGGCCGGGTCGCATCCCCCATCACGAAGTAGGGGAACGCGGACAGCAGCAATGCCCCAACAACCAATGCGCTAATCCACGTCTTCCTTGCAACAGACATTCTTTCTCCTCCGATTGCCTAATAAAAACCTGAGGCGGCATGGCATCCGGAGTACGCTATATAAGATTTGTCGAAACGTATTCTATCAGGTTCTGGTCGCACGTGGAGCGATTCTCGGGGCGTCGCGGCGAGGATCCCACGAGCAACCGCCGCGCAGGACGCCCCTCGTGAGCCACGATCACTCTGGCGATGCGTCGGCGAGTCCTTGAAGGAGCTCGCCCGTGAGGTCCGCGTCCACCCGCAAAGCCGCGAGGCGACGATGGAGGAGTCCCCGGCTTGCCGAATCCATCGTATACTGAAGGCCGTGATCGACCTCCATGAGGAAGAGGGGCTCGGCGGCGGCGAGGCCGAAAGGCGGCCCACCGCCCCGCAACGAGGACGCCACATCCTCTGTCTTTGCGGTCCCCTCCTCGACGGCAGTCATCGCCGCCACCATCCGACGGACCATGTGCCAGAGGAACCGGGGAGCCACGAAGTCGAGGATGACGAGGTCCCCTCGTTCTTCGACATCTACCGCATCGACCCTCTGTGTCGCGGGGGACGGCGCGTCCTTTACGAACGCCGAGAAGTCATGCTCCCCCTCGAACAGCCGGCCGACCTCGGCCAGGGTCGCCACGTCGTGCGTCCCGCTCAGGTGATACCGATACCAGCGGCGGATGGCGTGGCGGACGCGGAAGTCGTCTGGAACGGTAGCGATGCCCAGGAACCACACGTCCTCGGAGGCGGCGTTCAAGGCCGGAAGGATCCCGCTCGTCTCATACTCCGTGTCCATGGCGACCACGTTCCCCAGGGCCGAGACCCCGGCATCGGTCCGGCTCGCCATCTGGAAGCGGGCCGCCTCCCGGTCCGAGGCGATGCCCGTCTCGGCCAGGGCCCGCAGGACCTCCCCCTCGACGGTCCGCACGTCCGGCTGCACCTGAGACCCGCGGAACCGTCGTCCGTCGTAGGCCACCTTCAGCGCGACCCGCACGGCACGCCCATTAATATCCCAGTATTAATGGCCCCAGCATGCCCGACTTCCGAGTCGTCCTCGTCGAGCCGAGAATCGAGGGGAACATCGGCGCGACGGCCCGCCTCCTGTCGAACTTCGGCGTCCAGGAGCTCCACCTGGTG
>CAYFXO010000039.1:357-13496 GCA_964347125.1 uncultured Methanomassiliicoccales archaeon | reverse complement strand
GGAGCGGCTCCGACGTCCTGGGCTTCCTCTTCATCCAGACGGGAGGCGGCACCCAAGACGTCTTGTTCGACCAGGTCCCGGAGTTCGATGTCATCGCATGGCCGGTCGTACTTCTCCTACTGTCGGGTGCGTTGACGTACCGACGCGCCAGGAGAAGCCAACGCCCGCGGCCGACATCAGGGAGCGGCCCGGAGAACTGATTGGTCCGTGAAAAGGACGGTCACGCTGGGGGCGATTGCCGAACGACGGTCACTTCACCTTTGAGGCCTTGACCGCGAGGTCCGAAAGCTTCGCCTCCAACGCTGTGAGGGCGAGGTCCAGCGCCTTCACGGCGGGCATGGACCCGTCCGTCTCGAACTCCATGATGATGCGGCTCGGGTCGCCCTGGACGTCCACGCACTCTCCGCCGCTCGCCTCCACGCAGGCCATGCAGAGGGTGCAGTCCTCCTCCCGTTCTACGACGAGCTGGTCCTTCTCCACCTTGAAGAGGTTCACGGGGCACGAGGCTACCGTGGCGGAGCAGGAGTCGCAGGTCCCGTCTTCGTGGCGGATGTCGACGATGGGATGGTACTTGTAGCCCACCCCGTTGGCGACCTGCCACTTCGCGTGTTCCTTGCCGGTCCCCAGGATCGCGGTGGCGTAGACGAGGATCGCCTGGTCCTTCCGGAGCTTCAGCAGGGGGATCTTCCCATCCACCGGCGCGAGCTTCGCGTCCCCCACGGGCTCCAGGTCCGAGGAGTACACCCATCCGGGGCCGCGCTTATTCAGGGAGTACAGGACGGTGCAGTTGGGGCAGCCCTCCCCGCCGCAGTCCTTGCAGTCGTCCCGGCGGTTGAACAGGT
The DNA here is from genome assembly GCA_964347125.1 of uncultured Methanomassiliicoccales archaeon. Lineage (GTDB taxonomy): Archaea > Thermoplasmatota > Thermoplasmata > RBG-16-68-12 > CAYFXO01 > CAYFXO01. Next base: position 12,654 of record CAYFXO010000039.1, on the reverse strand, counting down.
CGGGGTCCGTGGGCAGGGGCACGAGGCCGAGGCGGTGGGCGACGATCTCGTCGAAGAGGGGGGTGACGCTCTGGTACTCCTTCCCGTCCTCGGAGCGGATGGCCCCCAGGTGGAACTCCACATCCTCGATGGCGAGCTTGGGGATGTCCGCGATGAGGGTCCGCCGGAGGGCGTTCGCCATGGCGGGGTTCGTGTCCTCGAGGACGAACCGGATGGTGTTCTCCTCATGGTCCAGGGCGGTGACCTTCACTCAGACCCGCCTCCCCCGCCGTCCCCCTTTGGGCTTCGTCCCGTCGTGGGGGACCGGCGTGACGTCCTCGATGCGGCCGATCTGGAGGCCCGCCCGCGCCAGGGCCCGGATGGCGGCCTGGGCGCCGGGGCCGGGGGCCTTGGATTTGTTCCCGCCCGGAGCGCGGATGCGCACATGGATGGCGTCGATGCCCTTCTCCTTCGCGGCGTCCGCCACCCGCTCAGCGGCCCGCATGGCGGCGTAGGGGGACGACTCGTCCTTCGCGGCCTTCACAACCATCCCCCCGGAGCACTTCGTGATGGTCTCCGCCCCGGTGACGTCCGTGAGGGTGATGATGATGTTGTTGTACGAGGCATAGATGTGTGCGACCCCCCACTTCGCCATCCTCAATCCTCCTTCTTGGGCTCCAGGGTGGGCAGCCGGTCCTCCGGCGCGGGTCGCGCCGGGTGGAGGTCGTGGGCCAGGGGGGAGGCGGGGGCATACGCGATCTCCTCCTCCTCCGCCCGGGAGACGAAGTAGCCGGGGATGGTGACCCGGCGCCCGCCGATGGCGGCGTGGCCGTGGACGATGAGCTGGCGGGCGTGCTTCGGGGTGTGGGCGAGTCCCTTCACGTAGGCCATGGTCTGCAGGCGGCGGGTCAGGATCGCCTCCACGTCCAGGGCGAGGACGTCGTTCAGGGTGCCGTCGGGGGCGAGGAGTCCCATGCGCTCCAGCCGGCCGAGGAGCTCGTCCTTCTCCCGCTCCGCCTGGGCGCTCCCGTAGCGGATCTGGGCCTGGAGGATGCGGGACCGCTGGCGGAACCGTCGCACGAGGGACTCCGCCCGCCACAGCTCCCGCTTGTTCTTCAGGCCGTACTTCTTCAGCAGCTCGTTCTCCGCGGCGATGCGCTCGGCTTCCCAGGGGTGACGAGGGCCTTCCCACTTTCTCCGGGGGAACTTCGGGTCACCCATGCGCTCACCCCTTCTGTTGCGCGGCGAGCCGCGCCGCCTTCTTCGTCACGCCGACGGTGAGACCCGTGCGTCCGTTGGAGCGGGTCCGCTGTCCCCGGACTTTCTGGCCCTGCTCGTGGCGGATTCCCCGGTAGCAGCGGATCATCTTCATGCGGTTGACGTCCCCCCGCAGGGTGGCGTCGATCTCCGTGCCGATGATGTGGAGGTCCTCCCCCGTGGTCAAGTCTCTCCTGCGGTTGAGGAGCCAGGGTGGCGCCGTGGCCCCCAAGTCCTCGACGATCTCCGCCAGCGCGTCGACCTGTTCGTCGCTGAGGTCCCCCAGTTTCATGGTCCACGGGAGCTCGAGGGTGTCCGCGATGACCTCCGCGGTGCGCACCCCCACGCCTTTCAGGCCCGTGAGGCCGTACACCAGCGTGCGCTGGCCGTCCAGGTCCGTGTTCACCACGCGGACGATGTACTTGAAGTCCTCCGACGCCTCCGCCGCGGGGGCGGGGGGCTCCGGGGCTTCCTCCGGCGCCTCGTCCGGGGCCTCCTCGGAGGTTTCATCCTCGTTCTCTTCGGGCACAGCGATACCTCTGGCTGGCGAGAGCGCCTTCGATAGGGACGGTGCTTATATAAAGTTTGTAGCGGGAGACCCACGCCCAATCCCTTTTTCTAGGGGGGGTCGAATGGCGGCCCGTGGCCTACCTCCGCCTCATCCGCCCCCTCAACTGCACCATGGCCGCCGCCGGGGTGGCCATCGCCGCCCTGGTCGCCGTGGGCCTCGAAGGGGTCAGCCGCCACGTCCTGGAGGTCGTCCTCGCCGCCGCCGCGGTGTTCTTCGTGACCGCCGCGGGGAACGTCCTGAACGACTACGTGGACCGGGAGGCGGACGCGGTGAACCACCCGGACCGGCCGATCCCCTCGGGACAGGTCTCCCCCGGGGACGCCTTCACCCTCGCCCTCATCCTGTTCGTCGTCCCCGTCCCCCTGGGGGCATTCGTGAACTTCGAGGTGCTGGGCCTCATCGTCCTGAACTCCATCCTTCTGGTCGTCTACGAGCGGGAGTACAAGGGGCGGGGCCTCTCCGGGAACCTCCTCATCAGCTACCTCGTCGCCTCCCTCTTCCTCTACGGGGGCCTCGCCGTCGCGGAGCGGCAGATCGACCCCCTGCTGCGGGTGGCTCTCCTGGGGGCCCTCGCGTTCGTCACCACCCTCGCCCGGGAGATCACGAAGGACATCGAGGACATGGCGGGGGACGTGGACCGGCGCACGCTCCCCATGCGCGTCGGGGTGCCCCGGGCTCACGCGGTCGCGGCGGGCCTCCTCGTCGCGGGCGTCGTCCTCAGCGCCGTCCCCGCGGTCCTCGGGGTGCTCCACCTGGCCTACCTGGCCGTCGTGATCCTGGCGGACGCAATGTTTATTACCGCTGCTCGACTAGTCGCGGAAAGGCCCCGAGACGCCCAGGGTCTGGAGAAGTCGGCCATGGTCGTTGCCCTCATGGCCTTCCTCGTGGGGGGTGTGTTGTGACCGTCCTGCAGTACCTGACGGAGCGCCTCGCCCGCGGGAAGGTCCACATGGTCCTCATCGACCCGGACAAGCAGCCCCCTGACGGCTCCGGCCGCCTGGCGGTCGCCGCGGAGACCGCGGGCACCGACGCCATCATGGTGGGAGGCTCCACGGGCGTCAACGAAGGGAACCTCGACCGCGCGGTGGAGGCCATCAAGGGGGCGTGCGGCCTCCCGGTCATCCTGTTCCCCGCGGGGGCCCACACCCTCTCCCGCTTCGCGGACGCGATCTACTTCATGTCAGTCCTGAACTCGACGAACCTGGATCACATCGTGGGGGAGCAGAAGAAGGCCGCCCGAGTGGTGAAGGCGATGGGCCTCGAGCCCATCCCCATGGGCTACATCATCGTGGAGCCCGGGATGCGGGTCGGGGAGGTGGGGCAGGCCAAGCCGGTCCCCCGGGACGACCCCACCCAGGCGGTGGACTTCGCCCTCATGGCGGAGTACCTGGGGATGCGCCTCGTCTACCTGGAGGCGGGGTCCGGCGCGCCGTCCCCCGTCCCCGCGGAGATGATCCGGGCGGTGAAGGCTGAGCTGACAATCCCCCTCGTGGTGGGCGGGGGCATCCGCTCCCCGGGGAGCGCCGCGGGGGTCGCCGAGGCGGGGGCGGACATCGTGGTCACGGGGACCGTCTTCGAGGAGGAGGACTCCGCCGCCTTCCTCTCCCAAATCGTCCGCCGCGTGAAGGGCGGGGGGTGAGGCGCGGTGCAGGGCGGACCCCGGAGTCCCCAGGAGAGCCAGGTGGACACCGCCCGCACGATGCGGCTCCTCTTCCGGGCCCCCAGGCCCGGGATGATGATCGTCCCGATCCTGGTCCTCTCCGTGGTCCTGGGCCTCATGCTGGAAAGCGTGGGGGAGCGGGCGGTCTACGCCGGCCTCCTTGTGTTCGCGGTCCCGGCGTTCCTCTCCGCGGCCCTCTCCGTCCCCCTGGCGAACGCCCTGGGCGGGCGGCTGTATCTTCGGCGCTCCGCGCTGCTCTCCACCATCGCCCTCGTCCCGTTCCTGTTCTTCCTGCCCGGGTGGGTGCTCCGCGACGTCGTGGGGTGGCCCGTCCTCGACACCCCGGTGATGTTCCTCCTGTTCGGCTACGCGGCCTCCATCTGGTTGCGGCAGATGGTCCTCATGGCCACGTCCAACGCGAACCTCCTCCGGTCCCTCCCCGCGGTGATGACCCAGCCGATCCTGGGGTTCGCCGCCCTCGTCCCCGTCTACCCGACGACGATGACGGACCTCTACGCGGCCGTCGCCCTCTCCGCCACCTTCCTCGTGGCCACCTCCGGCTTCATGGCGATGGCGAACAGCCCCCTGAAGCGGACCTTCGGGATGAGCGGCCTCCGCCTCATCCGCCTGTTCCTGGACCACATCACGGAGGGTGAGGAGGCGGGGCGGGAGGAGCTGGAGGGCTTCTTCCAGTCGTTCTCGGTGCGGGTGAACGCCCTCGTCGGGGCCGCCGCCTTCCGAACCGAGGATCGCGTGAAGGCGCTCCTGGTGGTGCCCCTGGTCCACCCGGGGCCCTTCGGCTACCTGGGCGGGAGCGACCTGCCCGCGAAGGTGGCGCGGGAGCTCCAGGACGTCTCGGAGCACGTGATCGTGGCCCACGGGCCCTCCACCCACGACTACAACCCCGCGACCTCCGGCGAGTGCGCCCGGCTCGCGGCCCATGTCCGCCAGATGCTCGCCGCGCCGACGGCCACCTCTGAGGCCAGCCCCCTCGTCCGGGCCCGGGCCCGCCAGGCGAAGGCCACCGCCCAGGTCCTGGGGGACTGGGCCCTCCTCACGTCCACCTTCTCCCCCCTCCCCAGCGACGACCTGGACTTCGCGACGGGGCACGCCCTCGTGGAGATGGCCCGCAAGAGCGGGATGCGGGACGCCATCCCCGTGGACGCCCACAACTGCCTGGAGCTCGGGAGCGGGCGGGTGAACTTCGGGTCCCAGGAGTCCCAGGACGTCCTGGCCGCGGCGCAGGCGGCCCTGACCCAGGCGCGTGAGCAGGTCTCCGAGGGCCTCCGCATCGGCTTCGCGGAGCGGCGGGGCTACGACCTCCACGAGGACGGGTTGGGGGCCATGGGGATCCAGGTCCTCGTGCTGGAGGCGGGCGGGTCCCGCGCCGCGTACGTCGTCTACGACGGGAACAACATGGTCCCGGGGCTGCGGGAGGAGATCCTCTCGGCCTTGGGCTCCCTGGTGGACGCGGCGGAGGTCCTCACCACGGACAACCACTCGGTGAACATCCGGATGGGGGGCTACAACCCCGTGGGGGCGAAGATCGGCCGCCCCCGCCTCATCGCGGACACCCGGGCCGTGGTGCAGGCGGCCGTCGGCGATCTTGAGCCCGTCACCGTGACGGCGGCCACGGGCGAGGTGAGCGACCTCCTCATCTTCGGCCACGAGAACGCTTCCCGCCTGTCGTCGGTCATCAACGCCACCATGTCCACGCTGCGCTTCGGCGCCGCCCTTTCCATCGCCCTCGGCGTGGCCCTCTCCCTCGTCATGCTCCTCCTCCTCTACTAGAGGAGGCTCAGGAACCTCTCGTGGATCCGGAGGTCGTCGGACAGCTCCGGATGGAAGGCGGTCGCCATCAGCGCGTCCTGCCGCGCCATGACCACCAGGTCCCCCAGGCGGGAGACGGGCGCGCAGTCCCCCCACGTCTCCACGATGGCGGGGGACCGGATGAAGACGCCGTGGAAGGGGGCGTCCAGGCCCTCCACCTCCAGGTCCGCCTCGAAGGACTCCCGCTGGCGGCCGAAGGCGTTGCGGTCCACGGCCATGTCCATGAGGCCCAGGAGGCGGGTGTCCGAGTCCTCGACTTGGGCGTCCCCCCGCACCGCCAGGAGGATGCAGCCCGCGCAGGTCCCCAGGACGGGCATCCCCGCCTCCGCCCGGGCGACGAGGGCCTCGTGGAGCCCCCGCTGGACGAGGAGCCGGGAGATGGCGGTGCTCTCGCCCCCGGGGAGGATCACGCCCGAGACCGCGTCCAGGTCCTCCCGTCGGCGGACGGGGATGGCGGTCCCGGAACGCCCCAGGACCGCCAGCGCCCGCTCCACCACCTCGAGGTGCTCCGAGACGGCCCCCTGCACCGCGACGACGCCCACCTTCACGAAGGGGCCTAGCCGCGCCGCCGATTTATGGGTGTCGCCCGGTGTGTGCCAGCGCCCTGAATGACAAGGGTTTATGAGCGCACCCGGAGGTTTCGCGCTTCCACAGGAGCCTCCAGGAGTCCCTGCGGCTCCGGACGCCGTAGCCTTTAATACGGTCAACGGGGTGGGTGCGGGAATCCTGGGGCCCGGAGAGGCATGCCCGCGATGGACGTCAGCTGGCGGATTGGCGGCCAAGCCGGTGAGGGGATCGATTCCACCGGCGAGATCTTAGGCTACTCGATGGCCCAGGCGGGGATGCACGTCAACGCGTTCCGGGAGTTCCCCTCCCGCATCCGGGGCGGCTACACGAGCTACGAGGTCCGGCTGACGACCCGGCGCGTCCGCTCCCGGGCGGAGACCCTGGATTACCTCGTCGCCTTCGACCAGCACGTGGTGGACCGGAACCTGCCCTTCATGAGTCCCGGGGGCATCCTGATTTACGACTCCGCGAGCTTCCAGGCCGAGGTGCCGAAGGACGCCGACGTCCGGGTGTACCCGGTCCCCATGACGCAGATCGCGAAGGACATCGGGAACCCCCTGGTGAAGAACATGATCTGCCTGGGGGTCACCGCGGACTTCATGCAGTTCGACCCCGCCCTCATCTACGCGGGCGTGGAGCGCCGGTGGGGGGCGAAGGGCGAGAAGATCGTGAACCTGAACCGGGAGGCCATCGAGCGGGGGCTGGCCCACTCCCACGAGCAGTTCGACGAGCGGGACGGCTTCCCCCTCAGCGGGTTCGACGGCGTCTCCCGCCAGTTCATCAGCGGGAACGAGGCCACGGCCTTCGGCGCCCTGGTCGCCGGCTGCCGCTTCTACGCGGGCTACCCCATCACCCCCGCCACGGAGATCATGGAGTGGCTCGCGTACCACTTCCCCGACTACGGCGGGGTCGTCGTCCAAGCGGAGGACGAGATTGCCGCCATCAACCTCGTCCTCGGGGCCGCCTTCACGGGCGTCCGGGCCATGACGGGCACGTCGGGCCCCGGCTTGTCCCTCATGACGGAGGCCCTGGGGATGGCGGGGATGACGGAGGTCCCCATCGTCATCGTGGACACCCAGCGGGCCGGGCCCAGCACGGGCCTCCCCACGAAGCACGAGCAGAGCGACCTGGGGCACATGGTCTTCGCCTCCCACGGGGAGGCCCCGCGGATCGTCGTGTCCCCCAGCTCCATCGAGGACTCCTTCTACACCGCCGCGGAGGCGTTCAACCTCGCGGAGGAGTACCAGTGCCCCGTCATCATGGCCACCGACGCCGACCTCGCCATGGGGAAGGCGACCATGGAGGCGGGGGCCATCGACCCCGACAGGGTGGAGATCCGGCGAGGGGAGGTGCTGGAGGCGGAGGACCTGCCGCCCCTGCCGGAGGGACAGCTCGCCTTCACCCGCTACGCCTTCACGGAGAGCGGCGTCTCCCCGCGCACCCTGCCGGGGACCCCCCACGGGATGTACACCTGCAACTCCACGGAGCACGACGAGACGGGCCACACCACGGAGCTCGCCGCGAACCGCACCCGGATGATGGAGAAGCGGCTGGGGAAGGTCGCCCGGGTGTGGGAGACGCACGAGGGCGGGGAGGAGGTCCTCGGGGACCCGGACGGCTCCGTCGCCCTCCTGGGCTGGGGCGCCACCCGCGGGCCCGCGGCGGAGGCCATGGAGATCCTGACCGAGGCGGGCGTCCCCGCGAAGTACGTGCAGCTGCGGCACCTCTGGCCCTTCCCCACCGCCGCCGTCGAAGCCCTCGTGGGCGGGAGCGAGCGCATCTACGTGGTGGAGAGCAACGCCACGGGCCAGTTGGCCCGCATCCTGAGGTCCGAGATCCCCGCCAACGGCCGGGTCCGGAGCATCCTCCGGTACGACGGCAAACCGTTCACGGCCCTGGAGATCGCCCGCCGCGTCAAGGAGGGGTCCTGATGGCCACCATGGCGGACTACCGGTTCCACGCCCCCACGTGGTGCCCTGGCTGCGGGGACTTCGCCGTCCTCCGGTCGATGCAGCAGGCGGTGGTGAACCTGGGCCTGGAGCCCCACGACGTCGTCCTCGTCGGGGGCATCGGCTGCTCCGGGAAGATCACGGACTACTTCCGCTCCTACGGCTTCCACGGCATCCACGGCCGCATCCTCCCCATCGCCACGGGCATCAAGCTGGGGAACCGCGCCCTCACCGTGATGGCCGCGGGCGGCGACGGCGACGGCTACTCCATCGGCGGCAACCACCTCCTCCACGCGATCCGGAAGAACGTGGACATCACCTACATCGTCATGGACAACGGCGTCTACGGGCTCACGAAGGGGCAGAGTTCCCCCACGGCCCAGCTGGGGTACGTGTCCAAGTCCACCCCGGAAGGGGTGAAGGACGAGCCCATCCACCCCCTGGGCATCGCCCTCTCCTGCGGGATCGGCTACCTCGCCCAGGCGTTCGCGGGGGACGTGAAGCAGATGACCCGCCTCATCCAGGGGGGCATCGACCACCCCGGGTTCGCGCTGGTGAACATCTTCTCGCCCTGCGTCACGTACAACCGCGTGAACACCTACGACTGGTACCGGGACGTCTCGGTGGACCTGGAGGAGGACCCGGACTACGACCCGACGAACCGGGACATGGCCGTGGACAAGGTCATGGACTTCACCACCGTCCACCTGGGCCTCCTGTACAAGTCCGACCGCCCGCCTTATGAGGCTGTGCTCCCGGGGTTCCGCGAGGAGCCCCTCACGTCCCAGGATATCCGGGCCCGCCACGATTTCAAGGGCCTGATGGAGCGGGCCTTCAGCTGACGCCCGCGGCGCGGCAGCCACTCCTCCCTCCAGGGGGAAGTGGGCAAGGTATTTAACCGGCCTGGATTTTGGCAAGGGGTACGGTCGGGCCGTCGCGTCCGACCTCCTCGATGGGGGACACCATGCCAGAAGGCGAAGCCACCCTACGGATCGGCGGGGCCGCGGGGGACGGCGTCCTCTCCACCGGGCAGACCTTCGCCAAGGTCGCCTCCCGGAGCGGGCTCCACGTCTTCACCTACCAGAGCTACCAGTCGGTGATCCGCGGCGGCCACTCCTGGTTCCAAATCCGCATCGCCAATGACCCCATCCACTCCCAGGGCGACGACTACGACGTCCTGATGGCCTTGGACCAGCAGACCCTCGACGTCCACGGCCCCGGCGTCGCCCGGGGGGGCGCCGTGATCTACGACGAGGGGAACGCCTCCATCGCGGACGAGGCCCTCCAGCCCGGCGTGCGGAACCTGGCCCTCCCCCTCACGGACACCGCTACCGCGGACGGCGGGAAGGCCATCATGCGGAACACCGTCGCCCTCGGCGCCGTCCTCAACTTCCTGGACCTCCCCCTGGACGTCCTCCACGGAATCACGGAGGAGCGGTTCGCGAAGAAGGGCCAGGCCATCATCGACCTGAACGTGGCGAAGGCCCAGGCGGGCCACGACCTGGGCGCGTCCTCGGGCGGGTCCCTCGGGTACGGCCTGCAACCCCGCGACCACCGCTCCCTCCTGGTCTCCGGTAACCAGGCCATCGGCCTCGGCGCCGTCGCCGCGGGCTGCAAGTTCTACGCCGCCTACCCCATGACCCCCGCCACCAGCATCCTCCACTACCTCGCGGGCCGGTCGTCCCGCCTCGGGATGGTCGTGAAGCAGACGGAGGACGAGCTGGCGGCCATCAACATGGCCATCGGCGCCGCCTTCGCGGGCGTGCGGGCGATGACCGGCACCTCGGGGGGCGGCTACTCCCTCATGGTGGAGGCCACGGGCCTCGCGGGGATGACGGAGACTCCCGTGGTCATCGTGGAGTGCCAACGGACGGGGCCGTCCACAGGGCTGCCCACGAAGACGGAGCAGGGGGACCTGAACATGCTCCTCGGGGCGTCCCAGGGGGACTTCCCCCGCGTCATCATCGCGCCCCGCAACACGCAGGAGTGCTTCGACTCCACCTGGCGGGCCTTCAACCTCGCGGAGACGTACCAGACCCCCGTATTCCTCCTCATGGACCTGTTCATCTCCGAGATGGTTCGGAGCGTGGACCCCGCCGCCTGGGACTTCGACGTCCCGGTGATCCGGGGGCTGCGGGCGGAGCCCGGGGACGGGCCGTTCCAGCGGTACGCCTTCACCGAGTCCGGGGTTTCCCCGCGAAGCATCCCGGGGGAGGCGGGCCTCATCCACGTGGCGGGGAGCGACGAGCACGACGAGCGGGGCGACCTGATCAGCGACGTCCTCGCGGGCATCCCGGAGCACGTGGACACCCGTGCGCGGATGATGGACAAGCGCATGCGGAAGCTGGAGGGCGCGCGATCGGAGATGGAGCCGCCGGAGCTCTGGGGGCCGGAGGGCGCCGATCTCACCGTGGTGGGCTTCGGGTCGTCCCAGGGGGCCATGCGGGAGGCGGCGAGCCGCATCAACGCGGACGGATTCAGCGTCAACACCTTGGAGTTCCGGGACCTCTTCCCCCTGCGGGCGGAGGAGACCGCCGAGATCCTCAAGGGCGCGAACCAGACCCTCTGCGTCGAGGGCAACTACACGGGCCAGCTCGCCCGCCTGATCCGGGCGGAGACGGGGATCGCCATGGACCACCACTTCCGCAAGTACGACGGCGAGCCCTTCTACCCGGGGGAGATCGAGGCGAGGGCGCTGGAGGTGCTGAAGGGTGCTTGAGGTCCAGAGCTACAAGTCGGACGTGAAGCCCACGTGGTGCCCCGGGTGCGGGGACTTCGCGGTGCTGAACGCGACCCAGCAGGCCCTCGCGCGGCTCCAGCTGGACCCGAAGGACGTCCTCATCGTGTCCGGCATCGGCTGCTCCTCCAACTTCCCCCACTTCCTTTCCACGTACGGCTTCCACGGGCCCCCCGGCCGCATCCTGCCCGCGGCCACCGGGGTGAAGCTCGCGAACCCCGACCTGACCGTGATCGGCGCGGGCGGGGACGGGGACGGCTACGGCATCGGGCTGAACCACTTCATCCACACCGCGCGGCGGAACTTCGACCTCACGTACATCGTGATGAACAACCAGATCTACGGGTTGACGACGGGGCAGTACTCGCCAACTAGCCAGGAGGGAATGGTGACGAAGTCGACGCCGGAGGGGGCCCTGGACAGCCCCGTGAACCCCATCGCCCTCGCCCTGGGGTCGGGGGCGACGTACGTGTCCCGCGGGTTCTCGGGGGACACGAAGCAGATGACGGACCTGATCGCGGGGGCGATTGAGCACGAGGGGTTCGCGCTGGTGGACGCCCTGTCTCCGTGCGTGACGTACAACAAGGTGAACACGTACCCGTGGTTCCGGGAGCGGGTGTACAAGCTGGAGGACGCGGGGCATGACACTTCGGACCTGGAGGGGGCGTACGCCCTGTCGCGGGAATGGTTCGAGAAGATTCCCATCGGGGTTTTCTACCAGGTGGAGAAGCCGACGTACGAGGCGCAGGACCCGGGGATCAAGCGGGGGAACCCGCTGCGCCAGGAGCGGCTGCTGGTGGAGCCGAAGAAGCTACTGGCGGAGTTCCTGTAGTCCTCCGAGCTCACGAGGTATGCCAAGGAGACGTCCGATCTGCCGACCGTCCCCAACAACGCCGGGTTCCTCCGCGAGCATCAAGGAATACGGGCGGAGCGGATCCAGAGGGGTAGGCTGCACGCAAGGGCGGCGTTCATGTAGAGGGGCGCCAATCATCAATCGTGTGAAGCGCACCACGCTGAGGGTCTACAGGGGCGTCCTCGTTGGATTCGCAGTGGCAACTCTGATGCTCGCCCTGTTCGTCTGGATTTACCCGCCATGGCCCTGGCGACCGAGGGCTCAGGAGATTGAATTCTGGGAGACAATTGCCATTGCCCTTCTCGCCCTCACCCTGTTGATAGGTCTCGTGCAGCGAATCCTCTGGCGGAATGCGGGACGAAAGGGGGCGGCTCAACCCGACTTGGGTGCTATTGCCCTAGTAATGGGATCAACCTCAGTGGCACTGGGTTGGGTGGCTTTGGCCTGGCCAGGTCTTCTGATCGTGTTCCTGCCGCTGGTCACAATCCCCTCGGGCGTCGTCGCGTTTGGGATTGGGGTGGAATCTGTCAATCGTGGAGAGCGATTCGGGGAGCTCGGGATTGTCACTGGACTCTCCGGCTTCATCTTCACCGTCTTCATCCTCGGGCCCTGCGAGCCGCTGGTGCCGCTGGTGCTCGCGCCGGCAGCCACCGGGTCCTGGTGGCTGGCGGGGCTGTTGGCGCTGGTCTTCGCCGCCTCAACGCTGACGGCCATGGTGGCGGCGGTGGCGGTCGGCCGGTCGGGGCTCGGCCGGCTGAATGTGCAGCCGCTGGAGCGCTTCGGCCACGCGCTGGCCGGTCTGGTGCTGGCCGCCTGCGGCGCGGTGATGCTGGCCGGGCTCTAGCCGCCAGCCGACCCCCGCGGACGACGGTGAGCGCGCAGGCGAGCTTGCAG
>CAYFXO010000039.1:0-347 GCA_964347125.1 uncultured Methanomassiliicoccales archaeon | reverse complement strand
CCCCTCTGGGCGACTTCAGCAATCGGTGGCTGAAGACGATCGATTCCCCTTATGTACCCTGGACCCTCCGCATCCATTGCCCTTTCACCGGACATGGCGAGAGAACCGAAACGGCGCCCCCATGATGGAGGAGCACCGTCTAGGCCGTTGGGGAAGCGGGTGAGGCACTAGGGCCTCACTGGTCCACTACGAGTTCGCTGGTGTAGGTGACAGCGCGCAAACTGTCCCTGACGGGCGAGCTCTCCTCCGCCATCTGCTTGAGTTCCTGTAGCTGTTCGTATGAGGCGTCACTTTTCACCCGGATCTTCGCATGGAGTCGCTCGAACCCGGGGCGCACCACTCCTGGT
>CAYFXO010000038.1:0-13683 GCA_964347125.1 uncultured Methanomassiliicoccales archaeon | reverse complement strand
CCGTCTCCGCGAAGGCCCAGTCGTCCACCACCACGACCCGCTCTCCCCCCAGGTCGAAGGCGGCACCCCCGGTCCGCGGCCACATCGTCACGTCATCCGCGGGCCGCGCTTCCCCAGCGGGCATCAGGGTGCCCTGGATGCGCTCGTCAGCTTCCTCGCGGCTCAGGCCGGTGAACCGCGTGGCATAGGGGCGCATCGTCCAGCTTTCCCCGATGAGGTAGGCGCCCAGGCCCACCAGGGCGGCGCCCAGGCCGACGGACGCCGCGGCGTTCGTCCACCGGAGGTCGCCCACCCCGAAGCTGGCCACCAGGAGGCCCAGGACGATGGCGCCCGCCCCGTAGAGCCGCGAGCGGGCCAACTTGATCCAACGGCCCTCGGCGAGGGCCTGACGGCGCCGCCAGCGCGAGCGGTGGACCGCCACCGCGCCGGCGGCCACCGCGGCCGCCAGGAGCACGGCCCAGTAACTCTGCAGGAGGCCCAGGCCGACCGGGGAGTCCCGGGCCACTCCGTACACCGCCGTGTCGGGGTGGAAGTCCAACCACGCGAACCAGTAGCTGGTGACGGCCGCGACCTCCTCCAGGTGGTCGTCCTCATGAGGCCCGCCAGGTTCGCCCTGACCAGTCACCATGTTCCACCGGTTCCCCGATGTATCCACCATGTGGAACCCGTCGGAGAACGCGAAGGTCTCGTTCCCCCGCTCGTAGACCGCGAGGGCGTCGTTGTAGTACGTGACCACGACGGGGGTGCCGCCCACGGCATCGTTGACCACCCGCTCTTCCCGGAGCACGGACGTCGGGTACGCCATCACCGCGTCGCCCAGCTTCACCCCGAGGACGATCTCCTTCGCGGGGAGGGTCGTGTCCACGAACTCCCGCGGGAAATTCACCGCCTCCGACTCCCGGTAGTCCCCGTACGGGTAGAACCCGTAGTCCCGGCTGAACGAGGGAAACTCCATGAAGGTGGAGTTCGGCCAGAGGGCCCGCCACGACCCCCACTGGATGGTCCGGGCGCTGACCACGTCGAGGCGGGTGCCCTCCAGGGGGCCGCGGATGGCGGTCCCAGTGAGCTGGACCCACTGGCTCCCCGTCTGGTGGTCGTACAGGACCAGGTCGTTCTTGTAGAGGAGCCCGCTGACGCCGAAGGTCAGGGCCCTGCCGTCCACCTGCCGGTCGAAGACCACGCCGGAGCCGCAGAGGGGGCAGTAGGTGACGGCGATGGGCACCCCGCCCACCTCGTCGTTCACGATCTCGTGCCAGTCGAGGATGAGGATGGGATAGGCCTTCGCCTCCCCGTTCAGGGCGACCCCGATGACCAGGTACTGGTCGGAGATGGTGACGTCCTCCGCCGCCCGGAACTCCGGGTCAGACACGGCGGGGATGGCGTCCCGCGGGGCGCCGAACACCGTCTCCTGAGGGTCCACGGACTTCCAGAAGAAGAGGATCCCCAACAGGAGGAGGAGGACGATGGCGACGGTGCGGACCTTTCGCATGGAAACGCTCCGGGGTGCCTTGGAACGAGGCGGGCTTCCCTTAAAGGTGTTCTCAACGGGTTCCAGGCCCTCCCCGGGTTCACGCCGACGCCTTGGGCCGGGGCGCCAACGCCTCCCGGATGGTCACCACCGACAGCCCGTCGAGCACGATGAGGGTCTCGCACTTCGGGCAGCGGACCCCTTCCCAGAAATCCTCCTCCGACTCCCCCCGCATCTTGATCCGGTGCCCGAGGCAGTAGGGGCAGTCGAAGCTGAGGCGGATCGCCTTGTCCCGCAGCCGGTCCAGGGGGTACTTGTCTATGCCCACGTCCCCAGCCTCCCTTCCCCCTCGGACGCCTTCACACGGCGAAGCAATGCGTCCTCCTCCCTTTCCGCACGACCTTCACTCGGTTCGCCTTCGACAGGATGCCCAGGTGGTAGCTCACCGTGGGCGGCGTGAGGTTCAGGCTGTGGGCGATCTCCACCTGGGAGATGCCGGGACGGCCGCGGATGATCCCCAGGATGGTGCGCCGCACCTCGTTCACGTACTCCCCGTCCTCCGGGATCCGCATGTTCACCGGGTAGAAGCGACGGTACAGGCCGAACTTCCTGGACTTGATGAAGCTCTCCCGCTCCAGGGTCCGCAGGTGATGGGCGAGGCAGCCATTCGTCAGCCCCAGGGCGGTTCGGATCGCGTTGTAGTGCTCCCCGGGGTTCGCCAGGATGTACCCGTAGATCTGTCCCCGGACGAAGTGCTGGAGGATCTCCTCCCGCTTGAGCTTCGTGTAGAGGGGGGCGAAGAGCAGCCCCGCGGAGAAGCGGGCGTTCTCGTTCGCGGCTGTCCACGCCGCCAGGATCGCCAGGAGGGCGGCCCCGCCCGCCGTCATGAGGTCGTACCCCCCCTCCACTGCGAGTCCCGTCGGAGCTGCCGCCACGGTCACCGTGAAGGTCTGGGTGGCCACCCCGCCGTAGCCGTCGCGGGCCACGAGGGTGACCTGGTAGTCTCCGGGCTCCGTGGGCGTCCAGCCGAGGCGTCCCGAAGGGCCGTCGATGGCCATCCCGCTCGGGCCCTGCACCACGGTTAGGCGGGTGACATCGTCCTCCGGGAAGTGGTCCGTCACCCGGACGAAGTAGGTGTACGGGTCGCCCACCTGGCCGCGGGAGGGCGGCACAGAGGCGAAGTGGGGCGGGTCGTTGACGAAGATCCGGAGCGGGTTGCTCGGGGTCCAGTCGTGGCCGAACACGCCGTCCCAGGCCTCCACGGTGACGACGGCCTCCCCCGACCATCCCAGGGGCACCGACACGTGGAGGGTCTGCCCGCGGATCTCGAAGCCGAGGTCGGTCGCGGCGTCCCCAACCACCCGATAGGCGAGGGGCGAGTGGTCGTCGGCGAAGTGGGGTCCGAGATCGATGGTCGCGGTGTCCCCCTGGGCCAGGTGGATTGGGGAAGGCAGGTCCCCCAAGAAGCTGGCGGGGGTGTCCCCCTGGGGGTACAGGTACACGCTCCCCTTCGCCCGCACCGCCAGGTCTCGGTGGCCGTCGCCGTCCAAGTCCGCCGCGGCGAGGAACCGCAGGGTTCCCGCCCCCCGGTACGGCACGTCGAGGACGGCGGCCACCGCGAACCCCTCGGCGGTTGCGGTGAGGGTGTGGACCCTGACGCTCCCCTCTGCGAGGACCGCCGCCAGGTCCTTCACGCCGTCGTCGTCCAGGTCCGCCATGAGCATCTCCCCCTGGAATGGGTCGTCGAGCCCCACGGCAGCTCCCCCGAGCCGCCCCTCCGGGTTCCCGGGATGCAGGGTCAGGGCACTTCCGGCGCTCCCCTGGCGCAGGAGGGCAATCTCCGGCAGGCCGTCGGCGTCCGCGTCGGCGACGAGGAGGCGGGCCGCCGCGTAGGTCCCGCCCAGCGTCGCGGTCTCGGAGAACCGGATCTGCCCGGAAGCGTCGAAGTGGTGGATCACCAGCCGGTCGGGGGAGGCCACGACGAGCTCCACGAGGCCGTCGCCGTTCAGGTCCCCGGCCGCCACGTCGTCGCCCCCCTCGTTGATGGGCGACGCGGCGGAGAAGGCGAAGCCCCCGATGCTGAAGTGGATGAGGAGGGCGGTGGCGTCCCAGGTGACCAGGTCCGCGCGGCCGTCGGCGTTCAGGTCCGCGAGGAGGAGGCCGGAGGCGGACTCGCTGATCTGCCCCCGGGGCGACAGGCCTCCAACCTCCTGGCGGAAGAAGTGGACTCCCCCCTCCCCGAGAACGGCGACGTCCCGTCGGCCGTCCCCGTCCAGGTCCCCCGCGGCCACGGCGGAGGCCCCGGGTACCGCCCAGGTCGCCAGAGGCTCCCCGACAATCGGGCCCGCCCATAGGGCGAGGGAGCCTCCGTCAATCACCGCCAACAGGTCGGCGGCGCCGTCCCCCGTCAGGTCCTCCGCGAGCAGGGGTCCCGTCCCGGGGGCGCTCAGGGTCACGGAGGGCACGCCCCCAAGGGCGGCGGCGCCGGGGGCCAGGAAGAGGGCCAAGGCCAAGAATGCCAACGGGAGGCCCGCGCCCGCCAGTGCCGCTCTCTCCTCCACCCTTCGTTCCTCCCCAACGCCGCCGGGCCGAGGCTCCTCCTCCCCCGGGGGGTCGCGTGAAGGGGCGTCCCTCCCTATCGGTTCCCCCAAAGCGGGAGCGACGCCCGATGGGCATCCCTCCTTTCCCGCTCTTCCCCCGGGAATCTGGCTTGGAGCGTATTAACCCAGATTGGTTCAGTTCTCTAAACGGCTTAAGTGGGTTTCGGTGCCGCGGCCCCTACCGGCGGCTTAGGTCCGCCGACGACGCGGGCCGGCGCCCCGGGCTCGCGGAGGCGTGCTCGGCGCACTCCGCCGCCCCGTCGTAGTCCCCCAGCTGCACCAGGACGTAGCCCTTGTTCACCCAGGCGTCCCGATAGCCTTGGTCGAGGCGGATGGCTTCGTCGTAGCAGCGGATCGCCTCCCGGTGCTTCCCCCGCCGGGCGAGGGTGTTCGCCTTGTTGTTCCACGCGACCTCGTAGGTGGGGTTCAGCCGGAGCGCCGCGTTGTAGCACCGGAGGGCTTCCTCATGCCTCCCCAGCTTCGCCAGGGCGGTCCCCTTGTTCACCCAGGCCACCTCGCTCTTCGGGTTGATCTCCAGGGCCCGCTCGAGGCACACCAGGGCCTCCGCAGGCCGGTCCAGCATCACCAGGGCGGCCCCCTTGCTGTACCAGGGCACCTCGGCGTTGTCCCGGGACCCCCCCTTCTCGGCCGCCTGCAGGGCCCGCTCGTAGGCCTGGAGGGAGCCCCCGAAGTCCTGGCGCCGGTAGCGCCGGTCCCCGGTCACGATGCTCTCCGCCATCGTCGCGCTGGCCCACTTGTGCTGCAGCACGAGGAGGAAGGCGACGAGGACCATGGCGGCCCCCGCGGCCCAGCCGAGGGACGACGCGGCCGCCTCCGGTCCCGGCGCCGCGAGGCGGGTGGCGGCCATGAGGAGCAGGAGGAGGGTCCCCCCCAACCAGAGGTAGTCCGACTCCAGGCGGGTCCGCTCCACGAGGCCTCCCGCGACGACGACGAAGCCCCCCACGCCCAGGAGGAGCAGGTCGAACCCGTCGAACGGGGGCGGCACCGCCAGGAA
Organism: uncultured Methanomassiliicoccales archaeon; assembly: GCA_964347125.1. Taxonomy (GTDB): domain Archaea; phylum Thermoplasmatota; class Thermoplasmata; order RBG-16-68-12; family CAYFXO01; genus CAYFXO01. Next base: position 8,600 of record CAYFXO010000038.1, on the reverse strand, counting down.
CGCCCGGAGGGGCACGAGGGTCATCACGGCGGTCCCCAGGAGGGTGAAGGGGCCGCGCTGCGCCACGCGTCGCCGGAAGTCCGGCGCGCTCCCCGCGATGAGGCCCACCCCCGTCCCCAGCAGGGCCCCGAAGAGGACCAGCATGAGGAGCTCGTAGCCGTCGGGGCGGGCCTGGGAGACGAGGTACTCCACCCCCACGGCGACGAGGGTCGCGTAGACCATGAACTCCCGCGCCCGGGGGAGCAGCTGCCGCGCCACGGCGCTCGACGCCCGGCGCCGCCCTCGGCGGTGGACGGGGGCGCTGATGGGCTTGAGGACGATCCGTTTGGGGAGCGCGGGGGCCGCCTTGACGACGGGCTTCGGGGCCGGCTCGCGCGGGCGCTCCACGGGCCGCACGACGGGGAGGGGGGTCGGCTCCGGCTTCGGGGTCTCCAGCTCCTCGATGAAGCTGTCGATCTCCGCCTCCAGGGAGACCACCTCCGGCGGGGGGACTACTTTCTCCGCGGGGGCCTTGGGAAGATCCAGCGCCATCGCCGGCTCCTCCCCGCCGCAGATGCGGCAGGTGGCCTCCGCCTCGGGAAGGACGGCGCCGCAGTTGTCGCAGGTGGGTCCGCCGGGGGTCGCGGCGAGGGTGACGCCCGCGGAGATCGGTCTGCGGGCGGTGAGGTCGGTGGCGCAGATGTCGCAGCGGGGGTCATCGACCTCCACGAGGGCCCCGCACGTGGGGCAGATGTAGATCTCCTCGTCCATCCGGGCGAGGTCCGTGAGGGCGACGGTGTCCGCGAACCGGTCCGCCTCGGGGGCCTCCTCTTGTTCCAGGGGCTCCTCGACGAGGACGGGCGCAGGTTCCGGGGCCTCCACCTCGGGGGTCTCCTCGACGGCAGGCTCCTCGGGTTCCGGGACCGCCTCCGCCTCCGACTCGACGGGCTCCTCCGCTGGCTCCTCCTCAATGAGCTCGGCGCCGCAGTTTGTGCAGGTGTCCGAGTCCTCCGCCACGAAGGCGCCGCACGCGGGGCACATGTAGAGGCCCCCGCCCTCCTCGTCCGCAGGCGGGGGCGGCGCCTCCAGCCGGCTCTGGTGGGGGACGTCCCGGCCGCACCCGGGACACAGGGGAGAGTCCTCCTCGAGGAACGAGCCGCAGTCGGGGCAGAGGTAGAGGACCTTCCCCTCGCTGATGTCCTCCAGGAGGTCCTCGATTTCCTCGTCGTCCTCCGCGGGGACGCCCAGCCCCTCCTCCAAGAGGGTCTTGGCCTCCTTCGGGCCCACCCCGGCGATCCGCATGAAGCTCCCCAGGACCTGGGCGGAGTCCTCCGGGATCGTGGACCCGCAGTTCGGGCAGTCCTCGACCCCCGGTTCCAGTGCCTCGAAGCACACGGGGCAGACGACGCCCTTCTCCTCGTCCAAGGGGTTCGCCTCGGTGCTTCGACGGAGGCAGCGGGTTAAATACCCTTCGCAGACCCTATCAGGCGGCCCGCCAAAGGGCAGAAATAGGCCCCGGTGGGATGCGGCGCCGCCATGGTCGACTGGACACCCTTCGTCGCGGGGGCCGTGGGCATCGGCCCCGCCCTGGCCATCCTCTGGCACGCGCTGCGCCGGTTCGACTACCCCCTCGCCCCCCGGACCCTCTTCGACGACCGGCGGGTCTTCACCCTGTTCGCGGTGGGCATGGTGGCGGGGGTGGTCACAGGCTCCTTCCTCAATGTGTTCCTGGCGAGTACCCTGCTGGGGCTGTGGCTCCTCCTCGTGCTCCTTGCGCTCCTGGAGGAGGCGGTGAAGATGGTCCTCCTGAACCTGAAGCGGTTCCAGGGCCGCTTCGACACCACCTTCTACGGCCTCTCCCTCGGGGCGGGGGTCGCGTCCACGTGGATCGCCCCCCAGGCCTACCTCACCTTCGTGCTGATCCCCGCGGCCCTCACGGACCCCTTGGTCTGGGCGAGCCTCCTTCTTCTGTCCTTCGGCGTCGCCGCCCTGAACGGGACGACGGGGGCGGTCATCGGGTACGGCGCGGCCCACGGCGGGGGCATGTCCCGCCTCCTAGAGGCGATCCTCATGCGCATCGCCTACGCCTCCGCCATCCTCTCGTTCTTCCTGTTTACCGGCGAGCCCCTCGTGGCCCTGGCGTTCCCCGTGGCGGGCCTCTTCCTGGCCCTCCTGTTCTACCGGTACGCATACCGCAGCCTGCTGCTCGGGACCCTCCCCGTGGAGGTGCGACGGGAGTTGCGGCGGGCGGCCCGCCGGGATCGGGAGGGCTAGGGGCTGGCGTAGCGGTCTGGCTCTCGTTCCACCAGCTCGCCGCGATCCACCAGTGCCCGCAGGACGGCCGCCCCGTCCGCGATGTCCAGGCGTTCGAGGGCCTCCTCGAACTCCGCGGGGGTGAAGGTCCCCCTCCGCCGGGTGAGCACCTCCGCCGCGCGGGCGGCCCGTGCCCACATACCCCGTTCCTCTGAGGCGGCCCGGACGGCCTCCCCGACGGCGTCCGACTCCGGCGGGAGCGCCGCCTCGTCGGCCAAATCGGCCGCCTCCTCGGTGAGGGCCCGCACGGCCTCCGCCACGCGGGAGGCGGACGGGTCGCGGAAGCGGACGACGGCCTCGGTCAGGTCGATGGTGTAGCCGCAGGCGCACCGGGTCGTCTTCCCCCTCAAGTCCGCCGCCCTCGGTCTCTGGCAGCGGGAGCACACGACGACGCCGTACATGTCACTCGACGAAGACTAGGGCGGCGACGCAGGCCCCGTAGTGGTCCATGGGCACCGACACCTCTTCGATGCGATACTCGATGGTCTCCAGCTCTACGTCCCTCAGCCTCGACATCTCCCCGAGCTTCCACTCCAGGATCTCCTTCAGGGCCTTGCGAGTGCCGTGCATGTGACCTTCCGCCACATACCCCCCCTGGCCGTCCTTCCGATAGCTGTACGCGATGCCGGCGGCAATCATCTCCCCCTCCCCGCCCCGCTGCTGGGCGAGGACGCAGTGGGTGATGGCGCCCATGGGCAGGTCCCGCCGCCTCACCTTCTTGGCCCCTATGGGCAGCACGGAGGAGACCGACACGAGGTTCTGCTCCCCGATGCGGGCGCTGAGGAGCGCCCGGTCGAAAGCGTTCAGGTCGGAGACCATGGACACGGCCTTCCCGGAAGTGACGAAGAAGCGGCGCGGGATGTGGAGCAGTTCAGACAAGCTTCCGGACTATCCGCGGTCGTCGTTTAAACTTGTCGCCGCTTCCTTACCGCGCCCCGCCGTCGTTCAGGCCTGCCGCCTCACGAAGAGGGTCGCCGCCACGAGGGTCAGGGCCGCGTAGGCGAAGAGGACGAGGACGTCGAGGCCCACCTCCGCGAGGCCCCACCCCCGGAGGAACACGCTCTGCAACGCGTGGGCGGCGTAGGTGAGGGGCACGACGTAGGAGAGGGGCTGGAACTCCGCGGGGATGGCCTCGATGGGGTAGAACACCCCGGACAGGAGGAGGGCGGGGAACAGGATCAGGGGGATGGTCTGGATGGCCTGGAGCTCGTTCTTCGCGATGGCGGAGAGCATGATCCCCAGCCCCTCGTTCCCCACGCCGAACAGCAGGAGGACGGCGAAGGCCAGGCCGAGGTGCCCCGCGACTTGGATGTTGAACAGCAGGAGCGTGGCGGCTAGGACGACGGCGCTCTGGGCGAGGGCGAGGAGGGCCAGGGCCAGGGCGTGGCCGAGGACGAACTCCCCCGCCCGGAGGGGGGTGGCGAAGAGGCGCTCCAGCATGCCCCCGGTCTTCTCCCGGACGATGATGATGATGGAGAGGATGGTGGTGACCATGAGGACCGCTAGGGCGACGATGCCGGGGGCGAAGGCGTCGATGAAGCGGGTGTCCTCCGAGCCGTAGACGAAGTCCTGGTCCAGGGCGAAGCCGGCGTCCCCGCCGACCCCCGCCAGGGCGTCCTCCGCCGCGGCCCGCAGGGTCCCGAGGACGGCGCTCACGATGGGCGGCGAGGACCCGTCCAGCATCACCGTGAGGGTCGCGCCCTCCGTGGGGGACATCAGGTTCTGGGTGAAGTTCGCGGGGAAGTGGAGGGCGGCCCACGCCCGCCCCGCCTCGACCTCCTCCCGGGCGTCCGAGGCCCCCTTGAAGTCCACCAGGTCCAGGGTGTCGCCGGTCACGAAGCCCAGGAGGGCGGCCGCCAGGGGCCCCTCGTCCTCGTTGACCACGAGGACCCGGACGTTGTGGACCTCCCCGCCGAAGGTGTACCCGAACGCGAGGACCAGGATGAGGGGCATGATCAGGATGAACCCCAGCGTCCGCTTGTCCCGGCGGAACTGGCCCAGGGACTTCCGGGTGATGGCCAGGATACGCTGGAGCCTCACGCGGCCTCCCTCCTCCGCTCGCCGCGCAGCAGCTGCAGGAAGGCGTCCTCCAGGTTGTCCGTCCCCGTGCGCGCCTTCACGGCGGCGGGGGCGTCCAGGGCGAGGAGCTTCCCGCGGAACAGGAGGGCGACCCGATCACAGCGGGAGGCCTCCTCCATGTAGTGGGTCGTGATGAGGACCGTCTTCCCCCGGGCGGTGAGGTCGCCGAAGTAGGTCCAGAACTCGGCCCGGAGCTCCGGGTCCACGCCCACGGTGGGCTCATCCAGTAGCAGGAGGTCGGGGTCGTGGAGGAGGGCCGCGGCAAGGGAGCTGCGGCGCTTCATCCCGCCGGAGAGGGTGGACACCGGGTCCCCCCGCCGCTCCTCGAGTTCCACGAGGCGCAGCATGGTCCCCGTGCGCCGGTCGATGGCGGCCTCGTCCATGCCCATGAGGCGGCCGAAGAGGGCGAGGTTCTCCCCCACGGTGAGGTCGTCGTAGATGGCCAGGCTCTGGGGGAGGTACCCGATCCTGCGGAGGACGGCCCGCGGGGGGATGGGCTCTCGGAGGACCTCCGCGCTCCCCTCGGCGGCGGGCGTCAGCCCCAACCAGAGGCGGATCGCCGTCGTCTTCCCGGCGCCGTTGGGGCCGATGAGGCCGAAGGTGACGCCCCGCGGCACCTCCAGGGTGAGATGGTCCAGGGCCCGCACCGGACCGAAGTCCTTGGTCAGGTCGCGGCAGCGGATGGCCCGAGACGGTGCGGTCAGGGGGACCCCCCAGGGCTCGGGAGGGACCGTCGCTATAAGAAGGCTCCTTGCCCGGCGAGGCGGGCCCGCGGGTCCGGACTACGCCGACGGGCGCTCGGACCGGAGGTATGCGCGGCAGCACTCGCCGGAGGCTTCCCGGACCCGGTCGCGGACGAGGGCCTTGCCCAGGCCGTTCGAGAGGGGGGGCCTCACGAGGCGCGCGCCCCCTTCACGGCTCGGAGCGTGATGGCGGACGCCCCCAACCCTTCCCGCGTCACGACCGCCGGGCTGTCCTCGAGGAGCTCGACGTCCTCGAAGCCCGCGTCCCGGATCGCGTCCAGGTACTCCCCGCGGAGCATGGCCGTGGAGACGCATCCGCAATCCTCCTGCAGGTTCAGTGGCCGCTCCTGGACGATGTCCGAGATCACCAGGCGGCCCCCCGGCGCCAGGACCCGGTTCGCCTCCTGGAACACCGCGGCCTTGTCGGGGCTGAGGTTGATTACGCAGTTGCTGATGACGACGTCCGCCGAGGCGTCCTCAAGGGGGAGGGCCTCGATGTTCCCCTCGCGGAACTCGACGTTCTCGATCCCCGCGTCCTCGGCCGCCCTCCGGGACCGCGCGAGCATCTCCGGGGTCATGTCCACGCCGATGACGCGGCCCTCCGCCCCGACCTTCGCGGCGGCCAGGAAGGCGTCCAGGCCTGCCCCGCTGCCCAGGTCCACCACGACCTCGCCGGGCCGCAGGTCCGCGTGGCGGACGGGCTTCCCGCTCCCGTAGCTCAGGCGGGCCGCTGGGGGGACCTCGTCGAGTTCCTCCTTGGCGTAGGAGGGCCCGCAGCAGGCCTCCTCCTGGGCGGCCCTCCCGTAGTGTTCCTTCACCTCGGCCCACCGGGACTCGTCCTTCGCGTTCATGTTATCTACTACCCGGTAGTAGTAGGAAACCTAATATACTCTCGCATCCTCTTTCTACGTAGATGGCGGAAGCGACGGTGCGGGCGAACGTCCTCCTGGAGGAGGCCTCCAAGGACTCCATGGAGCAGATCGGCGCCACGCTGCGGGAGTTCGGCCTCTCGGGCTACGCGGCGGACGCCTTCAGCGCCCTCGCCCGGATGGCCGACGCCACGGCGGGGGACCTGGTGCTGAAGACGGGCATCCCGGACTCGAAGATCTACTACGCCCTCAACGAGCTCGTGGAGCGCGGTCTCGTGGAGGTACAGGCGGGGAAGCCCAAGCGCTACCGCGCCGTCCCCCCGACAGAGGTGCAGACCCGCCTGCGCGAGCTCCTGGACGCGAAGCACGAGCGGGAGCAAAGCGCCGTCTCCCGGATCGGAGCCCTCCTCGAACCCCTCCAGGCCGCCACCCGGTCCCCGACGATGGACATCGCGTACATCGTGAAGGGCGCCTCCAACGTCCTCGCCCGCGCCCGGAGCCTCGCGGCCTCCGCGCGAAAGGACCTCATCCTCATCACCTCGGAGGTCTCCACCGTGGAGAAGCTCGCCGAGGAGCTACTGGCGGCCGCCCGCCGCGGCGTGGAGGTCCGCCTGGCCATCCCCGAGATGGAATTGGAGCCGGAGCTGGAGCGGTTGGCCGAGATCCGGACCGTCGTCTGCTCCGGCGTCATCCTGGTCGCCGACGGGGAGCAGATGCTCACTGTGAACTACACGATGGACGGGAGCGAGTACGCCATCACCTCCACGGATGAGACCCTCGTGCGCCTCGGCCAGGACTTCTGGGAGAGCCCGCGGTGCTGCGTCCAGGCGTGCGGCCCCTCGGAGTCCGGGTAGTCCCGTAGATCCCGCCGCCTTCAGCGGTCCTTGGTCAGGCGCTTCACCATCAGCACCGCGTCCTTCCCGGCGCCGTAGTAGCCGGGGAGGCGCACCGACTCCGCGTAGCCCAACCCCTCGTAGAGGCCGAGGGCCGCCTCGTTCCGGACCCCGACCTCCAGCTCGATGACCGTCGCCCCGCGGCGGGCGGCCTCGGCTTCCATCGTTTCCATGAACGCCCGCCCAAGCCCACCGCCCCGGAACCGTGGGACGACCGCCACGGATAGGATGCGCCCCGCGCCCCGCTCCACGGCCACCATCCCGGATCCCACTGGCGTCTCCTCCTCGATCGCGAGGAACGTCGCGGTGGACGGGTTCGTCAGCAGGCTCCGCAAGAAGGTCCGCGGGAACGCCTCCCCCCCGAAGCACGCGGCCTCGATGGCCTCCAGCGCACCCAGGTCCTCCAGGCTCGCCGGCCGGATCACGCGGCGGCGCCCCGCGGGAACCGGACCTTCATCCCTCGCAACACCCAGAGGATCTTGTTCGCCACCGTGACGAAGGGTGACCCGCCGGAGAGGAGGCCCACCGCCCGATTGCGCCGGTCCACGACGAGGGACCCGGAGTCGCCGAACGAGCTGAAGGGTCGCCCCTCCCCCCGGATGATCATCTGGTCCTTGAAGAGGAGGAGGCCGCCGGTGTAGATGATGCGAATCGTCGCGTCCACGTCGATGACCCGCCCCTCCGTGAGTTCCGTCGTCCGTCCGCTCTTCCGCACCCGCATCCCCACCCGCGGCCGGGCGGTCCCCCGCACCGGCCCGAGGCCCCGCAGCTCCCCCTCGAAGAGGGCGTCGTCGTCCGGCTTCGCCAGGGCGGCGTCGATGTTGTTCACCCCCGTCTCGTGGAGAGGATGGAAGGCGGCGAGGCGCGCCACGGCGTCGTACTCCACCCGGCCCCCGTCCCCGGGCCCGGGCTGGAGGATCGGGTCCCCCGCCTCCCCCCGGTTCTCCGCCGCGAGGACGTGGTTGTTGCTCAGCAGGAGTCGCTCCCGAGTCCGTGCGTCCTCCACGACGCACCCGAGGGTGCCCGTGCCCCCTCCGAGGTGGTCGATGGAACTGCCCCCCGGGATGGGTCGGACGCGCTGCGAGAACGCGTGGGCCCGGACCTCCCCCGCGGCTTCCACGTCGGTGAGGCATCCCCCCAGCCGGTCGGGGACGCAATTGCGCGGCTCCAGATCCGCGGGGTCGAGCTTCTGGGCTACGTACACCTTGAGGCAGCGGGCCCCCGTGTCCCGGCCGTCGACCACCTTCGTGCCGATGCCCACGCCCACGACCCCTGGGACCTCGCCGGGACGGGTGTCCCGCCACGGCAGGCCGAGGAGGGTGCATTCCAGGCTGCGCTTCGCGTGCTGGAGCCCCATCACCCCTCCTTCTCCCGGGCGCGGACCTCCCCCGCTTCCACCATGACCACCGGGATGCCCTTCACCTCCGCGGGCACCTCCTCCTCCAGCTCCGCCGACCACTTCGCGACGTAGACCTGGATGCACGGCCGCCCCTGAGTCCTCCCCACCCCCACGCCGATGACCCCCGGGATCGTCATGAGGTCGTTCTCCACGGTCCGGAGGACGCGCTTCGCCTCGTCCATGGGGTTCGCATCCGGCGGCGGCTATTTAAGCCCCTCTCGGGAGGCCCGCCGGGGTGCCCCGCGTAAAGGTAATACCCCCCGGCCCGCATGACCGGGCCCGTGCCCACCATCGGCGACGTCCTCCAGGGCCGCCACACCGGCGA
>CAYFXO010000037.1:9546-14017 GCA_964347125.1 uncultured Methanomassiliicoccales archaeon | reverse complement strand
GCCACGCACGCGTCCTTCAGGAGATGCAGGGCGTCCCAGGCCACCAGGCTCCCGATCCCCGCGATGAAGGCCGTGCCGTTCGTCATGGCGATGCCCTCCTTCGCCTGGAGGGTCAGAGGCGCGAGCCCTGCGGCTTCCAGGGCGGCATCGCCCGCCATCCGCTCCCCCTGGAACATGGCCTCCCCCTCGCCGACGAGCGGGAGGGTCATGTGCGCGAGCTGGGCGAGGTCCCCGCTCGCCCCGACGGACCCCTTCGAGGGCACGACGGGGATCACCCCCGCGTTCAGAAGCGCCACGAGCCGATCCACGAGGAGGGGTCGGACCCCGGAGTAGCCTTTGGCGAGGGAGTTCGCGCGGACGATCATCGCGGCGCGGACCTGCTCCTCCGGGAGGGGGTCGCCCACGCCCGCGGCGTGGCTCCGAATGAGGTTGAGCTGCAGGGCCTCCACCTGGTCCGGGGGGACCTCCACGTCCGCCATGACGCCGAAGCCGGTGTTGACGCCGTAGACCCGCTCCCCGCGGGCCATCAGGTCGTCCACAATGCCGCGGGAGGCCGCCATCTTCTCCTTCGCGGACCGGGCGAGCTCCACGGACTCCCCGTGCCGCGAGGCGGCGGCCAGGCCCTCGAGGGTCAGCCCCTCCCCATCGAGAACAATCATCCCCAGAACCCGGGTCGGCGGATGGCCCGCGGGCTATTAGAGGTTTGCCGGGCGCCCCGCAAACCTTTAGGGGGCCTCCCTCCTACGCAGGGCGGATGGAGATCGTCTTCCTGGGGACCGGGGGGACCTGGCCCTCGCCGCAGCGCAACGTCTCCGCCATCGGCGTCCGCATGGGGAGCGAGGTGCTCCTCCTGGACTGTGGGGAGGGGACCCAGCGGCAGCTCATGCGGTCCCCCCTCTCCTTCATGAAGGTCAACAAGGTCCTCATCACCCACTTCCACGGGGACCACTTCCTGGGCCTCCCCGGACTCCTGCAGAGCATGCACATGAACGAGCGGGAGGAGCCCGTGAGCGTCTACGGCCCGCGGGGGATCGGGACCCTGGTGGAGCAGGTGCTCCGGCTGGGCTACTTCAAGGCGGGCTTCCCGGTCCACGCCCACGAGATGGAGGACGGGGCCGTGGCGGAGGGGGACGGCTACGCGATCCACGCGGCGGCCGCCCACCACAACGTCCCCGCCCTGGCGTTCCGCATCCAGGAGGACGACCGGCCGGGCCGGTTCTACCTGGAGAGGGCGAAATCCCTGGGCATCCCTGAAGGGCCGTTGTACCGGAAGCTCCAGCGGGGGGAGTCCGTCGCTGTCGGGGAGAAGACCTACACCCCCGAGGACGTTCTCGGGCCGCCTCGGAAGGGGCGGAGCCTGGTCTACACCGGCGACACCCTCCCCTCCGAGGCCCTCATCGCGTTCGCCAAGGACTGCGATGTCCTCGTCCACGACGCCACCGTGGACGGAAGCCTGGAGGAGCGGGGGAACGAGTACGGCCACTCCTCCTCCCGCCAGGCGGCGGAAGTCGCGAAGCGGTGCGGCGCCCGGAAGCTCTTCCTCACCCACGTGAGCCCGCGCTACGAGGACACGAGCCCCCTCCTGGAGGACGCCACCCCGATCTTCGAACACACGGAGGTCGCGGAGGACTTCCTCGAGTACCGCGTCCCCATGCCGGACTGAGGCGCTACCGCAAAGCCTTTAATGGTCCATTCCCGTCCCGCGACTTCAGCGAGCCAGGGGAGTTCAATGCCGCGAAACATCGTGGTCGAAGCGATGACCCATACCCCCGTCGAAAAGCAGGAGACGGAGATCGTCGAGCGGAAGGGGATTGGCCACCCCGACAGCGTCGCGGACGGGCTGGCGGAGACCGTGAGCCGCACCCTGAGCCGGATGTACCTGGACCGGTTCGGCCGCATCCTGCACCACAACACGGACGAGACGCAGATCGTAGGCGGCCAGTCGGACCCGGAGTTCGGCGGGGGGCGGGTCCTCGAGCCCATCTACATCCTCCTCGTGGGGCGGGCCACCACGGAGGTGAACGGCCAGCGCCTCCCCTACCGGTCGGCGGCGGTGCGGGCGGCGCGGGAGTACCTGAAGCGCAACTGCCCCCACCTGGACACCGACATGGACGTCTCCATCGACTGCCGCATCAGCCAGGGGAGCGTAGACCTGCGGGGCCTCTACGAGACCCAGAAGCTCCTGGCCAACGACACCTCCTTCGGCGTCTCCTTCGCCCCCTTCACGGAGACGGAACGGATCACCCTGGAAACGGAACGGTTCATCAACGGGGACCTCAAGCGGGACCTGAAGGAGGTGGGGCAGGACGTGAAGGTCATGGCCTGCCGGAACGGGGACCGGGTGCGCCTCACCTTGGCGGCCGCCATGGTGGACAAGTTCATCCCCGACGCGGACCACTACGCCTCCGTCAAGGAGGAGCTGGCGGAGCGGGTGCTGGACCTCGCGGTGAAGTACACGGACCGGACGGTGGTCGTGGACGTGAACACGGGGGACGACCCGGATGAGGGCATCTACTACCTCACCGTCACGGGCCTCTCCATGGAGAACGGCGACGACGGCTCCGTGGGCCGCGGGAACCGCGTGAACGGTCTCATCACGCCCTACCGCCCCATGAGCATGGAGGCGGCCGCGGGGAAGAACCCCGTCACCCACGTGGGGAAGCTGTACAACATCCTCGCCCACAAGATCGCCCACGACATCGCCGACAACGCCGGCGGGGACGTGGAGGAGGCCCACGTGCGCATCGTCTCCCAGATCGGGAGCCCCATCGACGAGCCCCAGACGGCCAGCATCCAGCTCGCGTTGGCGGAGGGCGTGAGGCTGGAGAAGGCGGCCCGGGAGGCGAAGTCCGTCGCCGACGGGTGGCTGGCGGACATCGGGAGCCTCACCACCGAGATCGTCGAGGGGAAGGTCACCGTCTTCTGACCACAGGCCTTTAATCTGGAAACCTCATCCGTGGCCGCGAGGCCTGGCCCATGTTCGAGGCGGTGCGGTCCCTCCGGGAATCCGTGGAGCGACACCACGCCTGGTTCCGGGATTCGCTCCCCATGATCGCCTCGGAGAACCTCATCTCGCCCCTCGCGCGGGAGATGCTCCTCACGGACTTCATGGACCGCTACGCGGAGGGGCTGCCGGGGAAGCGCTACTATCAAGGGAACCTCTTCGTGGACGAGGTGGAACGGCAGGCCACGGAGCTGGCGAAGGACCTGTTCCGATGCGGCCACGCCGACGTGCGGCCGATCTCGGGGACGAACGCGAACCTGGCGGTCCTGTTCGCCCTCCTGAAGCCCGGGGACCTCATCACGACCGTTGCCCTGAGCGACGGGGCCCACATCAGCACCGCGAAGTTCGGTGCCGTGGGGGTCCGGGGCCTCCAGGCCCTCACCTACCCCTGGGACCAGGAGACCATGAACCTGGACGTGGACGCCACCGCGAAGCTCCTCGTGGAGGAGAAGCCCAAGGTGGCCCTCTTCGGCCAGTCCGTGTACCTCTTCCCCACGCCCCTCAAGGAATTGGAGGACGCCTTCCAGGAGGCAGGGTGCCACGTCTGGTACGACGGCGCCCACGTCCTGGGCCTCATCGCGGGCGGGCAGTTCCAGGACCCCCTGCGAGAAGGGGCGGAGATCATCACCGGGAGCACCCACAAGACCCTCCCGGGCCCGCAGCATGGCATCCTCCTGGCGAACCCGCGGGACGAGGACACGGAGAAGAAGCTTCTCCGGGGGGTGTTCCCCGGGGTCGTGAGCAACCACCACCTTCACGCCATGGCCGCCCTCGGAGTGACCCTGGCGGAGCACATCGACTTCGGCTACGAGTACGCGGAGCAGATCGTGAGGAACTCCAAGGCCCTCGGACAGGCCCTGTTCGAGCGGGGGTTCCACGTGCTCGGGGAGGCCCTGGGGTTCACCGAGTCCCACACCCTGGCCCTGGACGTCTCCGAGGACGGCGGGGGGGCGAGGGTGGCGGAGGACCTGGAGGCGGCGAACATCATCACGAACAAGAACCTCCTGCCGGAGGACACCTCCCCCGTCCACCCCAGCGGCATCCGCCTGGGGACCCAGGAGCTCACCCGGATCGGGATGAAGGAGGGGGAGATGACGGACGTTGCGGGGCTCCTGGCCCGGGTCGTGAAGGACAAGGAGCCGCCCGAGGAAGTGAAGCGGGACGTGATGGCCCTGAAGCGGGACTACAACACGATCCATTACTGCTACCAGGAAGGGACGGAGGCCTATCGGCTGTGGAAGCTGGGGTGAGGGCGAGATGACACGGACGACGGAGCGCAGGCCTCATGCGGCCGCCCTCCGTGTGGCGATAGTCGCGGCGTGGCTGGTCCTGAGCGTCGCCGTACTGACGCCTCGCCCGGCGGCGGCCCCTCCCGTCTACCCCACCGTCACCGTCACCGTCCACCGCATCATCGCGGTGGACCCCGTCGAGGGCCTCCCGGGGGACCCCGCCGACTGGTCCTACTTG
>CAYFXO010000037.1:8759-9523 GCA_964347125.1 uncultured Methanomassiliicoccales archaeon | reverse complement strand
CCGGACAACGTGGACGACCTCATCGTGGACCAGGACCACCTCTTCCAGGTCCAGGCCACCTCCGTGACCGTGGCGATCCTCCTGTGCGAGGACGACATCCTCCCGCCCCCCGACGACGAGCGGGCGGACCTGAGCAACGACACCGCGGGCGGGGCGGACGACGTGGACTGCTCCCCGCCCCCCTCCGGCACGGACGGCGGGACCTACGTGGGCACGTGGAACCTCCTCACCGACGGCCTCTACGGCGGCGGCTACGACAACGTCACGGGCTACTTCCAGGCCTCCGGGGACAGCGACGGAAGCATCTCCGTGGACGAGAACGACGCGAACCTCCAGTTCCTCGTCGCGGACAACTACAACCTCCCTGGCGCCGACGTGGGCCCGCCCCGCTTCACCTTCATCGACGTCCCCCTCACCTTCAACGCCAGCGCCTCCACGGCCTCCCCCGGCTCCAGCCTGGTCTCCTACGACTGGGACTTCGGCGACGGGGCGACGGACTCCAGCACAAGCCCCCTGACGAGTCACGTGTACACGGCCAAGGGGACCTTCACGGTGACCCTTTGGGTGAACGACTCCCTGGGGATGACATCCGTGGACGCGACCACGGTGGCCTTCGGGATTCGCAATGTGCCGAATTGGAAGCGGGGGCTGTCCGAGATGGCCCGGGTCGTTCGCCCCGGTGGGAGGACCCATCGGCGCCGTGGCCGTCGTCGTCTGGTGGGTGTTCTTCAGCCGGGCGCCCTGGTCCGAGCGGCTGCTCGGCC
>CAYFXO010000037.1:0-8749 GCA_964347125.1 uncultured Methanomassiliicoccales archaeon | reverse complement strand
GCGAGCCGGACGCGGCCTTCACCTTCAGCCCCGCCAACCCCTCCTCCGGGGAGGAGGTCCAATTCCTGGACACCTCCGTGGACCTGGACGGGAGCATCGTCTCCCGCGTGTGGAACTTCGGCGACGGCGGCACCTCCACCGCGGCGAACCCCACCCACACCTACGCGGACGACGGCAACTACACCGTCTCCCTCACGGTCACCGACGACGACGATGCCACGAACGTCACCTTCGCCCAAGTGGACGTCCGCAACCGCGACCCGGTGGCGGCCTTCACCCACTCCCCTGTCAACCCGGAAGTGGGCGACCCCGTCCAATTCACCGACGCCTCCACGGACTCAGACGGCACACTCGCCGCCTGGTCGTGGGACTTCGGCGACGGCGACGCGGCCGCGTCCCAGAGCCCCACCCACACCTACGACGAGGAGGGCAACTACACCGTGACCCTCACCGTCACCGACGACGACGGGGGGCAGGGGAGCTGGAGCACCGAGGTCGTGGTCGGTCCCCGCACCGCGGCGCCCCCGTTCGATTGGCTGCCCGTCATCCTGTTCATCGTCCTCATCCTCGTGATCCTCGTCGCCGTCTACCTCTGGAGGTACTTCTCCCACGAGCAGGAAGAGGAGTAGGGGAAGGCGCTACGGTTATGTGCCAAGGCGGCCCTGAGGAGACTCCATGCGGGCGCTCCCGACCCTCGCGCTCCTGGTGATGCTCCTCCCGGCCGCGGCTGCCTACTCGGAGACGGACGTCCTAGACGCGACCGCCTCCACCCATCAGTGGCTCATGACCCGCGTCCCACTGATCCTGGAGGCGGACGGCCACGGCGGCCTGGCGGACCTCCTCGAGGGGGGCTACCTCACCCAAATGCGCCTCGGGAGCATGCGGGCGGATGAGACCCTATGGGATTCTCGCGAGCACTACATGGACCCCGCCACCCACGTCGGGTTCCTGGGGTTCCGGTCGGCGGGGGACCTGGCGGCAGAGCAGTTCTCCCTGGCCGTCTCCGCCTGGTTGGCGGGGGATCGCAAGGACGCGATATACCACTTGGGGTGGTCGACCCACCTCGTCCAAGACCTCACGGTCCCGCACCACGCCCGCCGGACGGCCCTGGACAGCCACGCGGAGTACGAGTCCTGGGTCCTCACGAACCAAGCGGCCTACGGAGTGGACGCCGGCGGCCTCTACGCCCTGACCGGCGCGCCCCACGGGGTTCTCTTGAACACCTCCGACCCTTTCGATTGGGTGGACGCGAACGCCCACGTGAGCTACGACCTGTTCCCCTACGTGGACGGCCCGGCGGGCGACCCGGGGTCCGACTACGACTTCGCGGCCAGCGCCATGCTCCCCCTCGCCCAGCGGACGAGCGCGGGCTTCGTGCGGATGTTCTTCGACACCGTGGACCTGAGCCCGCCCACGGCGGATGGCGGGTCGGACCTGTTGCTCGAGGCGGGGTCGCCCGCCTACCTCGACGCCCAGGGCTCCCTGGACGACCTGGGGATCGCGACGTACGAATGGGACCTCGGGGACGGGACCACCGTGCAGGGAGAGTCCGTCATCCACAGCTACCCGGTGCCCGGGACCTATGCCGTCCGCCTGACGGCCACGGACCTCGTCGGGAAGAGTTCGGAGGACCAGGTCGTCGTGACCGTGGTGGACCGGACGCCACCGCGAGCGGACGCGGGCCCCGACCGGACCGTCACCACTGGGGAACCCGTGACCCTCGACGGAACGGGGTCGTGGGACAAGGTGGGCGTCGTGAACTACACCTGGATCGTCGGGGGGGAGGAGCACTACGGCCCTGCGGTGACCCTCTCTTGGGAGACCCCAGGCACGGTCCTCATCGGGTTGCGCGTGGCGGACGCGGCGGGGAACGAGGGGTACGACGCCGCGGGTCTCATCGTGACCCCCACACCATTGACAGTCCAGGTCGCCAGCGAGGCTGATAACCTCCGCCCGAAGGAGACCACCAGGTTCTGGGCGGAGACCGGGCCCACCGGGCCAGTGGCCGTGGAGTGGTGGTTCGGGGACGGGGAGACGGCGGCGGGAACGGAGGTCCACAAAGGCTTTGACGCCCCTGGAACGTACCGGGTGCTCGCCGTGGCGACAGACTCTCTCGGCAGAATCTCGACGGACACGCTCGTGATCACCGTCTCTTCCCCCGAGTCGGCCCCGTCCTCCCCGCTCCCCGTGCTTTCCTGGGCCCTCCTCGTCGCCATCCTCGGGACCGGAAGCGTCGCGGCCGTCCTCTGGAGGCGACGGCGTGGGTGATTGGACGATTCGGGTCGCCGACCCCTCCGACGAGCCCGCGGTCCGCGAGGTGTGCCTCGCCACGGCGGAGGACGACTACCTGCTCCAGATGATGGATGTCTTTCTCGCGACGGGGACCGTCTTCCTCGCCCGCATCGGCGACCAGCCCGCGGGGGTCGTGAAGGTGGACCGCGCCCTGGACGGGAGCAGCTGGCTGAGCGCCCTCCGGGTCGTCCCCTCCTTCCGGAGGCAGGGCCTGGGCGCCGCCCTCTGTCACGCCTGCGACGCGGCCGGGGCGCAGTGGGGGTCCACCGCCATCCGGCTCTGGACCGGCGCCCGCAACCTGGAGGCGAACGGGGTCTTCGCGTCCGTGGGCTACCACCGGGTCGGCCTCTTCACGCGGTGGTGGGGGGAGGTCGAACCCGACAGGAGAGACCTGCCAGAACGACCCGCAAGCGCTGGCGAGGTCCTGACCCGCGCCCGGACCGCGGCGGTCTACGAGGCCTCTCGCGGGTACGTCCCCCTCCGCCTCCGCTTCTGCCGGCTCAGCGAACCCCTTCTGGAGGACCTCCACCAAGCGGACCGCCTCTATCTGGACGCCAAGGGCCGGCCCTGCGTCTTGGACCCCGAGATCTGGCGGGACTTCGAGCGGGACGTGGTGGAGCTCACGGTCCTGGGGGACGACCTCTCCGCCCAGGTCGGGGCGGCCTCCAGATTGGGGGCCGCGTCCGGGATGGTGAGCGTTGGCGCCTACCTCCCGTACGAGCCGCCGTGGCCGACGCGAGCGGCCCGGGCTGGGCTCACCATGGGGACCTGGGGCACCCGGGCCGTCCTCTACGAGAAGCGTCTGGTCCCGGCGGACGGAACAGTTATTAGGTCCTGACGGCATCGTCGCGTCTGGCCAGGATGCCAGACGCTCAAATCGACCTGCCGGACATTCAAGACAAGCGCGATCGGGCGAACCAAGAGGCGGAGCGCCATCGCCACCACCGCGACAAGCTAAACGACAAGACGCGGAGCTGGGCGGACCGGCGGGACGAGCTGAACGCGAAGGTGCGGGAGCTCCTGGATCAGGCGGCGCAACACCGCACGAAGCGGGACGAGATGAACGACGCCGTGAAGGAGGCGAAGCGGGAGCGGGACGCCCGGAACAAGCGGGTGAACGAGCTTCTGAGCCAGGTGAACCGCCTGAAGCGGGAGAAGTCCCCCCGGGGCGTCATCCCCCTGGGGAAGCTCCGGCGCGAGATGAAGGCCCTCGAGTTCCGGCAGCAGACCACGGTCCTCTCCGTGGAGAAGGAACGGGACCTTGTGGAGAGCCTCACGAAGATTCGCGACCAGATCGAGGAGCGGGAACGGGAGCTGGAGAAGGACGAGGAGGTCAAGGCGGCCCTCGAGGAGGTTGGAGAGGCCCGGGAGGCTGCGGAGACGGCGCACCACCAGGTGGGGGAGCTCGCGGAGCAGGCGCAGAAGGAGCACGACGCCATGATGGCCCTCTACGAACAGAGCGACGCCATCCGGGCGGAGGCGGACCAGGCCCAGGAGGAGTTCATCCGTACCAAGATGATGGCGGACGAGGAGCACAAGAGGCACATCGACTTCATCCGCGAGGTCCACGACTACGACAAGATCCTGTGGGGGTTCAAGCAGAAGACGCGGACGGGGCGGATCCCCGGGGTGGAGCGGACGGCCCGCGCGGAGGCCGAGGACATCTACGAGCGGTTCAAGCGGGGGGAGAAGCTCAGCACGGAGGACCTGATGACCCTCCAGAAGGCGGGGCTGCTCGGGGGGCCTGGATAGAAGCCCCTATTTGACCCTTTTCCGTAACGCTTAAATCCTTCCATTCAGTAAACGGGTCTAGGGATTTTGGGCTAGTTCGTTAGAGTGCATCCCATCCCTTCTGACAAGGCTAGCCCTCCCTTCTTTTATTCTCACCGTCCCGTACCCTGGGGTAGGGGAGCCGTGTGACGTCCCAAGCGGGGTCGGGGGAGATCACCGTCACCGAGGCCTCGGCCCGCCGCCGCGTCGTCGCGTTCCTCCTGGACGTCGCGGTCTTGATCCTCCCCATCACCCTGGTCATCTGGGCGTTCTATGCGGAGGAGATTGGGAGCGCCGCCGAGACCGGGGTCGCCCGCATCGACCCCCTGGCCCTGAAGGCGTGGGTCACCGGTCTCGCCGTCGGCCTCCTCCTGTTCGCCTACTTCGGCGGCCTCGAGATGTCCGGGTGGAGGGGCTCCATCGGGAAGAAGGTCCTGGCCCTCCAGGTCCGGAGCGAAGACCTCGCCCCGGCGCGGTCTGGGCAGGCCGCCGGGAGGAACCTCGTGCGGGCCCTGTGGGCCGTCCCCCTCGTCGGCCTCTTCGTGTTCCTCATCGACGCCGCCCTCCTCCTGAGCCGACGGCGGAGGATTGGGGACCTGGTGGTCCGGACCCGGGTCGCCCATCTCCGGGGGTACTGGGTGCTCCCCGCGGATGACGACTCCGTATGACCGCCACGGACGGTCGCTCCCGCACGTGAATCTTCATATAGCGCCCGCCTCCTGCAACGGGCGTGGTCCTGGACAAGCTGGGGAGTTCCCTCCGGAACGCCCTGAAGAAGATCGCCAACGCCACCCACGTGGACAAGGGCCTCGTGAAGGACGTCGTCCGGGACGTGCAGCGGGCCCTCCTCCAGGCCGATGTGAACGTGGAGATGGTCCTCCAGCTCACGAAGGAACTGGAGCGGCGGGCGTTGACGGAGAAGCCCCCCGCGGGGATGAGCTCCCGGGAGCACGTCATCCGCATCATCTACGAGGAGCTCGTGGGCATCCTCGGCGAGGCCAAGGAGCCGCGGCTGGAGAAGCAGCGGATCATGCTCGTCGGCCTCTACGGCCAGGGGAAGACGACGACCGCGGGGAAGCTGGCCCGATTCTACCAACGCCGCGGGCTCAAGGTCGGCTTCATCGCGGCGGACACCCACCGACCCGCGGCCTACGACCAGCTGGAGCAGATTGCGGAGCAGGTCCGGGCACCCATCTACGGCGACCGGGACGAGAAGTCCGCGGAGAAGATCGCGCGGGAAGGGCTGAAGCGCCTGGGGGACGTGGACGTCCTCATCGCGGACACGAGCGGCCGCCACTCGCTGGAGGACGCGCTGATCCGGGAGGTGGAGAACGTCTCCAAGATCCTGAAGCCCGACGAGAGCGTGCTGGTCCTGGACGCGGCGGTGGGCCAGCAGGCTGGGCCCCAGGCGAAGGCCTTCCACGAGGCCGTGAAGGTCACGTCCGTGATTCTGACGAAGCTGGACGGCACGGCGAAGGGCGGAGGGGCCCTCTCCGCGGTCTCCGAGACGGGCGCGCCCATCGCGTTTATCGGGACCGGGGAGCACTTGGACGACTTCGAGAGCTTCGAGCCCTCAGGCTTCATCTCCCGCCTCCTGGGCATGGGGGACCTCCGGGCCCTCATGGAGGCCGCCGAGGGCGTCGTCGACCAGGAGGAGGCGGAGGAGACCGCCCGCCGCATGCTCTCCGGGAAGTTCACCCTCCTGGACATGTACGAGCAGATGGAGATGATCGGGAAGATGGGGCGGTTCAAGACCCTCCTCTCCATGATCCCGGGGATGGGCGGGGCCATGTCCGACGAGGATTTGCGGGCGACCCAGGAGCGCCTCCGGCGGTTCAAGGTCATCATGGACTCCATGACCCATGAGGAGAAGATCAACCCGCGGGTGGTGAAGGCCTCGCGGGTGAGCCGCATCGCCCGCGGCAGCGGCACGACCCCCCGGGACGTGAAGGAGCTCCTCCGCCACTACAACATGTCCCGGAAGGCCATCAAGGGCCTCGCGGGCAACCGCAAGATGCGCCGGCAGCTCCTCAAGCAGCTCGAGTCCGGCGACCTCGACCTCGGCCCGTAGAGCGAGTCCGTGACGGACGGTGGGGCCGAAGGGAAATTGATTTGAAAGCCCTCGCCATCCCCCCCGACGGTGGGGCGGGCCGCGGTTACGGATGGGATGGCGTCATGTCGTTGAGCAAGCGGATTGTGGACGCCCTCTCCCACCGCACCGTCCGCGGCACTTGGTACGCGTTCACCTTCGTCTTCTTCTTCCTCATCGTCCTCATCCCCACCGTCGCCGTCCTCTCCTACCTGTTCACCGGCTGGGAGGCCATCCAGGAGGACGTGTTGGCGGACCCCGACCGGATGAGCCTCATCTACCACGCCCTCTTCCTGTCGTTCTCCGTCGCGGGGGTCGTCGCCCTCTTCGACCTCATCGCGGGACTCCCCCTGGCGTGGTTCCTCGTCCGCCGGAAGTTCCGCGGCAAGTCGTTCCTGAACAGCCTCATCGACTCCCCCCTGGCCGTGCCCACCGCGGGCCTCGGGTTCTCCGTCGCCCTCTTTTGGGGCATCACGGACATCGCGGGGAAGCCGCCGGGGGCCTACTCCCTCTTCGGCGGGACCTCGTCGGCGTTCTTCATCCTGGTCCTCCTCCACTTCGCCACGACCTTCCCCTACATGGTGCGCTCCATCTCCGCCATCCTCCAGGAGATCGACGCCTCCTACGAGGTCGCTGCCCGGACCTGCGGGGCGAGTCCCCTGACCGCAGCCCGCACTGTGACCCTGCCCATGTTCCGGGCCGGGATGGCGACGGGCCTCACGCTGGTCTTGGCGAAGGCCCTCAGCGACACGGGAGGCGTGATGAGCGCCCTGGCGGCCATCCAAAGCACCGAGCTCAACGGGACCGCCCTCATCGGGACGTGGAATCGATTGTCGAGCGGGGACCCGAACCTCGTCCCCGCCCTCGCCCTGGTTAGCATCCTCATGATCGTCCTCGCCATCGTCCTCCTGCTCGTGGTGAAGGTCGTCACCTCGCGGGGGAAGATCCCCATCCGCAAGGTGTGGCCCACCTTCGAGCGCCGCCTGAGCAAGGGGTCCGCCCCCATCCTCCGGGACATCGCCGCCTTCGGGTTCCTCACCTTCATGGTCCTCCTCCCCTCCTTCTTCCTCTTCGGCTTCCTGGCCACGGCGGACCCCCAGGCGGGCGGGGACTGGAACGGCTTCTGGAACAGCATCTCCCTCTCCTTCTTCGTCGCGGCCGTGGCGACCCTCGTGGACCTGGCGGTGGGCATCCCCATGGCCATCTTCATCACCCGCTCCAAGTACCGCCGGGCGGCGGGCATCATGGACACCCTCGTCAACATCCCCTACATCGTCCCCTCCGCGGCCCTAGGCTTCTCCCTCGGGCTCTTCTGGACGGGCTGGTTCAGCGGGATCCCCACCCTCGTCCTCGTCGTCATGGCCCACGTGGCCTTCACCTTCCCCTTCATCGTCCGGAACGTGGTGGGGGCCATGGAGGAGCTGGACCCCTCCCTGGAGGAGACGGCCCGGACCCTCGGGGCCCGCCCCATCCAGGTCTTCCGCCGCGTCACCTTCCCCCTCATCAAGGCCTCCATCCTCGCGGGGGCCATCATGGCCTTCACCCGCAGCATCGGCGAGACGGGGGCGACCCTGGCGGTGTCCCCGGACGCCATCACCGCCCCCGTATTCATCGTGGGCCTCGTGCAGAGTCAGATCTACTACCAGGCGGCCCTGGCCACCGTCATCCTGATCGCCGTCTCCTTCACGGCCATGATGATCATGCGCTACGTCACCCGGAGGGCGAAGTGACATGGCCGAGATCTCCCTCCGCGGCATCACGAAGCGGTTCGGCGACCTCACCGCCCTGCAGGACGTCTCCCTGGACGTGGAGGAGGGGGAGTACGTCGTCATCCTCGGCCCCACCGGGGCGGGGAAGACCACCCTCCTCCGGATCATCGCCGGCCTCCTGGAGCAGGACGAGGGCGAGGTGTGGCTCCACGACGCCCCCGCGGACGAGCTCCCGCCGGAGGACCGGAACCTCGCCTACCTCTCCCAGACCTACTCCCTCTTCCATCACCTCACGGTGTGGGACAACGCGACCTTCGGTCCCATCGTGCGGGACTGGGCCGAACGGCGACGGGACGTCCTCGCCCGCGAGATGCTCACCCTCGTCCGCCTCATCGGGCGGGCCGATGCCTTCCCCCTCGAGCTGAGCGGCGGGATGCAGCAACGGTGCGCCCTGGCGCGGGCCCTCTCCACGGGGAGCGAGATCCTCCTCCTTGACGAACCCCTGCGGGCCCTGGACGCCCGCCTCCGGCTGGAGCTCCGAAGGGAACTCCGGAAGCTCGCCACGGACCTCGGGATGACGACCCTCCACGTGACCCACGACCAGGACGAGGCCATCCAGATGGCGGACCGCATCCTCGTGCTCCGGGGCGGGAGCGTCCAGCAGGTTGGCCCGCCGGAGGACATCTACGAATCTCCCTCGGGCCCCTTCGTGGCCCGCTTCATCGGTGAGGCGAACATCTTCGCGGGGACCGTGGGTCCCCAGCGGGGCCCCCATGCGACCCTGCGCACCCTCGAGGGCCGCGAGCTGGTGTGCGAAGACGCGGGCCTCGTGGAGGGTACCGGGGGCTGCCTCTCCATCCTCGCCGAGCTCACCGTCCTCGACCCGGGC
>CAYFXO010000036.1:9668-14280 GCA_964347125.1 uncultured Methanomassiliicoccales archaeon | reverse complement strand
CGACGGCCTCGGCCTCATCAGCTACTACGACTTGACGAACGGCTACCTCAAGGTCGCACACCTGTCCAACGTCTTCGGCCTGCCCTACGTCCGATACCGGTAGATCCCGCGGGGGCTCACCAGTCGGAGCACGTCCCAGAGAGCCCAGATCCTGTAAGCACCGCCCTCCCGCGCGTTGTGCTCGCGCCGCAGCAGATAGGCCCGCACTCCCGCCGCCTCGACGGGGTGGACGTCCAGGTGGGGGCGATCTCCGATCATGACCGCGTCGTCCTTCCGCAACCCCCGCTCTCGGAGGTAGTCCGCCACCAACACCCCCTTTTCGTCCCCGACGAGGACGGCGTCGAAGAGGTGCCAGATGCCGAAATGGATGAGCATGGATCGGAGGAGAGCCTCGCGGTGCTTCGACGCCACGACCAGGCGGACCCCCTGCCGCCGAAGGGCGCGGAGGACCCCTGGGGCATCCGGGTCGAGCTGGAAGATGCGGGCGGCTCGCTCCAGCGTCGGCTCACCCCCCTCCCAGAACTCGCGGTAGCTGTGACCTAGCTTCGGCAGGTAGAGCGTCCCCTCCGCGTCGAAGAACACGCTCGCAGGGCGAGGGGATCCGTCCACCATCAATGCGCGGAAGGGCGCCTCCGCGCTATTTGGCCCTGCATGAATAAGGTTAGAAGGAAACAGAAACGGTTAGGACAGAATGTAATATAGTCAATCGTTCTACCATACTACCGTGGCACCATGAACGTCGTCTTCGGCACCCTCGGTTGGCGGCCCCACAGCCTGATTCCCTCCCTGACCTCCACCCCGGACGTGGGGAAGCTCGTGTTCTACCACAGCGATCACCCGGACACCCTCCAGGCCAAGGATTCCGTGGTGGACTACTGCGACTCCATGGGGATCGCCGTCCGGCCCGTGGAACTCCCCGACGCCTACAACTTCCTCGACGCCGCCCGCACGATCCGCCGGGACATCCAGAAGGAGCGAGGCGCAGGCCACGCGGTCCCCCTCTTCAACATCGGCGGCGGCACCCGCCTCACGAGCAGCGCGGCCCTCCTCGTGTGCATCCTGGAGGGCATCCCCGCCACCTACTACCACGACGAGACGGGGGAGGAGCTCCGGCTGCCCCTGTTGAAGATCGAGTACTCCGCGGCCCTCTCGGGGATGCAGCGGAAGGTTCTGGCGCATCTCGTGGAGCACGCGGGGAAGGAGCTGAACGAGACGCGGCTCGCCGCCGCCATGGGCCTCCACAAGGCGACGATCAACCACCACGTCAAGGAGCTCGTGCAGAAGGGCGTGGCCCAGGTGCGGGTCGACCCGAGGGACGCCCGGGCCCGGATCGTGGAGGCCGCCCCCGCGGCGGAACTGCTCCTGGGGTGAGGAACCTGGCGGGCGAGCGCGTCCTCCTCACGACCTTCGGCTTCGACGAGACCAAGGTCCTGCGGGCGATGCGGGGCCTCTCCTACGACCGCCTCGTGGTACTCCTCGGGGAGGACGCCCTGGAGGGTCCGGGCTACGCGCACATCGCCCGCCTGGAGTCCTTGGCGGGGCGGGTGGCGACGCCCGTGACCGTGGACGTGTTCGACTTTTCCGCCTGCTTCCGGGCCGTCGCCGCCCAGATCCAGGACGTCCAGTCGGCCCTCGGGCGCCCCATCCTCAACGTGAGCGGCGGGACGAAGGTCCTCGCCGACGCCGCCATCCTCGCGGCCTTCCACCACGGCGTCGAGGCCTACCACTGTGAGGACGACCTGGTGCGGCTCCCGGTCCTCGTCGGCGTCGACGTGGGCGAGCGGTTCACCCCGACCCAGAGGGCGGTCCTCCGCACCCTCCGACGGGGCGACACGGTCCGCGACCTGGCGGCGCGCTCCCCCGGGATCAACCCCCAGTCGGTCCGTCGGGCGGTCAACGCCCTCCTCCGGATGGGCCTGCTCGACCAGTGGCTGGATGCGGGGCGGCTCCGCCTCGACGTCGCGCGGGCCCACGCCCCCCTGATGGACAGCCTACGAGGGCCCCATCAACCCTAAATACGCACCGGGGCCTTCCTCCGACCGGAGGAGATCGATGGTCGTCGCGCGGGTGGAGGTGCATCTGAAGCCGGGCGTCGCGGACCCGGAGGGGGAGAACACCCTGAAGGCCCTGCGGTTGCTGGGCTTCAAGTCCCTGGAGACCGTGAAGTCCGCGAAGCTGTTCGAGATCACGCTCGAAGGGGACGTGGGGTCGGCGGCCGACGCCGCGGAGGAGATGTGCCGGCGGCTACTTGCGAATCCGGTCATCCACGATTACCGCATCGAGATCCTCGAACGGTAGCGCCTAGGGCTCCGCCATGAACCGGACGAACTCGTCCAGGGTGCGGGGCTCCAGGGTGTAGTTCGTCTTCCGCTCGTGGCCGACGGTGGAGAAGGGCATGGGCCCGTAGTCGTGGCCCGGATAGACGGTGACGTCGTCGTCCAGGCCCAGGATGACCTCGAAGAGGCTGCGGTGCATCGCCCCGGGGTCGCTGCCCGGGAGGTCCGTCCGCCCGCAGTCGCCGACGAACAGGGTGTCCCCCGTCCATAGGAACTTCCGGAGCAGGAAGCAGCAGCTGTCCGGAGAGTGGCCGGGGGTATGGAGGACACGGATCTGGAGCTCGCCCACATCGAGGACGTCCCCGTCGTCCAGGGGGATGTCCACCTCCAGGGGGCTCAGGCGGTGGGCGGCGATCTGGGCCCCCGTCGCCGCCGCTAGCTTCTCGTTGTCCTTCACGTGGTCCGTGTGGTGGTGGGTGTTCAGGATCCGTGTGATGCGCATGTCGAGCTCCTCCGCGAGGCCCCGCATCGGGACGGAGTCGAAGGAGGGGTCCACCACGGCCGCCTCCCGCGTCGCGGGGTCCCCGACGAGGTAGGAGAAGTTCTGCATGGGCCCCACGAGGCGCTGCTCCATGAGCATGGTGCCTCGGGGACGCGTCAGGGCTGGATAAACCTTGGCAAGAGGCCCCCCGCGGCCCGCCAGCGTAAGTCGGGGAAGGGGTCGTCCGACGCGGGGCGGCCGGAACGCGCGCTGGCCTTCTGACAGGCGGCGCACACGCGGGCGGCCCGCTTCTCGGGGAGGGTCGCCCAGACCCGGCACGTGCTGCAGTCCACCGTCCTCACCTCCTCTGGCTTTGACACGACACGGGACCGGGGACCTTTCTCCATGGCGGGGGACCCCCCGTGGACTGCCCCGTGCCCGCCGGGAGACCCGGAGAGAACCACTTATATAGAGGGAGTCGGACACGGCCCCCATGGACCCGGACAAGCGCGCCTTCTACCTCGGCCTGCCGGTGATGGTCTTCGGGATCGTCATCCTGCTCGTCACGTTCTTCCTCGCCCTCTCCCTCATCGGAAACGTCGGGAACTTCATGCGGGAGCAGGTGCCGCCGCCCGACGGCGACGGGGGGACGGCCCCTCAGGCGGGCTTCTTCTACACCGTCGACGACATGAACGCGACCTTCCAGGACACGTCCGTGGAGGGGAGCGCCGCCATCACGAGCTGGGAGTGGGACTTCGGGGACGGGGAAGGCTCCAACGACCCGAACCCCGCGCACACGTACACGTCGGAAGGGAACTACCTCGTGCGGCTCACGGTGCGCGATGCGGACGATCGCTCCAGCCGCGCGGGGACGGACTTGCGGGCAGCGCCCGGGGAGACGGACAGCGGGTCCGGGACGCGCGACCCGATGGAGGGCATCGAACTCAACGTGGACTTCGGCACGATCCTCTTCCCCATCGCCATCGCGATCCTGGTCGGGATCCTCCACGTGGTCCTGTTCCTCGTGGGCGGGTCCATCACGAAGGCGGGGTGGAACCTCATCCGGCCCCGACCGGAGACGGTCCAGGTCCGTGTAAAGCCAAGGGACCTCCAGGTGGAGCCGGTGGGGGCGGCGCCGATGGGGCAGCCGGCACCCCCCGCGCCGGCCGCGGAGCCCGCGCCCCCCGGCGTGCCGCCCGCTCCCGAGGACTAGCCCGCCGAGCGTCGATTCTGTCCCCTCTCCGCGTCAAGAAAGGAGGGAGGAGCCCCCGGTCCCGCCGACCCGTCCGGCGATGCTCGGAGCCCGTCTTGGCGAGGGGGCCTCAATCTTCCTCGGGCGGCCTCTCCGGGGCAGGGGGCATCCTCGATCTGAGCAGTCCCACGAGGACGAGGAGCACGATGATGACGGCGACGAGGAGCCCGATGATGGCGTAGAGGAGGCTCGTGTCGAGGCCCGCCGGCTCTGGCTCGTCGGGCGCGAGGGGAACGAGGAGGGAGGGGATCTCCCGCGCGTCGTCCTCCGCGGCGGTGAGGAGGCCCATGGCGTAGTCGAAGTTGTGCACCCCGCCGCTCCCGTCCGCGGCGATGTAGTCCAAGTTCCACCGGGCGTCGTAGTACAGCGCCCAGGCCTTCGCGAGCTTCTCCGGGTCCGCATCGGCGCTGGCGTTGTGGACCAGGAGGTCGTCGTGGGCCGCCTCGACGAGAGCGTCCACCTCCGCCCACCGGGCGCCCGTCTGCGCCTGCCAGGACTCGATGACGAGCTCCCACTTGTGGACCTCGCCCTCCCAGAGGGGCTCGAAGGTCTCCCACTCCTGCCAGAGGGTGTAGTTCGTCTCGTCGCTGGGGTCCGGCTGCG
>CAYFXO010000036.1:0-9658 GCA_964347125.1 uncultured Methanomassiliicoccales archaeon | reverse complement strand
CTGCGGGGTAGGCTTGTCCTCCCCGGGCATGAGAGCGAGTATGTTGGGCGCGTGGCAGGCGGCGCACGCGTCCGCCGAGGGCTCGAACCAGTGGTTCCAGTGCTCCTCCCCGCCGATGATGTCCGTGACGGGGAGGCCGTGGGAGACCTCGGGGGTCTGCCACATGTGGCAGTCCACGCAGCTCACACCCGCCATGCCTGCGGGCATCGTGAGGTTCGCGCCGCCGTAGCCGGCGTTCATCTCGGCCTGGGGGTGGTGGAGGTGCGGATCGGGCCCGGGCTCCGCGGGGCCGAGGCCGTTGTTGTGGCAGAGGCCGCACAGCTCCTCCTCGGGGACCCGCAGCTGGACGTGGTTCGTCGCTTCGTGGGGGTCGTGGCACGCGGCGCAGTCGATGGAGTTGGGGTCGGTGACGGTGCCCGTGACCCCGTCGAGGAAGTTGATGAAGCCCTCGCGGGTGTGACACTTCTGGCAACCCGGGTTCGTGGCGACGGACCCGCCGGCCGCCTGGAGGGAGACGGCGTGCCCGGACTGGTTCCAGTAGTTGAAGTGTCCGGGTGGGGGTCCGTGGCAGCCCATCTCGTCCGTGCCGTAGCAGGAGGCCTCGGGGGTGGGCCGGCCGGCGATGGCGGCGGGGTCCTGGGTCCCCACGTGGTCGCTCCCCGGCCCGTGGCAGGACTCGCACTGGATTCCCAAGAGCTTGATGTTGTGGGAGCTGTTCCACGCTTCGCCGCTGTCGTAGCCGCCGTTCGCGGTCTCGTCGTAGCCCACGACGTGGCAGGACAGGCAACGACCGCCGGACATGGTGAGCTTGTTCACGACGCCCCCGCGGTAGGGGTACTGCGTGAAGTCCTGGCCGTGGTTGGTCAAGCTCCAGTCCTGGTGGGTCGTGGAGTGGCACCCCTTGCACACGTCCACGCCGACGTAGGTGGCGGGACTCCGGGTGCCATCCGTGGGGGACGTCTCGGGGCTCGCCGGCTCCGCCCACGCGTGGACGAACAAGCCGACCAAGACCGCTACTCCCACGACCGCTATGGCTATCGCGAGTCGCTTCATGTGGTGCCCTCCGTCGCCTGACGAGGCGTCCGCGGCACGGACTCGGGGTGGGTCGCCTTATGGACTATGCTTATACCGGACGTACGGGTATAGACGGTAAAGGGTCTGAGGGCGGTCCTTCGGGGCCCGCCCCTCCATGACTTCGTCGGGTCGACACCTTCTGACAAAAACAAACCAATAAGAAGCGCCCCGTATTGTCGTATGAGGCCGCGAGTGGGAGAGCGCTACGAGCCCGTCGACGCCCCCTTCGAGTTGAATCGAGTCCGCATTCTAGACGCCTCGGATGACGAGCTGGTCGCGGTCAGCGAGGAAGGCGGCCTGGCCCTGAGCTTGGATGAGATGAAGACCCTCCAGGCCCACTTCGCGGAGGTGGGTCGGGACCCCACGGACGTGGAGATCCAGTCCCTGGGGCAGGCGTGGTCGGAGCACTGCTGCTACAAGTCCTCCAAGGTCTTCCTGCGGCAGCACCTCCTGGGCATCGCGGGGGCGAGGATCCTCGAACGGGGGGACGCGGGGGTCGTCGAGTTCGACGAAGACCACGCGTACGCGCTGCGAATCGAGAGCCACAACCACCCCTCGCAGATCGAGCCGTACGGCGGCGCCGCCACGGGCATCGGCGGCATCCTGCGGGACGTGCTGTGCATGGGGGCCCAGCCCGTGGCCCTTGTGGACCCGCTCCACTTCGGGCCCCTGGACTACCCGGCGGAGAAGCTCCCGTCGGGCGTGAAGCACCCCCAGTACCTCTTTGGCGGGGTCGTGGCGGGCATCCGGGACTACGGCAACCGGGTGGGCATCCCCACCCTCGCGGGCTCCGTCCTCTTCGACGAGGGGTACGTGGGGAACGTCATCATCAACGTGGGCTGCGTCGGCCTCGGGAAGAAGGCCCACATCCAGAAGAACGCCGTGAAGGCCGCGGGGGACATCTTCATCCTGGTCGGCGGGAAGACCGGGCGGGACGGCATCCACGGGGTCACGTTCGCGTCCGTCGAGCTGACGGAAGAGATGGAGGAGGAGTGGCAGGGCGGGGCCGTCCAGCTGGGCGACCCCATCATGAAGGAGCCCCTCATGCACGCGTGCTTGGAGGTCGTGGAGAAGGGGCTGATCCACGGGATGAAGGACCTGGGCGGCGGCGGCCTCAGCTGCGTCGTCGGGGAGATGGCCCTCGCGGGCGGGTTCGGGGCGGAGGTGGCCCTGGACGACGTGCCCATGAAGGAGGCGGGGCTGGCGCCGTGGGAGATCTGGGTGAGCGAGTCCCAGGAACGCATGATGCTCGCGGTGCCCCCGGAGAACGTGGACGCGGTCCTGGAGGTCTTCGCCCTCTACGACGTCCCGGCCACCGTCATCGGCCGCACGATCCCGGAGAAGGTGGCCCGGGTGAGCTACATGGGGCACGTCATCCTCGAGATGGACCTGGACTTCTACACGGGCGGGCCGGAGTACTGCCGCCCCTTCGACGCGCCCCCGTTCGAGGCCATGAGGCGGGAGGAGGTCCTCCCCGACGAGCCCGAGGACTACAGCCTCACGATCCTGGAGCTCCTCGGCCGCCCCAACATCGCCAGCAAGGAGTGGGTCATCCGCCAGTACGACCACGAGGTGCGCGGGGCCACCGCCCTCAAGCCCCTGCAGGGGGTGATTGGGAAGGCCTGCCACGGGGACGCGGCGGTGCTGAAGCCCCTCCCGCATTCCTGGCGGGGGATGGCCATCACCTCCGCCTCCACGCCCCTCCTCACCCGCATCGACCCCTATCGCGGGGCGAAGAGCGCGGTGGACATGATGTGCCGGAACCTGGCGGCGGTGGGCGCCCGCCCGGACTCGTTCTCCGACTGCCTGTCCTGGGGGAACCCGGAGAAGCCCGACCGCCTCGGCTGGTTCGCGGAGGCCGTGCGGGGCGTCGGGGAGGTGGCGGCGCACCTGGGCCTGCCCATCCCGTCCGGCAACGTCTCCTTCTACAACGAGAGCGAGCTGGGGGTGGTGCCGCCGACGCCCGCGCTGCTGGGGGTGGGAATCGCGGAGGACGTGCGGCGGTGCGTCACCTCCGACCTCAAGGGCGAGGGGAACCGGCTTTACCTGCTGGGGGAGACCCGCGCGGAGATGGGCGGGAGCGAGTACCTGGCCCTCCGGGGCGGGTTCAGCCCGACGGTGCCCGACGTGGACCCCGCGGAGCTGCATGCCTCCGTGGAGGCGGTGGTGGGGGCGATCCAGGCCGGCCACGTGGCCGCCTGTCACGACGTCTCCCATGGGGGGCTGGCGGTGGCCCTCGCGGAGATGGCCATCGGCGGGGACGTGGGGGCGGAGATCGACCTGACCGCGTTCCCCGCGCCGCGGCTGGACGCCCTCCTTTTCTCCGAGAGCAACACCCGGTGGGTCTTCGAGGTGCGAGAGGACCGGGCGGAGGCCTTCGAGGCCGCGATGGCCGGGAGAGCCCTGCGCCGCCTCGGCACCGTGGGCGGGGAGGCCCTGGTGATCCGCAGCGATGGCCGGCGGGCCACCCTCCCCGTGGAGGTCCTCCGGTCGACGTGGCGGGCGACCCTCCCGAGCTACATGGGGGCGGTCGGGTGAAGGCCGAGGACGTCCGCGTCGCCGTCCTGCTCATCGAGGGCACGAACTGCGAGGACGAGTCCCGCCAGTGCTTCGGGGAGCTTGGGGCGCGGGCGGAGAAGGTCCACCTCAAGCAGCTCATCGACGGCGGCGTCGCCTCGGAGCGTCGCCGGTCCCTGGAGGACTTCGACATCCTCATGATCCCCGGCGGCTTCTCCAGCGGGGACTACGTCCGGGCGGGGGCCATCTTCGCGGCTCGGATGAAGAGCACGCTCGCGACCGACCTCGCGACCTTCATCGAGGCGGGGAAGCCCGTCCTCGGCGTGTGCAACGGGTTCCAGGTCCTCGTGGAGCTGGGGCTCCTGCCGGCCCTGGACGGCGTCATGGCCCCCATCCCGCAGGCGGTCCTGGGGACGAACGACTCCGCGCGGTACGAGTGCCGTCCCACCCTGATGAGGCACGAGAACGGGGGCAGCTGCGTGTTCACCCGTGCCCTCCCGCGGGGGCAGATCATCCAGGCGCCCAGCGCCCACACGGAGGGGAAGCTCACCTTCCCGAGGGACCAGCAGGAGGGCATCCTGGAGCGCCTCGCGGAGAACGACCAGATCGTCTTCCGCTACGTGGACGACCGGGGGGAGTACGCGGGCTACCCCTGGAACCCCAACGGCTCGGTGGGCAACATCGGCGGGCTGTGCAACCCCGCGGGGAACGTCCTGGGGATGATGCCCCACCCGGAGCGGTCGTTCCACCGGAGCCTGCACCCGGACTGGAGCCGCGGCACGGGGGCGGAAGGTCCCGGGGACGGCCGGATCATCTTCGAGTCGGTGATGCAGCACGTGACCCGCGGGGCGTAGGCCCCGGGGTTTGGCCGCCCCTCTTAAGGGAGTGGCGCGTTCCGGGCTTCTACATGGACCTGCGCATCGACACCCGCGTCCGAATGAACGACGGGGTGGACATCCCGGTCTTCGGGCTGGGGACCTACGGCATGGGGAGCGGGAAGAAAGCGCGGAAGGCGATACGCCACGCCCTCGAGTGCGGGTACCGCCTCCTGGACACCGCCGCGATGTACCGCAACGAGCGGGAGGTGGGCCAGACGGTGCGGGAGTCGGGAATCCCCCGGGAGGACATCTTCGTCACGACGAAGCTCTGGAACTCCGACCACGGCTACGAGCGGGCGTTGGCGGCCTTCGATGAGAGCCTCGCGAAGCTCGGGCTCGAGTACGTGGACCTGTACCTCATCCATTGGCCCGTGGAGCGGCACCGGGGCGACTCGTGGCGGGCCTTAGAGGCCATCCGGGAGAGCGGGAAGGCCCGGTCCATCGGAGTCAGCAACTACACGATCCGACACCTGGAGGAGCTCTTCCGGGAGTCCAGCACCGTCCCCGCGGTGAACCAGGTAGAGTTCAGCCCGTTCGTCTACCAGAGGGACCTCCTCGAGTACTGCGGGGAGAAGGGCATCGTCCTAGAGGCCTACAGCCCCCTCACGAAGGGGCGCCGCCTCCGGGACCGCCGCCTCGCTGAGGTCGGCGAGCGGTACGGGAAGACCGTCGCGCAGGTCCTGATCCGCTGGGCGCTCCAGCGGGGGACGGTGGTCATCCCGAAGTCCTCGAACCTGGGGCGCATCGAGGAGAACGCGGGCGTCTTCGACTTCTCCCTCTCGGCGGGTGACATGGCGGCCCTCGACGCCCTGGACGCGAACCTTCGGACTTCCTGGGACCCTACCGACGCGCCGTAGCGGGGTCCGTCGTCGAGGAGGACCGCGGCCGGCGGGGGAGGAACGCCCCGACCCGCTCTCGGTAGGCGATGTACGCGGGCCCGAAGCGCGCTTCCAACTCCGCCTCTTCCTTCCGCGCCAGGCGCACGTAGGCCCACGTCAGGAGGGGCCACATCGCCAGGGTCAGGACCGTGGGCCACCACAGGACCAGCCCCAGGGTCATCACGACCAGGCCGAAGTACTGGGGGTGGCGGCACCAGGCGTAGACGCCCGTGGTGACGAGGCCCTCCCGCCCGCGGTAGACCTCCCGCCATCCCAGCATGACCCAAGCGGCGCCGACCGCGATGAGGGCGAAGCTGAGGCCGAGGAGGAGGGCCATCCCCGCGAGGTTCGAACCCATGAAGTACCCCAGGGGGTGCTCGGAGGTCCCAGGGAGGGGCCCGCCCAGCCCCAGGGCGGAGGACACCAGGAAGATCGTCAGGGGGAACCCGAACATCTCCGCGAAGAGCGAGATGAGGAAGGCTTCGTAGAGGCCCGCGGACCGCCAGTCCCGCCTCCGGGCGGGCAACAGGAGCAGGACCAAGAACAGGGAGAACAGAACGGTCCACAGGAAGAAGGGGACCCAGGGTCCCACGTCTGCGAAGGGCTCCGCCATGCCGCGCCCCCCGGCCCTACCGTTCCTTCCACGACATCAGCCGCGTCGTGGCCACGAAGAAGACGATCGCCAGGATGACGACCACCGCCAGGTTCCACAGGGCGTCCACGTCATTCCCGTAGATCATCGTGTCCCTCAACCCCTCCGAGGTGTACGTCAGGGGCAGGACCAGGGCGATCTTCTGGAGGAGGTCCGGCATCATCTCCAAGGGGAAGAACGTCCCCGAGAGGAACATCATGGGGAACCCGACGGCGTTCGCCACCGCGGAGGCCGATTCCACGCCCCTCGCCAGCACTCCGATGAGGAGGCCCATGGCGACGAAGAGGACGATCCCGGCGACGAGGTGCGCCACGGCAATCCACGTGAGGGCGACCTGGGTGCCGTAGACCCCGATGCTCACCAGGAAGAGCAGGGCGACGGAGATGAACATGATGAGCATGGTCCAGAGGACCTTGGAGAGGAGCCACTCCGCCTTGCGCATGGGCGTGGTCGCCAGGAGCTTGAAGAAGCCCCGGGTGCGGTACTCCGCCGAGACCGCCGACTGGACGAAGAGGGTGTTAATCATCACCGTGAACCCGATCATCCCCGGGAGGAAGAAGTCGATGTACGAGAACTCCTCCGCTACGATGGGGCGCGTGTCCGTTCCGATAATCGGGAAGGCGCCCGTGAGATTGAAGTTCATGATGGTGGCGGCGCCCTGCACGGACCCATGGACGGCACCGAACGAGGACTGGGAGGGGTCGCCGTAGAGGAGGAAGGTGGCCTGGCTCATGTTCCCCGTGAGGACGCCCTCCTCGAACCCCTCCGGGATGACCAGGGCCCGGCTGAGGGAGTTGTCCTTGATGTAGGTCTCGATGTCCACGGACTCCGGAATCAGGGCGATCTCCAGCACGTCCAAGGCGGTCAAGTTCTCCACGGCCGCCGCGCTCATGGGCGTCCCGTCCAGGTCCTGCACCTCCAGGCTGAACGTGGTGCCCTCCGTCGTGCTGAACACCGCCCCGAAGATCAGGATGAGGATCACGGGGAAGGCGAAGGCGAAGAAGGCCCCCACCGGGTTCCGGAGGTACTCCGTCCCGAACGCGCGCATGTCCGCGAGGACCCGCCTCATTCCCGCAGCACCCCCTCTTCCATGCGGGCGCCCACGAGGTTGAGGAACGCGTCCT
Organism: uncultured Methanomassiliicoccales archaeon; assembly: GCA_964347125.1. Classification (GTDB taxonomy): domain Archaea; phylum Thermoplasmatota; class Thermoplasmata; order RBG-16-68-12; family CAYFXO01; genus CAYFXO01. The sequence goes on along the minus strand of CAYFXO010000036.1, from coordinate 2,535 downwards.
CTAGGGTGGGCTCCAACGTGATGAGGTCCTCAAACGGGACGTTCGCGGCCTCGATACGCCGAATGGCTTCGCGCACCGACTCTCCGAGCCCCAGGTTCACCCGGAGGCCGTGGTTCCACCGCGCCGCGTCGTACCCGAGGGCCTCGACTTGGGACAGCGCGCCCTTCCCGGTCTTCCGCAGGTGGATGGCGATCCCCCCGCCATGCCGCTCCATGAGCTCTAGGGGGGTCCCCTCGGCGATGATCTTCCCTTTGTGGATGACGGCCACGTCGTCCGCGAGCTTCTCCGCCTCCTCCAGGTAATGGGTCGTGAGCACGATGGTCTTCCCGCCCTCCTTCAGGTCCATCAGCAGGTCCCACAGCACGCGGCGCGCCTGGGGGTCCAGCCCCGTCGTGGGCTCGTCCAAGAATAGGAGCTCCGGGTCCGCCACCAGCGCCTGGGCGATGCCGATGCGACGCTTCTCCCCGCCGGAGAGCTTCATGGCGATGGTGTTCGCCCGGCTCTCCAGCCCGACGGTCTTCACCAGGGCGGCCGTCTCCTCCTTGGAGAGCCGCTTGCCGAAGAGGGCGGCGAAGTACCGGATGGCCTCGGGGGCCTTGAGCCGGTCGAAGGGCGTGTACTCCTGCGGGAGGACCCCCACGCGGTGCCGGATGGATGCGTAGTCCTTCGTGACGTCCACGCCCAAGACCCGCACGCTCCCCTCGGTGGGCGTGCGCAGCCCCTCCATCATCTCCACCGTCGTTGTCTTCCCCGCGCCGTTGGGCCCCAGGAGGGTGAAGATGGTCCCCGGGGGTACGTCGAAGTCGATGTGGTCGACGGCCACGAGGTCCCCCTTGTAGACCTTCGTCAGCTGGCGGACTGAGATGACTGAGTCGTCGCTCACGCGATCCCCTCGCCGCGGCGAGACACGACCCAGTCTATTTGAACTTTCTAGCGGCATCGTGGGGTCGGGGGAGGACTGAACGGACCATCATCTCGACTGGCACGGATCGGAGGTCCCGAACCGCTAGAGGGTGATGGTGATGGAGAGGGTCGCCGACCCGCCGTCGTCGTCCGTCACCGTCACCGTGATCGTGTACGTCCCCGAGGCGGCGAAGGTGTGGGTCACCGTGTCCGTGATCGCGATGGGGTTCACGTCCGGTGAGGGGAACGGGTCGGGGCCGATGCCGTCATTGTAGTAGGTCGTCACGGTGTCCGAAGTCAGGTACCCCCATTTCCACGTGAACGTCAGGTCGTCGCTCCCGGGGTCGGAGGCCGTGGCGGAGAACGTGATCGGCAGGCCCACGAGGAGGGCCGCCAGGTCCGTGACTTCCCAGACCCACGTGTCCTCGTGGCGGACGTTGAACGTGTGGTGGATCTTCGACTTCTCGCCGGACGGCAGGGTGAAGATGAGCCACGCGGGGTCGGCGCCCCACACCTGACCGTTGATGACGTCGTCCAGAGGGGTGTACTCGACGATGGCGGACCAGGTCCCGCCCAGGAGGTCGATGGTCACGTCCTCGATGGTCGCGGCCTGCTCGTCCGGGTTGCCCGGGACGCGAAGGACCGTGGCCACCGCCACCTCCGCCCCGTCCTCGTACAGCGTCAGCACCACGTCGTGGAACTTCTCCCCCGCCACGCGGAGGGTGAGGTTGCCCGTGGCCGTCGCGCTGATGTCCGCGTCGAGGGTCGGAGCGACGTTCGCCACCGTGATGACCACCGTGAGGGCCGCGACCCCCCCGTCGTCGTCGCTCACCGTCACCAGGACGTCGAACACGCCATTGTCGCCGTAGATGTGGGAGAAGGGCGCGCTCGCCGCAAAGGGGAAGGTGCCGCCGGGGCTGGGGAAGGGGTCCGGGCCCACGCCGTCGTTGTAGAACGTCACCTGCTCCACCGTGCCCTCGCCCCAGTCCACGGTGAAGGTTAGGTCGTCGCTCCCCGGATCGGTCGCGTCCACGACGAAGCTGAAGGCGCTGTTCTCGTCCCCCGCGAGGCTCGCGGGCGTGGGCGTGGCCGTCGGGGCCACGTTCGCCACGGTCACCGTCGTGGTCGCGGTGACGCTCCCTCCGTCGTCGTCCGTCACCGTCAACGTGATCGTGAAGACGCCGTTGTCCCCGTACACCGTCGTCTGGGTGTCCGTCACGGTGAAGGGGAAAGTCCCGCCGGGGGACGGGAACGGGTCGGGGCCGGAGCCGTCGTTGTAGTGCGTCACCGACGCCGAGTCACCCTGCCCGAAGTCCCACGCGAAGGTGAGGTCGTCGCTCCCGGGGTCCGTGGCGGTGGCCGACAGGCTAAGGACGCTCCCCTCGTCGACCGCGTAGGGGCCGCCCAGGGAGAGGGTGGGGGCCACGTTCGCCACCTGGACCTCGACGGTGTCCGAGCCCGTCGCGCCCAGGTCGTCCGTCACCGTCAGCGTGACCGTGAAGTCCCCGTTGTCCCCGTACGTATGGAAGGCGGGGTCCACGTCGTGGTGGGTCCAGCCCACGCCGGGGGAGAACGTCCCCCCCGCGGTCGTCCCGTCGCCGAAGTCCCACTCCACCGTGTGGGTGTCCAGCC
>CAYFXO010000035.1:10595-14626 GCA_964347125.1 uncultured Methanomassiliicoccales archaeon | reverse complement strand
CTGGTCCGCCCCCGCGTAGGAGCACCAGTTGCACGCGAACACGATGACCTTGTCCTGGGGGTCCTCCTCCGTCGCCGCGTCGATCTGGGCGAGGATCTGCTCGTCCGTGTAGCCGGGCATCGTGATGGCCCCGACGGGGCACACCGCGGCGCAGGTGCCGCACCCGGTGCAGGCGGCGGTGATCACGTTGTGGGGCTCCTTCACCGCGCCCTGGATGGCCGAGTACGGGCACACCTTGAGGCATAGGGTGCAGCCCGTGCAGACCTCCGGGTCGATGTGGGAGGTCAGGGGCTCCTGCTCGATGGCGTTGCGGGCGAGGATCGTCGCCGTCTTCGCGGCAGTCGCGAGGCCCTGGGACACGCTCTCCAGGACGTCCTTGGGCCCCTGGGCGGTCCCCGCCATGAACACGCCCTGGACGGCGGCCTCCACCGGCCCGAGCTTCGGGTGACTCTCCAGGAGGAACCCGTCCTCGCCGATGGAGATCTTCAGCTGCTTCTCCACCCCGTTCTCGTCCATCGGGGGCGGCCGGAGGCCCGTCACGAGGACGACCAGGTCCGAGGGGACGGCCACCTCCCGCCCGATGAGCTCGTCATAGAACACCACGTTCCCGTCGTCGACCCGCACCGCCTCCTCGGGGGTGCTGTGCTCATCGTACTGGAAGAACTGGACGCCCTTGCGCGCCGCCTCCTCGTACATCTCCTCCGCGTGGCGGTTGTACGTCCGGATGTCCCGGTAGAGGACCCGGACCTTCTTCCCCCGCTCCCGCAGCCGGAGGGCCTGGTCGATCATGGTCTGGCAGCAGTAGCGCGAGCACCCATAGGTCTCGTTCCGCGAGCCGACGCACCCGATGAAGGTCACCTTGTCCGCGTCGATGTCCTCGAACCGCTGCTCCAGGTCCAGGTTCGTGATGACCCGCGGGTCGTTGCCGTAGCCGAAGGTCTCCGGCGTATGGGGGACGGCCCCCGTGGCCAGGATCACCGCGCCCACGTCCAGCGTCTCGCCGTCCGTGAGGGAGGCGGAGTAGCTGCCGATGTAGCCGCTGATGGTCTCCACCTTCGTCTTGAGGTGGACCCGGACCCCCGCCCGCGCGAGGGTGCGACGCCAGTCCTCCACCACCGCCTTCGCGTCGCGGTTGACGCCCGCAAGCCAGCCGAGTTGATTCAGCATGCCGCCGAGGCGGTCCTGGGACTCCACGAGGTGGGTCTCGAAGCCCTGCTGCGCAAGGCTCGTCGCCGCGGCCATCCCCGCGATTCCCCCGCCCACCACGAGGGCGGCCTGGACAACCGGCTGCGGGACCGTCTCCAGCGGGGTGAGGTATCGGGACTTCTCGACGGCCATCTTCACGAGATCCTGGGCCTTCACCGTGGCCGCGTCCCGGTCCTTCTTGTGGACCCAGGAGTCGTGGTTCCGGACATTCGCCATCTCCAGGAGGTACTGGTTCAGGCCCGCCTTGATGCAGGCCCGCTGGAAGGTGGGGTTGTGGGTCTTCGGCGAGCACGCCGCGACCACCGCGCGGTTCAGTCCTTTCTCCTTGATGACTTCGGAGATGTGCTCCTGGGTCGTCCCCGCGCAGGCGAACATGAGCTCCTCGGAGTGCTGCACCCCCGGCAGGTTTTTGGCCCACTCGGCGACGGACGGCACGTCCACGGTGCCGGCGATGTTCGATCCGCAGTCGCACAGGAAGACGCCGACCTTCGCGTCGCCACTCGTGTCCAAGGGCTCTACCAGCTCCACTTCGGGCCACGACCGCCGCTCGATATGGGTCATGGCCAGGGCGCCCGCCCCGGAGCCCGCGGCGACGCTGTCCGGGATATCCTTGGGCCCCGTGGCGCACCCGCAGGCGTAGATCCCGGGGCGGCTCGTGGCCACCTGGCTCCCGTTCACATCCTGGGTTCGGATGAAGCCGTCCTCGTCCAGCTCGATCCGCAGGGCCCTGGCCAGGGCGGGCGTCCCCGCGGACGGGATGAGGGCCGGGGCGAGGACGACCATGTCGAAGGCCCGCTCCTCCACGCGCCCCTCGTCCGTGTTCTCGAAGCGGACGACGAGGTCGTCGCCCGCGGGACGCACCTCCGCGGGCCGGCCGCGGATGTATTCCACCCCCTCCTTGCGGGACCGCTCGTGGAACTCGTCGAACCCCTTCCCGTACGCCCGGATGTCCATGTAGAGCGTGGTGACGTTCGGGATGCCGTGGTCGATGGCCTGGACGGACTCCTTGATGGAGTACATGCAGCACACGCGGGAGCAGTACTGACAGTACCGCTGGTCCCGGGAGCCGACGCAGAGGACGAACAGGAGGTTCTCCGGATGCTTGCCGTTGCTGGGCTTGATGACGTCCCCCGCCGTGGGTCCGGCCGCGTTCAGGAGTCGCTCGAACTCCATGGCGGTGAGGACATCGGGATGGGCGCCGTACCCGTACTCCGGGAGCACCCGGGGGTCGAGCATGTCGAAGCCCGTGGCCACGATGATGGCGGCCGCCTTCCGCTGGAGCCGCGTGACGGGCTTCATGGAGAAGTCGATGCACTCGGGCTTGCACGCCACCACGCACCGGTCACAGGGGAGGTAGTTCGGCGGGTCGTTGAGGCACGCGTCGATGTCGATGGCGTACGCGCCGGGCTCGGCCTGGGCGAAGGGGGTGTAGATCGCCTTGCGGGCCCCCATGCCCACGTCGAACTCGTTCGCCCGCACCTCCGGGCAAACGGCGACGCACTCGTCGCACCGGGTGCACTCGTCGGTGACGTAGCGGGCGCGCTGCTTCACGGTGACCGTGAAGTCCCCTGCCTCCCCAAGGACCTCCTCCACCTCCGCCAGGGTGAGGGACTCGATGTTCTTGTTCTGCATCGCCTCGCTGATGATGGGGGCCTCAATGCAGATGGAGCAGTCCAGGGTGGGGAAGTTCTTGTCCAGGGCGGCCATCTTCCCGCCGATGCTGGCGGTCTTCTCCACGAGGACCACCTTCGTCCCCGCCTTCGCCATGTCCAGGGCCGCCTGGATGCCGGCGATGCCCCCGCCGATGACCATGACGGTGTCCCTCACGACGCCACCCCCTTGGCCAGGGCTTGGCCCGTGCGGAACGCCTTCTCGTTGAGCTCCTCCGTCCCCTTCGGGACGCTCTCCAGGACGCCCTTCAGCAGCGCGTCCGCCGAGATCTTCTTGGTGATCTCCGCGAAGGCGCCGAGCATGATGATGTTCGCCACGACCTTGCGGCCCAGGTCGCCCGTGGCCGTCCGCAGCGCCGGGATGGGGAAGTACTCCCGCCCGGGGGCGATGCTGGGGTCCACCAGCTCCGCCTCGTGGATGATCATCGCGTCGGGCTTCAGGGAGTCGAGGTACCGCTCCATGCCGTCCTGGGACATGACGACGAAGATGTCCACCTCCTTCACCAGGGGGTAGTACACCTCCTCGTCGGAGAGGACCAGGTCCGCCTTCGACCAGCCGCCCATCTTCTCGGGGCCGTAGTCCTCCGTGAGCACCGCGAGCTGGTCGTCGTGGAGGACCGCCGCCTTCCCGAGGATCTTCCCCATGGTGACGATGCCCTGGCCGCCGAAGCCCGCGAAGCGGATCTCCGTCCGGCTCATTTCGGCACCTCCAGCACCTCGGCGAGCATACGACGCTGCCCCTCCAGGTAGGGGATGCGTTCCCGGTCCACGAAGTTCCCCACGACGATCCGGTCGTCGGGCTTCATGGTGAGCTCCACCTCCCGGAGGTCCGCGTCGTCGTCCACGATGCTCCTCTTCAGGTAGTGGTTCATCTGGTCCATGGCCGTCTTGAACTCGTTCTTGCGGCCGAACCCGATGGGGCACGGGGAGACGATCTCGATGAACGCGAAGCCGTCCACCTCCATCGCCCGCTCCATGGCTTCCCCGAGCTGCTTCACGTGGAGCGTCGTCCAGCGGGCCACGAAGGGGGCGCCGAGGGAGGCGGTGAGGAGAGGGAGGTTGAAGGGGTACTCGAAGTTCCCATACGGGGTGGTCGTCGTCACCGCCCCCATGGGGGTCGTCGCCCCGAACTGGCCCCCCGTCATCCCGTAGGTG
>CAYFXO010000035.1:6374-10455 GCA_964347125.1 uncultured Methanomassiliicoccales archaeon | reverse complement strand
GGCGATGGGTCGTCCATGGGTCGTATGGTAGGAGTCGATGTTCACGTACCCCGCCACCCGGCCCGTGCAGCCGATGCCGGAGACGACGACGTGCTGGTCGCGCGGCGTCTCCGAGTTCTCGATGGCCTTCGCATAGCAGCTCATGGCGCTCCCGAGCCCGCAGCCGGGGCACCAGATGTGCGGGAGCCGATCCGCTCGGAGGATGGCGTCCCGCGGGTGTTCGTCCGTCACGATCTCCTTCATCTTGGTCACGCCGCCACCCCCTTGATGGCGCTGAGGATGAGGTCCGGGTCCATCATCCGACCCCCGGCGCTGGGCACGTGGGTCACGGGGCACTCCGCGAACTCCCGGATCGGGTGGACCATCTGGCCCATGTTCACCTCGGGCACGATGATGTGCTGGACCTTCTGGCCCAGGTCCTGGATGAGGGTCTCGGGGAAGGGCCAGGCCGTGATGAGGCGTAGTAGCCCCACCTTGACGCCCTCCTCCCGCGCGTCCTGGATGGCCTTCCAGGCCACCCGCGCGGTGGAGCCGTACGTGACCACCGCGTAGTCCGCGTCCTCCAGCCCCCGCTCCTCCACCTCCACGATCTCGTCCCGGTTCGACCGGATCTTGTCCACCAGGCGCAGGACGAGCTTGTCCTGGCCGTCGGCGTCCGTCTTCGGGTAGCCGCGGTCGTCGTGGGTGAGGCCGGTGACGTGGATGCGGTACCCGTCCCCCGCGATGGGCATCGGGGGGATGAGGTACTCCGAGTTGAACGGCAGGAACTCCGCGCTGGGGGTCTCCGTGGGCCTCGCCCGGGCCTCCAGCACGATGTCCTCCTCGCGCGGGATGTCCAAGCGCGCGGTCATGTGGCCGACGGACTGGTCCGCCATCAGCATCACGGGGATGCGGTACCGCTCCGCGGTGTTGAACGCCTTGATGGTCAAGTCGAACATCTCCTGGACGGTGCTGGGGCAGTACGCCACGACTTCGTAGTCCCCATGGGACCCGTAGCGGGCCTGCATCATGTCGGCCTGGGAGGTCAGGGTGGGGAGGCCGGTGCTCGGCCCGCCCCGCTGGACGTTCACGATGACGCACGGGGCCTCCATCATCACCGCGAGGCCGATGTTCTCCATCATCAGGGAGAACCCGGGGCCGGACGTGGCCGTCATGGCCTTCGCCCCCGCGCAGGACGCCCCGACGACGGCGGCCATGCTCCCCAGCTCGTCCTCCATCTGGATGTACTGGCCGCCCACGTGGGCGAGGCGCCGGCTCATGCGCTCCGCGATCTCGCTGGACGGGGTGATGGGGTAGCCCCCGTAGAACTTGCAGCCTGCCGCGATGGCGCCCTCGGCGCATGCGTCGTCTCCCTTCATGAAGTGGGTCCCCGTGAGGACCCGCGGCAGGGCCTTCATGAGGACACCTCCTTTAGCGGGAGGGCGAAGATGGCGAACTCGGGGCAGATCTCCAGGCAGTGGCCGCAGTCCACGCACTTCTCGCTCCTGTCGTCCCGGACCGTGGGGAAGCGGTAGCCCTTGGAGTTCACCTCATCGGAGATGTCCAGGACGTCGTTGGGGCAGAACTCCCAGCAGTAGGCGCACTCCTTACAGCGCTCGGGGAGGATGTACACCTGGCCCTGGGGCACCACCATGGTGGTGACGTTCACGGGCTCTCGGATCAGGGTCTGACGGAGGCCGCCCTCCGGGAAGGGGCGGTCCAGCCTCTCGTCGGGGGCGGCGCCCCCAAGGGGTTCGAGTTCCGTAGCCATGACCTCCGCTCCACCGGCGTTCGCCGGAGCGGCTTGGATGAGCGTCCGCTGGTGATGGAGGGCCTCCTCCACGTCTTCCAGCACCTCCTTCCCGAAGAGGCGCGTGAGGTCCTCGATGGCGTCCCGCACGTAGCCGTTCTTGATGTCCCGGTACTCGTAGACGTACCGGAAGGACCCGCGGAAGGGTTCCCGCGACCGGCGGATCACGCCCTTCGCATGGAGGCGGCTCAGGACCGTGGACACGGTGGCGTAGGCGACGTCTTCCCGCCCGTTCCGCAGGGCGTCGACGACTTCCCGCACGGAGGCCCCGCCCAGGTCCTTCAAGGCGGCAAGAACCTTCTTTTCTAGAGACCCCGTGATAATGTTTATCCCACCTACTACAAGCGTAATAGGACAAACATAGCGAAAAGCTGGACGCCACGTATGTGGTGCCCTTAAGAAGCCCTTTCACCGGAGGAGGGCCGAGGTGATCTTCCGCATGGCGATCCGCAGGTGGCGGGAGAAGGTGCTCCGGTCCACCTCGAGCTCCGCGGCGATCTCGCTCGCGCTCTTCCCGCGGGGGGAGTCGAAGTACCCGCGGAGGTAGGCGGCCTTCAGCGCTTCCCTCTGCTTCGTCGTGAGCCCTACGCTCTCGAGGAACTCCTCGGAGTTCCGGTGGCCCCAGTCTCCGGGGACGAGGCGGGTGAGCTCCGCGTCGGGGTACCGCTCCTTGATCTCGTCCATGAGGGCCTTCAGCTTCCCCCGGTCGTCCACGTGGAGGGTGACCGCCTCCTTCCCCTTGCCCGCGGTGGCCCCCGTGGGCATCCACCCCCGGGCCGCCAGGAAGCTCCGGATGCACTTCCCGCGGAGCACGCCCTGGCAGATCGCCCCGTCGTCGAGGCGCTCCACCTGCTTGAACTCGCGGAGGGCGGGGCTCGTCTTGAGCGCCGCCTCGAACGCCTCCACGTCCCCGCCCTTGATGAGGAACTCCTCCATGAAGGCCCCGTCCTCGACGGAGGCCATGTCCACGTACTCGACGGAGACGTCCGGGAACCGTTTCGTGAGCTTGACCAAGGGGCAGCCGCTGCTCCCCACGGTAAACTCGACGAGGACTCCCGTCACGGCCAGACCCAAGGCCCCCGGGCCATAAGAACTCACCATACATACTGTTAGGACAGGGCGCGCCGTCGCGGGACGACTTTAAACGCCGCACGTATGTGCGCCCCAGGTTTATCTTCCCCGCCGCCGAAGAAGAGGGCGGAGAACGACCGTGGAGACCCTCACCCGATCCAAGATCGTGGACCGGTGCATGTTCTGCGACCAGGTCCTCGAGGACCAGGCCTACGGCTTCGTCCGCCACACCCAGGAGACCCCGGAGTGTTGGGAGCTCTGGCGGCTCTGGCGGGAGTTCATGCACGAGGACTTTGGAGGATCCTGAGCCCGCCGTCGCACCACGGCGTCGGCCGGCGTAGGCCGCGCCATCCCCCCGGAAGGAACACGAACCCCGCCCGTTTTTATCGCGTATTACCTTATATATCCGTATCCCGTTACCGCTGAGGGGTGTCGAGGGAGATGGGAGAGGCCGTCAAGATCGGAATCACCGGTCTCCCCGCCGCGGGCAAGACCTCCGCGCTCATGCGGGTCGTGGAGATGCTGCGCGAGGAGGGGATGACGGTGGGCGGCATGATCACCGAGTCCATCATGGAGGGGAGCTCCCGCGTCGGCTTCTCCATCACGGACATCGCCGACGGGACGGTGGGGACCCTCGCCCACAAGGCCTTCGACTCCAAGGTCCGCGTCGGGGACTACGGCGTGGACATGGAGGCCCTGGAGAACGTGGGGGTGCGGGCGCTGCGGAACGCCACGGAGCACTCTGACGTCATCGTGGTCGACGAGGTGGGGAAGATGGAGGTGGAGAGCGAGAACTTCGTCGCCGCCGTGAAGACGGCCCTGGAGGCGGACAAGCCCCTCATCCTGACATTGCACAAGAAGTCCCGGAATCCCCTCCTGCAGGACATCCGGAGGCGGGACGACGTGCGCATCCTGGAGGTCACCCCGGTGAACCGCAACCTCCTCCCCTACAAGATCCTGAAGCTCCTGAAGGGCGACACGTGGTGACGACGGCGCTGGAGGAGGTCCGGGAGGGCGCCGCCCGCCTCCTCGTGCCCCGGGTGGAGCGCCTGCGGGGGCCCGGGAAGCGCGGTCCCCACCCCTTCTTCAACCCGGCCATGGCCGTGGCCCGCGACCTGAGCGTCGCCGCCGTCGCCGCGGGGACCCGCGAGGGAAGCCGGGTGCTGGACGGCCTCTGCGGCACGGGCCTGTTCCGACCTCTCGGCGAACCTTTCGCGCAAG
>CAYFXO010000035.1:0-6364 GCA_964347125.1 uncultured Methanomassiliicoccales archaeon | reverse complement strand
GGCACGGGGGCCCTGGGCGTCCGCGCGGCGCTGGAGACGCCCCACGCGCTGGCCCTCACCCTCTCCGACCGCCGTTCCCCGAACGCCGACCTCGCGGCGCGGAACCTTCGGCGCAACGGCATCGAAGGCGCGCGGGTCCGGGCGGAGGACGTGAACCTCGTCGTGGCGGCGAGCCGCTTCGAGTACGTGGACCTCGACCCCTTCGGCTCCCCCGCGCCCTACCTGGACGCGACCCTGCGGGAGGCCTGGGACCGCCAGCTGGTCTCCGCGACGGCCACGGACCTGGCGGTGCTGTGCGGGGCCTACCCTCAGGCGTGCCGCCGGCGTTACGGGGCCCGGCCCGTCCGCGTCCCGTTCCGTCACGAGATGGCGGCGCGCCTCCTCATGGGGCACTGCGCCCGGGAGGCCGCCCGGTACGACAAGGGGATCGAACCCCTCCTCGCCGCGTACGCCGCCCATTTCGTGAAGGTGTGGTTCCGCGTCCGCCGCGGGGCGGGGCGGGCGGACGCGGCCTTGGCTCAGGGAGCCTACCTGCGGTTCGACGCGGGGACCGGGGAGCGGCGGTTCACCGATGACCCGAGGGACGGCGGGCCGCTCTGGGCCGGACCCCTCCTGGAGGCGACGTTCCTGGACGGGCTGTCGGCCACCCGCTGGACGGGCGCGCGGGCCTCGGGGATCATCGACCAGCTGCGGAAGGAGGTGGACGCCCCCGCCCTCCACCACACCACGGACGAGTGGGCGAAGCGTCTCCGCCTGTCGCCGCCGTCCCTTCGCCGACTCCTGGAGGCCCTCCGGGAGGCGGGCCACGTGGCCACGACGACCCACTACCACGCCCGCGGGTTCCGGACGTCGGCCCCCGCGGACGAACTGGAGAGGCTCGTCCGGGACACGGCGCCGCCCTGACCCCGCACCGGCGCACTTTCGGGGACCCGGGGGTTCAAGGCTTATGGCCGCCGTCGCGGTTCGGGGACCGTGGTCACGCGACGGTTTGCCGACCTCCCCCTCCACGGCGGCTCCGCCCCCCGTTGGCTGTTCCGGCGGATGGTGGGCCTCTCCGAGGGGATCGTCTCCGTGCTCGTGGACGACTACGGCCCCCGCGAGTTCCTCCAGCGGGTCTCGGACCCGTTCTGGTTCCAGGCCCTCTCGTGCACCCTCGGGTTCGACTGGCACTCCTCCGGCACCACCACGATGACCTGCGGGGCCTTGAAAGAGGCCCTGGGGAAGGTGGACGTCGGGGTGACGGTGGCGGGGGGGAAGGGGAAGGCCTCCCGCGCCGCACCGGACGAGATCCGCACCGCGGCGGGGGCGTTCGGCCTGACGACGGCCCGCACGGACGGGTTGGTCCACTCGAGCCGGATGGCCGCCAAGGTCGACAACGCCGCGGTCCAGGACCACCATCAGCTCTACCACCACGCGTTCTTCCTCACCGAAGCGGGCGAGTGGGCGGTCATCCAGCAAGGGATGAACGACGCGACCGGCTTCGCCCGCCGCTACCATTGGCTGAGCCTCCATGTGGAGGACTACGTGATGGAACCCCACGAGGCCATCCTCGGGGAGCGGGCGGACGGGGTCTTGAACATGACCGCGAGGGCGAGCGAATCGGCCCGGGGCGCCTCCGTGGAGCTGGTCCACGAGAACCCCAACCGCCTCCTGGAGATGTTCCGGCTGTCCCGGGACCCCAGCCAGATGAGCCTGAAGCGCTGGACGGGGGAGGGGGAGGCGGTCCGCTACCTGCGGATGCCGAAGTCCCTCAACTGGGAGGCGGTGCGGCGCGCCTACGACCGGCAGCCCCAGGACTACGCGGAGCTCCTGGCGGTGCGCGGGGTCGGCCCCGCGACGGTCCGGGCCCTGGCCCTGATCTCCGACCTCGTCTACGGGACCGAGGCGAGCTGGCGGGACCCCGTGAAGTACTCCTTCACCGTGGGGGGGAAGGATGGCGTGCCCTACCCGGTGGACAGGGCCGTGATGGACGAGTGCATCGACGTGCTGCGAACGGGCGTCGAAGGGTCCTCCGCCGAGGCCAAGGAGAAGCGCGCGGCCCTCCGACGTCTCCGGGATTTCCTCCAGGAAACTCTGGCCTGAGGCCCCCGCAAAAGGGTCTTATAGCCGGAAGTCGGTGCGCCGCTGGGGGTACCCTCATGGAGGAAGACATACCGATGCGTGGTGGGACGGGCAAGTTCTGGGCCATCATCGTGGTCCTGATCCTCCTCGTCGCCCTCTTTGGAGTGCTTTGGTATACCAAGGCGCCTGAGGAATCGATCATTGCCCGCATCGAGCGGACGGGGAAGCTCGTGGTGGCCACGGAGGCCGCGTTCCCGCCGTTCGAGCTGGTGGACCCGGGGACGAACCAGATCGTCGGCTTCGACGTGGACATCGCGAAGGAGATCGCGGACGCCATGGGCGTCGAGCTCGAGATGCGGAACATGGGCTTCCAGGCGATCTTCACGGCGGTGAACCAGGGCACCGTGGACATGGGCATCTCCGCGATGACCATCACCGCGGAACGGGAGGAGCTGGTGGACTTCTCGCAACCCTACTTCTTCTCCAACCTGACCATCCTCGCCCTCGCCTCGGCGGCCATCGACGACCCGAACGACCTGGACGGGCTGAAGATCTCCCTGCAGGAGGGGACGACGAGCGACTTCTGGGTCGAGGACGTCCTCATCGGGGAGATGGGCATCAACCCCTCCGAGATCCGGAAGACCGTCGCCTTCACCGACGCGGTGCAGCTCACCGTCTCCGGCGAGACGGACGCGACGATCATCGACGAGCCGGCGGCCCAGGCCTTCGTGGACGCGGATCCGAATCTGAAGATCGCGTATCTCATCGCGACGAACGAGGCCTTCGGCGTCGCCGTGCCTCCCGGGGAGACGGTCCTCTTGGGGATCGTGAACCAGGTCATCCAGTCCCTGCGGGACACCGGCAAGTACGACGACATCGTGGCGGACTGGTTCGGCTAGGCCTGGAACCCCCCTAGCCCGACGGGGAGGAGGACGCGGACGGCGTGGCGGACGTAGAGCTATCCACCGCGGTTTCCTTCCTGCTCATCGGGGCGGTGAACACCCTCTGGCTCACCGCTGGGAGCATCGCCATCGGGTTCGTCCTGGGGTTCTTCGTGGGCTGGATGCGGAGCCAGAGCGCCGCGTGGCTCTACTGGCCCGCCACGGTGTTCGTCAATGTGATTCGCGGGACCCCCCGCCTCCTCATCGTCCTCTTCGCCGCCTTCCTCCCGCCCCTCATTGGGATCCGCGACATCTCCTTCGCCCCCCTCTTCGGCATCGTCGCCCTCGGCATCAGCAGCGCCGCCTACCAGGCGGAGATCTTCCGCTCCGGATTCCAGGCCGTCCCCACGGGGCAGATCGAGGCCGCCCAGGCGGTCGGCATGACGTACTGGCAAGGGATGCGGTACGTGGTCCTTCCCCAGACCGTCCGCACCATCTTCCCCGCCCTCTCCAATGAGTTCATGATCGTCCTCAAGGACACCTCCCTCCTGTTCCTCCTGGGCGTCGTGGAGCTCACCGCCCAAGGGCGCTTCCTCCAGTCCCTCCTCCTCACCGCGGGCCCCATCTTCTATCTCTTCATCGGGATCGCCACAATCTACTTCGTCATCACGTTCACCATCTCCCGCTTCATGCGGTTCTTCGAGAACCGCTACAAGGTGCCGGGCATCGGGGTGGTTGCCGCATGAGCGAGGAGGAGCCCGTCATCCGGGTCGTCGACCTCCACAAGTCCTTCGGGGACCTCCACGTCCTGCAGGGTATCTCCCTCGAGGTCGCGAAGGGCGAGGTCGTGGTCGTCATCGGGCCCAGCGGCTCGGGGAAGAGCACTCTCCTCCGGTGCATCAACCGCCTCGTGGAGCCGGACAGCGGCCAGATCTTCATCGGAAAGCACGAGATCACCCGCCGAAAGGCGGGCGTGGAGTACCTCCGGGCGCAGGTGGGGATGGTCTTCCAGACCTTCAACCTCTTCGCCCACCTCACGGCCCTGGGCAACGTGACCATCGGGCTCACGAAGGTCCGGGGCCTGGAGAAGGAAGCGGCGGAGGCGAAGGGGATGGCCCTCCTGGAGCGGGTGGGCCTCGCGGACAAGTCGGAGGCCTACCCCGCGGAGCTCTCGGGTGGCCAGCAGCAGCGCGTCGCCATCGCCCGGGCCATCGCCGCGAACCCGAAGGCCGTGCTGTTCGACGAGCCCACGAGCGCGTTGGACCCCGAGCTCATCGGGGAGGTCCTCGAGGTCATGCTGGACCTTGCGAACGAGGGGAAGACCATGCTCGTGGTGACCCACGAGATCGGCTTCGCCCGGGAGGCCGGGAGCCGTGTGCTCTTCATGGACGAGGGGACGATCCTCGAGGAGGGCCCGCCCGAGAAGGTCTTGGGGGACCCGGACCATGAACGCGTGCGGAAGTTCCTGAGCAAGATTCTGGCGTGAGGAGGCGGGACCATGGTGCTGGACTTGGAGTTCATCCTGGGCATCTACCCCGCCCTGCTGCAGGCGACCATCGTCACCCTGCAGCTCACCCTGGTCTCCCTGAGCATCGGCCTCGTCGTGGGGTTCTTCACGGGGTGGGCGAAGACCTCGAACCGCCCCGTCCTGAAGGCCGCCGCCACGGCGTATGTGGAGGTCATTCGCGGCACGCCTCTGGTCATCCAGATCTTCGTCATCTTCTTCGCTTTCCCCGCGATCCTCCCGAGCGTGAACAGCGCCTTGGGGACGAACATCGTGGTCCCCGACTTCTGGCGGGTGGCCCTCGCCCTCATCATCAACACGGGGGCTTACCAGGGGGAAATCTTCCGCGGGGGCTTCCAGTCCATCGCCGAGGGCCAGGTGGAGGCGGGCCGCGCCGTGGGGATGACCTACTGGCAGACCATGAGGTTCGTCGTCGTCCCCCAGACCTTCCGCATCATCACCCCGCCCCTCATGAACGAGTTCATCATCATGCTCCAGTCCAGCGCCCTGGCGAGCATCATCGGGTTCAAGGAGCTCACCGGGAAGGCCCAGGAGCTCGCGGTGCGGAGCGGGCAGTTCGTCGACGCCCTCATCGCCGCCGCCATCATCTACATCATCATCACGTTCGTCCTGGCCCAGGTCATCCAGTATGTGGAGAACCGATATCGGGTGCCGGGGCTGGGCATCCCGAGGCGGACCGCCGGCGGGTGACGGGGCGCCGCGGAAAGGGTGATATCCGCCCGGGCCATCCTCGGTGCAGAGATCCATGGCGTCATCCCAGGTGAGCTTCGACCGCGTCGCCCACCGCTACGACGAGACCCGAGGGCTCCCCGCGGACCAGATGGACCCGATTCTCGATGTCCTCGAGAAGGAGCTCGCCGACGACCGCCTCGTGCTGGAGGTCGGCGTGGGCACCGGCCGCTTCGGATGGCCGCTTCAGGCGCGGGGCGTCCCTCTGATCGGCGTGGACATCGCCCCCCGCATGTTGGCCCAGGGCCGCGAGAAGGGATTGAAGGACGTCCTCCTCGCGACCGCACTCCACCTCCCCTTCCCGCCCAGAACCTTCGACGCCGTCCTCTCCATCCACGTCCTCCACCTGATCTCCGACTGGCGGGCGGCCCTTCAGGAAGTCGCGCGCGTTTCCCGGCGGGCCCTCTACACCGTGGCGACCTATTGGGACATGGCCGAGGGGCCCTACGCCGTCTACCGCGAGACCATCGAGTCCCTCGGACACAGCTGGGGCCCCCGCGGACTCCCCGAGCGCGAGCTCCCGGACACCGTGCCACCCTCCCACCGGGTGGTCATCGGGACCTTCCAGCAGGAGGTGGAGCTGAAGGAGGAAATCCGGCGCCTGGACGAGCGGGTCATGTCGGGCCAGTGGGACCTGCCGGACGAGGTCCACACAGAAGCCATGGAGGCGGTGCGGCAGGCCTTCGGGGGGGAAGCCGCTATGAGGCGGGAGAAGGAGATCCAGGTGCTCCGCTGGGACATGCCCGCGCTGCAAGGCCTCTAGGGACGGAGCCTCCGCTCACCCAACATCGTCGTTGAGGAGCAACTCCCCGGAGAGGGAGGTCTTCATACGCAACCTGTTTGACGGCTGAGCCGTCTCTGCGGTACGGAAGTGGTCCCGGCGTTAGTTGCCGCGGGCTGAACTGGTCGCCCGAAGGCTTCCAGCGTACACCCCGGCTGCTATCAAACTCGTCGTATACGAGTGCCGTAAGGTGCCTCGTCTTGAGGGTGGCTTCGGGCTTAGATGCTTTCAGCCCTTATCCGCATATGGCGTAGCTGCTCAGCAATGCCCGGCCGGACAACTGATCGACCAGAGGCCACGAACCCCCGTTCCTCTCGTACTTAAGGGTCCTTCCCCTCAGGCACCATCGCGCCTCCGCCGAAAAGCAACAAACCTGGCTCACGACGG
>CAYFXO010000034.1:0-14799 GCA_964347125.1 uncultured Methanomassiliicoccales archaeon | reverse complement strand
CGTCCGTCGTGTCGCCGTCGCCCTCGTAGACCCAGACGTCGTCGATGAACCAGCCGGGGTAGTTGTTGAACGCGTCGTCGACTGTGTTGAATGTGAAGCGGAGCTCGACCGTGGACCCCGCCCAAGGCGTTAGGTCGACGAGGACGCGGTGCCAGACGCCCATCTGGAATCCGGGGTCATTCTTCACCTGAAGAAGGAAGTTCCAGGAGGTACCTCCGTCGTCGCTCAGCCAAACCTCGTTGAGGTCGAACATGGTGCCGCCTTCCGCTTCTAGCCAGCTCTGGAACGACAGAGTGGGCGTGGGCGAGGGGCCGAGGTCAATGGGGGGCGAGACCAG
Organism: uncultured Methanomassiliicoccales archaeon; assembly: GCA_964347125.1. Lineage (GTDB taxonomy): Archaea > Thermoplasmatota > Thermoplasmata > RBG-16-68-12 > CAYFXO01 > CAYFXO01. The sequence continues at coordinate 14,462 of CAYFXO010000034.1, read as the reverse complement.
ATCTCCCGTGTTCGCCACCGGGAAGCCACCGCCGTCCTCGTCGAAGGAGCACTCCTCGCCGGGCATGGCGGGCGGGGCGCCGTCCGCGTGGTAGCCCCAGCTTGTCGTCGCACTCCAAGCGCCGACGGAGCAGACATCCAGGGTATCGTCCACCTCGTGCCAGAATCCCGAGGCGGTCCAGCCCGCGGGCGCGCCCTCGAAGTCGTCGAAGAAGATCGTGCTCAGCGGGGCGTCCTCCATCATCGTGAAGGGACTCCCGGCGATCTCCACGCCGCTCTCGAGGATGTGGACCATGGGGTCCCCCGCGAAGGGCAGGTCCCCGTCCGTGTCCCAGAAGTCCACCCGGTACGTGAACGTCCCGGTCTCCGGCCCCGCGTCCGGATCCACGCCGTCCGCGCCGTAGCCGGGCTCCCCCGTCCAGTCGAGGGTGGGGTCCACGTTGGGGCAGGCGACCTGAGGGCCATATCGCAGGTCGCTGACGGCACTTCCCCCCATCCCATCTGTGGTCTCGAACCAGTAGGTGTAGGTTCCCCCGCACGGGAGGACCATACTGTATGCGTAGATGGCCCCCTCGATGTAGTTGTTCGCCGGGGTCGCCCACATGTCAAAGGTCATGCCGAAGGGAGATCCCGGGATCTCAATGCCGCCATCGTTGATGCGGAGGACGGGATCGCCGGCACCCGGCGCGTCGTCATCCGGGTCCGTGTACAAGACGCGCCACTCGAAGGTCGTCGCCCCGTCCCCCCGATGGGGTTCGATGCCATCCAAGACGAAGTAGGGCTCATTGGTCCAGTCCAGTACTGGATTCTGGTTGCACAGCACCGTGGGACCCGGCATGAGCGGGGTGGAGGTGAAGAAGCCCCATTGGTCGGCGGCGTTCATGAAGTACTCGTAGGACCCCGTGCAGGGCAGGGACCCCGGCAGCATATCCAGGGTGAAGATGGCGCCCGCCTGGTAGTCGCCCGGCGCGCCTGCCCACAGATCGAAGGCCATCGGGAACGGGGAGCCCGGAATGGGCACAGCCGCGTCCAGGATCCAGAGTTCCGGCATCCCGGCGCCCGGCGGGTCGTTGTTCGGATCTTGGTAGAGGATTCGGTACGTGTACGTGACCGACTCCGGTCCCGTGTCCGGCTCCACGCCGTCGGTGGTGTATCCTGCCTCTCCCGTCCAGTCGAGCACGGGGAAGTCGTTCCCGGCAAGGATGATGTCGCCGTATTGAATCAATGGCGGCGGCCCAGGGTACCAAATCGGCCACGTATCGTAGGGTCCGGCGAAGGTGTCCCAGACACCCGGCGAGAGACTGCTGACCCCGCCGGCCCCGAGCACGTAACCGTCCATGACTGGGAGGGGCACGTCGATCAGGGCGAGGGGGATCCGGAACTCGTAGATCCGGTGGGGGGTGGGGTCGTTCGGGCTCGCATCGAATCCAGATGCGCATGCTAGACCCGCGTGGTCCGCGGCGAAGCCGGGATCGCACGGGTCCTCGGGGAGCCAGCCCATCAGCAACGCGTCGTAGACGTAGTGGTTCATCATGCCCGTCCCGTCCACCCAGAACTGGTCGTCCGCGCCATCCGTCCCGGAGAAGTCCCGATCCGTGTCGAAGCTGAAAGAGGCCTGGTCCGAGGGATCCGGGGTCACATCTCCGACGGCATCGTAGGTGATGTACAGGAAGTCCGCGTCGTTCTCGACGATCAGCCACGCGGGGAAGGAGTTGCCCGCGATGGCGCCCATGTCCACCGCGTTCACCCCCACGTTCATGATGTGTTCGCCCCCGAGGAACAGGCCGTCGGGGTTCGGCGCGACGGGCTGCCACTCCGAGTAGAGGGTGACGCGGTCGCCCGAGACGGTCACATCGTCAACGTACCAGCCGGCGTTGTTGAAGTCAAGGAGCCCATCCCTGCTGAACGAGAATCCGACGAACGTCGTCATTCCCAGGTACGCGGAGAGGTCCAATTCGATGTACCGCCATTGCCCCATGGGGACGCCCGCCCCGTTCAGGTCCAGCAAATTGTCCCATCCGACTCCGTTGAACGCCTGCACGATGACCTGATCACCCGGGGCAGTGATGTCGTACCAGGAATAGAAGCCCAGCCTCGCCCAGGTCGCCACGCTCAGGTCGATCAGCGGAGACTGGAGGCGGTCCGTGGCGGCCCCGCCGAAGTCGTAGTCGCAGAAGCCCGCGAGGTTGTAGCCCCACGCGGTTGTGGGGGAGTGGGAGCCGGGATAGCCGAATGACCCGACGCACTCCGGGTCAGTGACCATGCGCCAACCGCCAGGAGCGCCCCAACCTCCGGGACCCGATTCCATGTCGTCCGAGAAGAAGTCCACCGAGGGAAGGGGGTAGTCGTCGTCCACCTGGATGTCGTCCACGAACCAGCCGGCGAAGTTGTTGCCGACGGCGTCCGTCGTGTCGAAGAAGAACTGAAGAAGGATCGAGGACCCGGCCCATGGGGTGAGATCCACCTCGAAGTGATTCCATGTGACCTGCGGGCCCGCGGTGCTGGCCCGGAACACGAAGGTCCACGACGCGCCTCCGTCGTCGGAGACGTAGACGTCGGCCAGGTCGAAGCCGAAACCCTCCCCATTGTACCAGCTCTTGAACGTGAGGCGCGCCCGCGCGGCCGTCGTCAGGTCGATGGGGGAGGCCAGGCTGACATCGCCGGAGTTCGTCGCGCCGTCGTCGAAGTCACAGGACGCGTCGATATGATATCCCAAGGTCCACGTTCCCGAGTACGCGCCCACGGCACAGGGGTCCACACCGTCGACGACGGCGTGCCAGTAGCCGCTGATCACCCAGTTCCCGATGCCCGCTTCGAGGTCATCGGAGAAGTACACCGCCGCGCTCGCCGTCGGCGCCTGGATCACGAGCCCCAGGAAGGCGCTCGTCGCCACCAGGGTCGCGACCAACAGCGACGTCCTTCGTCGTACTTGCCCACCAGAAGTCCCATCATGGGTCATAATCCGTTGCCCCCTCCACCCGAGGTGGGGTCAGCCGGAGGCAACTGGGGGAGCCACTAAATACGTTTGGATGGTCCAGGCCCGAACGACACGTAGAAGCGCGCTCCCGAAATCCTTTTTAGAGGTGCGTCTCTGGGCCTCCAACATGAGGGCGACCGCGCTCCCGCACGCATCCCTCGTCGCGATACTCGTGGCTCTCACCTTTCAGGCCCTCGTCTCCCCCCCCGCGGCCACCGCCTACACGCCCCGGGTCCCCATTCTCATCGACGGCAACGGCGCCTTCACCGGGGCGAACGGGGTCACGGGCGGCACCGGTACCCCCGCCGACCCCTACCTCATCGACGGCTGGGAGATCGACGCCTCCGCCGCCCACGGGATCGAGATCCGCAACACGGACGCCCACGCGGTCGTGCGGGACGTGTTCCTCCATTCCGGCGGGGCCACCTGGAGCGGGATGGAGCTCAGCAACGTGGAGAACCTCCGCGTGGACAACGCGACGATCGCGAACAACTGGCGGGGCATCAACGCCTTCCTCGCCACGAACCTCACAATCGAGTCCGCGAACGTGACTGGCAGCGCGGACATGGGGATGGACCTGGAGTCCACCACCAACCTCCTCGTGGCCGACAACACCGTCAGCGGCAGCGGGGCGGACGGCATCTTCCTCTTCGGGCCGACGAACGCGACCCTGAGGAACAACACCGTCACCTCCAGCGTCTCCTGGGAAGGCTTCACCATTGTGATGGGCTCCGACGTGACCGTCGTGGACAACAACGCCTCCGGCAACGCGGGCGGGGGCATCATCGTCGAGAACACCGCGGACGTCCTCGTGGGCTTCAACACCGCCGTCGGGAACCCCTTCGGCGGCGTCCATTTCCTAGCGGTCACGAACGCGGCCATCACCGGGAACGAGCTCTCGTCGACGGACGAGGAGGGGATCTACGTCGCCTTCTCCGACGGCGTGACCATCACCGGGAACACCGTCGCCTCGAACGCCCTCTACGGCATCTACGTCCAGAGCTCCTCCGCGCTGTCCGTCTACCACAACAACCTCATCGGGAACGCCGTCCAGGCCTTCGACGATGCCGGGGTCGCCAACAACTGGGACAACGGCTACCCGGGCGGCGGGAACTACTGGTCGGACTACGGGGGCGCCGACAACTGCAGCGGCCCCCTCCAGAATGTGTGCACGGGCGGCGACTCCTTCGGCGACACCCCCTACGTCATCGACGCGGACTCCCAGGACGACTTCCCTCTGATGTTCCCCTGGCCCGACGAGGTCCCCCCCGTCACCGATTCGGCCCTGATCAACGGCCTCCCCACCGTGACCTACGACATCAACAGCCCCCTGCCCCTCACCCTCACCGCGGTCATCAACGACACCGCCACGGGGCGCTCCGTCGTCCTCTCCGCCAACTTCACCACCGGCCCGCAGGACTGGGCCTCCTCCGCCCCCATGGCCCTCGTGAACCCCCCGGCGGACGCCATGACAGAGGAGTTCTCTGCCTCCATCCCCTGGCCCACGTCAGGAGGCACCTGGCTCTACTGCCCCTACGGCACCGACGCCCGGGGGAACGGCAACGCCGCCTCCACGACGTGTGCGTCCCTCACGGTCAACCCGGACACGACCCCGCCTACGATCCTGAACCTCACGGCCGTCCCCGACCCCCAGGAGTACGGGGGCGCCATCAACGTCACGGCCACCATCACGGACCCGGCGGGCGTCGCCGCCGCCGTCCTGAACGCGACGGGGGAGGACGGGAGCCCCCTCCTCAACCTCTCCATGACCCCCGTCGGCGGGGGCGTCTACGCCCTGAACACCACCTACGAGACTTTGGGCAACATCACCTTCACCCTTTGGGCCTCCGACGCCCACGGCAACTGGGCATCGGCGGCCATATCGTCCTTGATGGAGGACACCATCCCCCCCGTCCTCGCTCACGCCCCGGTGCAGGAGGCGGACCAGGGCGATCCCATCCTCGTGCGCGCCACCGTCACCGATGCGGGGAGCGGCGTGGAGAGCGTCACCCTACACTACCGCGGTGTGGGCGCCGCCACCTACGCGACCCTCACGATGGCCCCCACGGGGACCGCCGACGAGTTCGAGGCCACCATCCCGGCCCAGTCGGCCTTTGGCGACGTCCTGTACTACCTCGAGGCGGCCGACGTGAGCGGGAACCTGGCCTGGGACCCCGAAGGCGGCGGGGGATCCCCCCACGCGATCACGATCCTAGCCGCTCCCGCGGCCGCGGACCTCCCCGTCTGGGTGTGGCCCGTCCTCGCGTTGCTCGTGGCCGCCCTGGGCATCGCCCTCACCCTCCTGCTCCGCCGCCGACGCGCCCCCGAGGCCGCCGCGCCCTCAGGCCCCACCGTCGTCCTGGACACCGCCGCGGAGGGCACCATCTGCGGCATCTGCCTCGGCGCCATCAAGCCCGGCCTCACCGTCGCCCGCTGCGCCTCCTGCGGGAAGGTGTTCCACGACTCCTGCGCCCACCGGGTCGCCAACTGCCCCAGCTGCGAGTCCCCCATCGACATGGACGCGGCCGTGGCCGCGGAGGACGCCCCCCCACGGCCGGACTAACCCTTTTCTAGCGGCCCCCGATGTCCCGGGGGATGGTCGTCCTCTCCGACGCCGACATCCTGGCCGCCCTGGAGCGGGGCGACCTCCGCATCGCCCCCTTCCATGAGGACCACCTGACCCCGAACGGGTATGACCTGAGCATCGAGGAGGTGATGATCCTGGGGCCGGGGGACCGCATCGTCAAGGGGACCGCCACCGTCCCGCCCGCCACGGCCTTCTTGGTGTCCACTGAGGAGCGGGTCGAGCTCCCCAACTCCCTGGCCGCCTCCCTCTGGCTCCGCACCACGTGGGCCCGCCGGGGGATCCTGGCCACCTTCGGCAAGGTGGACGCCGGCTTCCGGGGGACCCTCACCCTCGGGGCCTACAACGCCTCCACCGTCCCCGTGGAGGTCCCCATCGCTGAGACCTTCGCCCAGATCGTGTTCGAGCCTCTGGGGACCGCCGCCGCGAAGGACTACGGGCGCCGCTCGGGCAACTACCAGGACCAGGCGGGCATCACCCGGGGTTGAGCGGGGTCCATTAGCCCTCCGGCTCCTCCGGCGCGGGCTCCTCTTCGATCGCCTCGGGGGCTTCTGGCGGGGCCTCCTCGACGGGCGGGGCCGTCTCCATCGGGGCCTCCGGCGGCGCCTCCTCCGCGGGCTTCCGCCTTCTCATGAGGAGGAGGACCACCGCGATGACCACGATGATGACGAGGATGAGGAGGGCGATGAGCCAGAGGGGGATTTCCGGGGCGAGGGAGACCGCCGCCAGCTGGATCGTCCCCACGTCCTGGTCCGGGTCGGCCAGGGAGACGACGATGTCCTCCACCGTCTTCGGCTGGAACCCGACGGCCGTCACGCGGAGGGAGTAGGTGCCGAAGTCCACGTCGCTGAACGTGAAGCCGCCGCTCACCCCCGTCACCGTCAGGTCCACCACCGTCCCCGTGTCGTCCACGAGCTGGACGGTGACGCCCAGGATGATCTGCCCGCGGGTGTTGGTGACGGCGCCGGAGATGGAGCCCGTCGTGATTGCCTCGAGCTGGAGGGTCACCGTCTCGGTGGCCCCCGCCGCCACGGTCACGGTGGCCGTGTCCTCCAGGTACCCCGCGAGGGTCCCGCGGACCGTGTACGTCCCCGGGGTCACATCCGTGAACGTGAATCCTCCCGCAGCCCCCGAGATCGCCGAGTCCACCACCGTCGTCCCCGAGAGCAGCTCCACCGCGACCCCAGACAGGGGGTCGCTCGCCTGATCGACGGCGGTGCCGTCGATGGTCCCCACGGTGGCCGGGATGAGGGTCTTCACGCCGGGGTCGTACGTATCCAGGGGGCAGTTCAGGCAGTCGACGGAGTCGCCGCCCCCGACAGTGAACGCGGGCGTCACCCGCACCCCGATGTACGCCCCCCCGGTCGCCGTGGCGGAGAGGTTGTACGCGATGTATAGGGTCTCGTTGGACCCGCCCGCCATGAGGACGTTCGCGGGGAGGGTCGCCGCGGCGCCCGCGAAGACCTCGGCCGCCAGCAACGCGTCCGTCGCGGGGTCGAACGTCCCGTCCCCCTCGTCCTGCCACAGCGTCACTGCGGCGATGTCCGCGTCGCCACCCGTCCCCGTGAGGGCGACGTCGACGCTCAGGAGGGTCACGTCCCCCGGGACCGCCGTCAGGTTCAGCCGCGCGAAGAGGACGTCCGACGCGCCTTGGGGGGCGGAGGCCGGGGCCAGATCGAAGGCCGTGACCTCCAAGGTGTCCTCCACGATCTCCGTCCGGAGCCCCGGCGCGTACGTGTCGAGGGGACACCCGGTGCAGACCACGTTGCCGCCGGTCACGGTGAAGTTCGCCTCGCCCTGGAGGCTGATGCCGACCCAATTCCCGGCGGTCGCCGCGGGGTCGATGTCGTAGGTGATGAAGAGGAGCGCGGGGATCCCCGGCTCCACGAGGAGGGAGGAGGGAACGGTGAACGCGGTGCCCGTGACGGGCGCGTTGCCCAGGAGGCTGTCGCCCGCGTCGAGGACCCCGTCGCCGTCGTCCCACCAGACGGCGACGAGGGCAACGTCCGCCGGGTCCGGCGGGAGCCCCGTCAGCTCCCCGGTCACCTCGAGCAGGTCCACCGGTCCGTAGGCGACGTCCAGCGCGATCTCCATCAGGGTGACCTCGATCGTGCCCACGCGGGCGGTGGCGGGGGCGACGTCCGTCAGCGTCGCCGACAGGGTTGGGACCACCACTTCCGTCTTCGCTCCGGGCACGTAGGTGTCCAAGGGGCACCCGGTGCAGACCACGGAGTCAGGCGCCAGGACATTGAAGTACGTGGCGTCGAGGACCTGCGCCCCCACGAAGGCCCCGGGGCTGGCAGCGGGGGCGATGTCGTACGCCAGGAAGAGTATCTCCGGGGTCCCCGCGGCGACGGTCACGCCGGCGGTGAGGACGGCCGTCCCCCCCACGAAGGACGCCGCGTCCAGTTGCGTGTCGGACCCCGTATTGAAGAACCCGTCGCCGTTGTCGCGCCAGAGCTCCACGGCACTGATGTCGGCGTCCGTTCCCGTCCCCGTCAGGTCGACAGTCACGGAGCTCAGCGTGGCCGTGTTGGCGTCCACCGTGAGATTCAGCTGGAGGACGGGCACGGCGGTCGCCCCTAGGAGGACCCACGGGGGCGCCAGGTCCGAGGGGGTTACGGTGAGGGTGTCGGGGGTCGGGGAGACGATCTGCGTCTGAAGCCCGGGGAGGTACGTGTCGAAGGGGCAGCCGGCGCACACGGTCCCGTCCGGGGGGTTCACCGTCACATAGGTGGCGTCGGCCATGGAGACGCCCACGAAGTTCCCCAGGCCGGCCGCCGCGTCGATGTCGAAGGTGATCCAGAACCGCTCCGGATCGGTGGCGAAGATGGGGTAGCTGAAGGTGAAAATCAGGACGTTGCCCGTGAACACTCCGGTGGGTCCGCCGGCGTCGATGGTGGGCTCGAAGAGGCCGTCCCCGTCGTCGACCCAGAGGGTCACCGAGGCCACGTCGCTGTCCAGGGGAGGCACCCCCGTCAGGTCGATTCGCATCCCCGTGACCATGGCGGCGTTCGCGTCGAGGCTCAGGTCCACGGCCATCATCACGACGGTGGTGTCCCCGGGTTGGACGGTGGCGGGCGCCAGGTCGACGGGGGTGAAGGTCAGCGTGTCCGCCGTCGGCGCGACGATCTCCGTCTTCACGCCGGGGACGTAGGTGTCCATGGGGCATCCGGAGCAGACGGCGGAGTCCGGCCCCGCCACGGTGACGTAGGTGCTGTCCACCATGGTGAAGCCCACGAAGTTCCCCACGGTCGCCAGGGAATCGATGTCGAAGCTGATCCACAGCCGTACGGGGGTGCTAGCGCTGACGTCGATGTCGGTGAAGAGGAACCACAGGACGCTCCCCCCCATGAAGTTCCCGACGCCCACGAAGGGGTCGACGAGGACGTCGTAGGACAGGTCCCCGTTGTCCAGCCACAGGATCACGAACCCGATGTCCGAGTCCGAGGGCGGAAGCCCGGTGAGGTCCAGGCCGATGTCGGTCACCGTCGCCGAGTTCGCGTCCACGCTCAGGTCGACCCCCCCCATCAGGTGGGCGATGTCCCCCGGCTGGACCGTGGCGGGGGCCATGTCGAACGGGGTGAAGGTTAGCGTGTCCACCGTGGCGACCACGATCTCCGTCTGCGCGCCGGGGACGTAGGTGTCGAAGGGGCAGCTGGTGCATACGGCCACGTCTGGGGCGCTCACCACGAAGGCGGTCGCGTCGGGCACCGCGGCCCCCACGAAGTCCCCCGCCGTGGCCCCCGCGGCGATGTCGTAGGTCAGCCAGAGGCGGATGTCCACCCCCGCGGTCACCACCAAGAACGCGTTCAGGGTGGCCGTCCCGCCCACGAAGATTCCCGTGGTGATGACGAAATCCGGGGGGCCGAAGACCAGGTCCCCCGTGTCGTACCAGAGGGTGACCAGAGAGACGTCGGCGTCCGATGGGGGCAACCCCGTGAGGTCCACGGTGATCGTCTCCAGGAACGCGTCGTTGGCGTCCACGCTCAGATCCATCGCGGCCATGAGGACGTTCACTTCCCCCTGTTGCGCCGTGGCGGGGGCGAGGTCCGTGAGGGTGATCGTAAGGGTGTCCGTGGGCGGCGGGATGATCTCCGTCTGGGTGCCGGGGACATAGGTGTCAAGGGGGCACCCGACGCAGCTCACGAGATCCGGCGGGATCACGCTGACGTAGGTGGCATCGACCATGGCGAGGCCGACGAAGTTCCCCGGCACGGCGGCGGGGCTGATGTCGTACGCGATCCAGAGGCGCTCCGGCGTGCCCGCGACAACGGTCAGCGGCGTGAACAGGGTGAGGGTCGCGGTTCCCCCCAGGAAGGATCCGAAGGCCACCCAGACCTCGAAGAAGGGGTCGTACACGAGGTCCCCGTCGTCGCGCATCAGGACGACGCCGGAGACGTCGGCATCCGAGGGTGGGAGCCCCGAGAGGTCGACCGTCACGGCATCGACGACCGCCGTGTTCGCGTCCACGCTCAGGTCCAGCCCGCCCATGAGGACCAACGTGTCCCCCGGCACGACGGTGGCAGGGGCGAAATCGATGGGGGTGATCGTCAAGGTGTCCGTGGTGGCGGCGACGATCTCCGTCGAGAGGCCCGGTACGTACGTGTCGAAGGGGCAGCCCGAGCACACGCCAACATCTGGAGGGGACACGGTGATGTAGGTCGCGTCCACGATCCCAATCCCCACGAAGTCGCCCACCGTCGCTCCGGGGCTGATGTCGAACGTCACGAAGAAGCGCTGGTCGAATCCCGCGAGAACGAACCAGAAGGCGAACAGGGTCACCGTGCCTCCCACGAACGCGTTGGTGTCGACGACGAAGTCGAGCCCAGGACTGAAGGTCAGGTCGCCATCGTCCACCCAGAGGTTGACCGCGGCCACGTCGGCGTCCAAGGGCGGGAGTCCCGTCAGGTCGAGGGTGATGGCCTCCAATATCGCATCGTTCGCGTCCACACTGGCGTCCAGCGCCGCCATGAGGACGTCCAACTCACCCTGCTGCGCCGTCATCGGCGCCAGGGATGTGGGCGTGATCGTCAGGGTGTCTCCCGGAGGCGGGACCCCCGGGACGAATCGGATCGCCAGGCTGGTGGACGCCGGGTTGGGGTAGGGCAGGCCGATGGTCCCCGCCGCGTTCTCGATGCCGATCATCTGGAACCGCGCCGTGACGTCGACCCACGCGTACTGCAGGAGGATGTCCCCGTCCCCCCCGGAGACGTTCTCGATGAGGATGATCTCGAAGGTCTGGTTCCGCGCGTCGAGGAAGTACTCGATGTCGTTCCACGTGACCACGTACCGCCGGACGGGCGCGCCCGTGTCGCTCCAGACGTAGACGTCGTCGCTCCCGGGGGCGCTCGGGTCCAAGTCGTCCATCATCCCGTAGACCGCGTCGTTGGGCAACACAGGGTCCGGGAACGGGATGGCGAACGGGTCGCAAGGCGATCCGGGCGTGAACGTGATGAAGCCGTTGGAGCACACGTACACCTCCGTCTTCACCTGGCCGTAGAAGCGGAAAGGGAACCCGAGGGGGAACGGGCCCTGGATCTCATCGTTCCCGATTCCTAGGGCCGTGCCCGGCGTCACCCCGTCGACCCAGGCGTACGGTTCCGTGGGGGCCGGGGGGTTGCTGTCCGTCCACCGGTACCCGTACCCGTCGGGACCGCCAGTGGCCGCCGAGGCCAGGCCCGCCAAAAGGGCCGGCGCGAGGAGCGCCGACGCCAGGAGGACGCTCACCGCCAAGCCCACGAATCTGCTTCCCTCTCGCCACGCGCTGGTTCCGGAGGATGCCACGAGAATCACCCCTCCGGGGACCGGAACCGACCTCCGCCCTAATGGGTGTTCCGGTGGGGATGGGTTGGGCCGGCGCCCTCATCCCTGGAAGACCCGAAGGTCGAAGGCCACGTGAACGAGGGTCGGCGAGTAGTCCCGCACCTCCCGCACCGCCTCGACCTCGACGAACGGACCCGTGGCGGCGGAGAGGTGCTCCACCTCGTGCACCCTCAGGTCGATCTCCGCCCGCTCCACGATCTCGAAGTGGTGAAGCACCCCGCCGTCCGCCACCACGTCCACGGCATCCTGCAGGAAGGCCGCGGCCCCATGGGGGTGGTCCAGGACGACGCGGTCGGGGGTGGGCAAACGCGCCAGCGCCACCCGCGCGTCCATCTCGTGAGCCTCCACCTCAACCTTGTTCCGGCGGATGTTCTCGAGGAGGTACCGCACCGCCTTTGGATTCGCGTCCACCGCGTGCACCGCCGCCGCGGGGGCGTACTTCGCGATCATGACGGCGAAGGGGCCGACCCCCGCGAAGAGGTCCGTCACCACCTCCCCCTCCGTCACGAGGTTCGCGACCCGCCAACGCTCCGTCGCCAGGCGGGGGGAGAAGTAGGCTTTCGAGGGGTCCACGCGGTACGTGAGGCCGTATTCCGTGTACTCCGTCTCCAGGTCCGGCTCCCCCGCGATGACCCGGAGCTCCCGCACGCGGTAGTCGCCCCTCACGCCCGAATCGTTCGCGACGGAGCGCACCCCCTTGTAGGCCTCGAGGACCGCCTCCCCGATGGCCTCCAGGTATCCGTGGAGCTCCTCTGGGACCCGCAGGATGGCCACCTTCCCGATGACGTCGAAGGCCGTGGGGAGGTACTGCCGCAGCGTCTCGGGGACCGCGACGAGGTCCTTGTAGGTCTCCACCCCCCGGGCCACCTCCTCGAACTCCCCCTCGTCCACGGGGTACCCCCACTCCACGTGGCCAGCGATGGGCAAGAAGAGGGAGTCCCCTTCCTGCTGAATCGTCAAGTCCGTCCGGAGCAGACCCTCCTCCAGGAGCCGGAGGCGGACCTCCTCCCCCTTCTCCTTCGGGACGACCAGGCAGGCGGCGCGCATCCGGTCGTCCCATGCCCACCGGGCGTATAACCCCTTGCCGGTGCCAACGCCTTTGTATCCCCCCTGGCATGGACTCCCCGTGGGCGAGCTCCTCTTCATCGGGATGGGTCTCCACGGGCCGGGGGACATCAGCGTCGCGGGCCTGGAGGCCGCCCGGGGATGCGACGTCCTCTTCGCGGAGGAGTACACCTCGCGGATGGCCCAGGGGACCCTGGAGGCGCTCGCGGAGGCCGTGGGGAAGCCCATCACCCGCCTGACCCGGGCGGAGGTGGAGGACGGGTCGAGGATCCTGGAGGCCGCGGCCAGCGGTCGCGCGGGGTTCCTGGTGCCCGGGGACCCCATGACCGCCACGACCCACGTGGAACTCCGCCTGCAGGCCCACGCCCGCGGGCTGACGGCCCGCCTCATCCACGGGCCCTCGATCCTCACCGCCGCGGCGGGGCAGGCCGGCCTCCAGGCCTACAAGTTCGGCCGCACCGCGTCCCTGCCGACGCCCACGGAGAGCTACCGGCCCACCAGCCCCCTCGACGTCATCGAGTCGAACCTGGCGCGGGGCCTCCACACCCTCGTCCTGTTGGACATCGCGGAGGATGGGACGCCCCTCCGTGCCCGGGACGCCCTTCTCTACCTCCTCTCCCTCAAGCGGGAGGGTGGGGCGTTCGGCGACGACACCCTCGTGGTCTCCCTATCCCGCATCGGGGCGCCGGACGCGTGGGTCATCGCGGACCCCGCCGCAGAACTGGTCTCGGACGAGCTCGGAGAGCCTCCCCATTGCCTCATCGTGCCCGGCGAGCTCCACTTCAAGGAGCGGGAAGCCCTGGAGGCCTTCGCGCGCCTCCTGCCGGAGTTGAAGCGTTAAGCCGCAACATTATCAGAGAGGCGGGAGTCGCCAGGGCTGATGGCGGGACCCGCGGAACGTATCGACCGCCTCCTGGCGCAGTACGTCACCCCGGAGGGCCGCGTCGACTACGAGGCGCTGCAGGGGGACGGCGCCTTTTGCCAAGACATGAAGCGGATGGCCATGGGCAACAACCCGCCCCCCGTCACGAGGGACGGTCAGCTCGCCTTCCTGATCAACGCCTACAACGCCGCCGTGCTGTGCGCCGTCGTCGAGGACCTTACGGCGGAACCCGCCGCCACGACTCGGGGGAACGGCGGCCTCTGGCGCAAGTTGCGGTTCTTCGTCCTCCGAAGGTTCCCCATCGGGGGGAGGAAGATGTCCCTGTGGTCCTTGGAGAACCGCATCCGGAAGTTCGGGGACCCGCGCATCCACTTCGCCCTCGTCTGCGCCTCGAACAGCTGCCCCGCCCTCCGGGACGGCCTCTACGCCGCCGACCGCCTGGACGCGGACCTGGACGCCGCCGCCACCCTGTTCATCAACAGCCCCCGGGGAGTCGTGTTGGACCGGTCCACCCGCACCCTCTCCCTGTCCCAGATCTTCCGGTGGTACGCTCGGGACTTCGACCCCGCGGGGGGCGTCCTATCGTTCATCGCGAAGTACCTCCCGCCGGAGGACGCGGCCTTCCTCCGGGAGCATAGGGACAGCCTCCGAATCGAGTACATGCCCTACGACTGGGGTCTGAACGCCGCCTGAGGCGGGCCTACCGGGTGAGGTCCACGGCGTCCGCCAGGGCCTCCCAATCCCACGGCGGGCGGGCCAACGGCCGCGGCTTCAGCCCTTCCAGGTAGCCCCGACCCGCCAAGTGGTCGACCAGGTGGGCCGCGTGGGCGGGCGCCCCCGTGGCCCCCGGCGAGTTGTAGTTGAGGATGTGGAAGGAGCGGGGACCCTCCACCGGGATCGCCTCGGGGACCAGGCGTCCCTGGCGGTCCACCACCTGGCTCCGGACGCCCGCGGTCCCCCGGGCCGTCAGGTCCGCCTCCCGCAGGCGGGGGAGGAAGCGCTGCACGTGCCGCACCATCTCCCCCCGGGACAGGGAGCTCAGCACTTCCCCCGCGGCGAGGCCCAGGAACTCCCGGTCCAGGATGAGCCTCAGCTTGTTCGCCACGGGCGGCGAGAAGGCCTCGCCCA
>CAYFXO010000033.1:0-15569 GCA_964347125.1 uncultured Methanomassiliicoccales archaeon | reverse complement strand
TCGAGACCTTGCCCGAGCACTTCTGGGAGGACTACCCGACCCTCCTCGCCACGGACACGGACGCGGAGGGCCTTCTTGAGGCCGCGGAACGGCTCCACTCGGAGTGCCGGGAGCTGTGGGTCCGGGCGGGCCATCCGCCCCTCGACGTCGAGGAGGCCCTCGAGAACGCCCTGGCGCGGGGAACCATCCCACCGGGCTCGTGACCCCGGAGGCGATGGCGAAGGCTTCAAGTGAAGGCGCGCCATCCTTGGGTCGGAGGAGGCCACCTTGGGCAGGCCGACGTTGGCGGCTCTCGCCGCGCTGTTGCTGATCGTCTCGGGAGTCGCGCACGTCCAGGCCGAGGGGACCGGTCCGGAGCCCCTCGCGGGGGACCCCCCGCGGACGCTCCAGATGCCCGCCTACTTCGACCACTACTCCTCCGTCGCGGAGATGGAGGCCTTCCTCCAGTCCATGGCCATCAACCACACCGAGGTGGCCTACCTCACGTCCATCGGCACGACCATCGAGGGTCGCCCCATCTGGGGGATGCGACTCTCCAACGAGCCCACCGTCACGAACCTCTCCAAGCCCACGGTGATCCTGGAGGCGAACACCCACGCCCGGGAATGGATGACCCCCGAGGTCCTCATGTACGTCATCTGGTACACCCTGGAGAACTACCAGACGGACCCGTACATCTGGAACCTGCTCAACACGACCCAGACGTGGATCATCCCGAAGGTGAACGTGGACGGCTTCATCTTCGACGGGGACGGCGACTACGGGAGCCAGAAGGGGTGGCGGAAGAACCGCCGGGACAACGGCGACGGCACCTTCGGCGTCGACCTGAACCGGAACTACGATTGGTCCTGGGAGAAGGGCGACCCGACCCCGAGCTCGAACCTGTACCACGGGACCGCCCCCTTCTCCGAGCCGGAGACCCAGGCCCTCCGCGACCTGGCCCTCGCCTCCAACATGTCCGTCTACGTCGCGTACCACACCTACTCCCAGCTCATCCTGTACCCGTGGGGCGACACCTACGACGTCCCCCCGGACGAGATCGTGCTGAAGACCATGGCGAGGGACATGCAGGCCCTCATCCCGAACGTGGCGGGCGGGGGCGTCCCCTACACGGTGATGCAGTCCATCTACCTCTACCCCGCCTACGGCGTCTCGGAGGACTGGTTCTACGGGGCCACGGGGGCCATGTCCTTCACGCTGGAGCTGTACCCGGAGGGTCCCAGCGGCGGCGGCTTCTACCCGAACCCGGTGGCCATCCCTGACGTCGTCGAGGACAACCTGTGGGCCGCCCTGTACGCCATCAACGCGGCCCAGGACCCGGCGGGCATCCTCGTCGACGTGGAGGCGGCTCCCGCCTCCCTCACGGTGGACGCCGGCACGACGGCCACCTTCGACGTCACGATCCACAACAACGCCTACGACCCCGCCTCGTACCTGCTGGACGTCACCGGCGTGCCCTTGACTTGGTCGAAGAGCTTCCCCTCCCAGGTGGACCTCCCCCCGCGCTCCCAGACGACGATCCCGCTGAACGTGACGGCCCCGTGGGACAGCGCGGGCGGGAACGCGACGGTGAAGATCGAGGCCTCCCTGCTGGGGTACCCCGCCTCGGACCGCACGGCCGTCGACCTGACGGTGAACCCCATCACCCGCGTGGTGGGCGTGGACGTAGCCGCCCCCGCCGGGCAGACCGTCGACCCCGGGGCGACGGCGGTCTACGACTTCCTCGTGACGAACACTGGGAACGTGGAGGACACGTTCAATCTGGCGGCCTCCAGCGCGTCCGGTTGGCCCCTCACCGCGCCCGCCCAGGTGACCGTGGGTGCCGGGGCGTCCCAGGCGGTCCAGGTCTCCCTCGACGTCCCCTCCGACGGCCAGGGCGGGACGACGGACGACCTGACCCTCGCAGCGACCTCCGTCTACGACCCCGCCTACAGCGCGTCGGACACGACCACGACCACGATCGCGGTCGTCCGGGCCGTGAGCGTGGTGCCCCCGGGCACTCAATTCCGGCTCCCCTCGGAGATCTTCACCCTGAGCTTCCTCGTTGAGAACGGCGGGAACACCGTGGAGTCCTTCGACCTCCTCGCCACCGACACGCGGGGGTGGTCCCTCGTGGCCCCGGGCTCCGTGGGCGTCTCCCCGTTCGGGGCGAGCGGCGTAGACGTCCAGGTGATGGTTCCCGGGGCCGCCCTCCTGGGGACCCAGAACGCGATCACGCTCCGCGCGACCTCCGGCGTGGACCTCACCGTCTGGGGCGAGGCTTCCACGAGCGTCAACGTCTTGCGCCATTCCGAGGTCACCGTGTCCGCCCCCGCGCAAGGGGCCACGACGCTCCCGGGCGCCGCGGTGAACCACACCTTCCACGTGGAGAACCTCGGAAACGGTCCGGAGCTGTACCTGATGGACGCCTCGGTCGACCTGGGTTGGGCCGTGGCGGGTCCGGCGGACCTGAACGTGCCGCCCTTCTCCTCCGCCGACGTCACGTACGAGGTCACCGTCCCCGCGGGCGCCCCCGCCGGGGCCACGGGCCTGCTGACGGTGACGGCCTCCTCCCTCTACGACACCACCGCCGTCGCCTCGGACGTCATCGGGACGGCGGTCGAGCACGTCTACGGCGTGGCAGTGACGCCGCCCGCCCCCGTGACCGTGGACCCCGCTACCGATGGCGACGAGATTACCCTCGCCTTCACCGTGACGAACACGGGCAACGGGGCGGACACGTTCATTCCCTTCTGGACTGTCCCCACCGGCTGGACCGGGACGGCGGCCCCCTCCACATCGGCCTTGGGCGCCGGCGCGTCGGGCACCATCACGCTCACGGTCACCCTGGAGCCCACCACCGTCGCGGGCGACTATCCGGTGACTTTGGGAGCGTCGAGCACGGGCGGGGCTCCCGGTGGGGCGGACACGATGGTCACCGTCCTGCGACCGGACCTCGTCCTCGCCGCAGCGGAGGTCGACGTCCGCCGCGTATCCGTCGGGGACACGGTTCGGGTAACCGCCACGATCCGAAACTTGGGCGCGGGGACCTCCCCGGAGAGTGGGGTGAGCATCTACCTGGATTCGGAGGAGGCCCCGACCGCGACGGCGACGATTCCGGGCCTCGCGCCGGGGGCGACGGGGTCGGTCACCGTGGACGTCCTGCTGATGAAGGCGGGAGACCACACGCTCACAATCGTCGTGGACCCTGGGAATGAGGTCGTCGAGGAAGACGAGGCCCCTGCGAGCAAGGAGGTGGCGGTGACCGTGGTCGCCCCGGTTGAGGGGACCTCCGCTCTGCCGTGGATCGCGCTCCTCCTCCTCGTCGTGGTGGTCCTGATCCTCGTCGCGCGATGGGCCCGTCTCAAGAGACCCTAGGCGCGTTTCTGCGACTCAGTGGATGCCGGACGTCATCATGTCGTCCAGCTGGATCCGTACGTAGTCCACGTCGCTGATCCAGAGCCCCATCGTCCTCTCCTCGTCCAGCCGGCCATCCCTGAGCACGGTGTTCATGATGAACACCTCCCGATCGTTGGGGAAGACGAAGGTGTGGGTGAGCCAGGTGCTCCCTGGCGGGTTCCCCGGAAGCCTAGCCTCCAGGTGGATGTTCCGGCGCAGACCCTTCCGAAGGGATTGGACATCCTCCGCGTTCGCCTCGTGCACGAGGAGCTTCGCAGGTCTCGGCCCGGCGGAGAGGATGTGCAGGAGCTTCTTGAGGACGGATCCGGCGAGGGGCCGGGTCGCGACCGCGAGGATATCGTCGTCGGCGGAGAGAACGACCTCCTTGAGCTTGTTGTACACCGCCTGGGAGCCCTTGAAGATCCAGAGGTCACCCTCCCCGGGCATGCCCTCATCGGAGTATTGGCTCTCCAGGGTCGCGAGGGTCGCCGTGGCCGTCTCGACTTCGCTGAGGACCGAGGACCGGGCCTCTTCGGCCATGATTGCCGGACTCCGCGCCCGGTAGCGTCGCGGCCGCCCCTTCGTCACCTCCACCCACCCCTTCTCC
The DNA here is from genome assembly GCA_964347125.1 of uncultured Methanomassiliicoccales archaeon. Lineage (GTDB taxonomy): Archaea > Thermoplasmatota > Thermoplasmata > RBG-16-68-12 > CAYFXO01 > CAYFXO01. The sequence continues at coordinate 11,584 of CAYFXO010000033.1, read as the reverse complement.
TCCAACGAGGAAAGAATACGATACACGGCGGGGTGGTGCACGGCGACCTCCCCCGCGACCGCCTGGGCGGAGAGCACCCCGTGCTCGACGAGGACGAGGTAGGCCTTCGCCTCCGTCGGCGTCAGCCCGAGCTTCTCAAGCGACCCCAGATGTCTCTCCGCGTTCATATTCTCCATACCGATGCCCACCGGTACGATTAATGTTTCGATTTTATCATCCTTAGTGTAGTAATACTCGCGAACCTATAAACGGGCCGTTCGAAATCGGAAGGCGCGGATGCACCCCTCATCAAGCCCAGACGCGTTTGATGGGGTGGGCGTCGTGCTCTTGCAGATGGGGGGGCCCGAGAGCCTCGACGAAGTGGAGTCCTTCCTGCGCAGGATTCTCAGCGACGGGGACATCATCCGTCTCCCCCGGTGGGCGCGACCTCTCCAGCCCGTCTTGGCCGCCGTGGGCGCCCTCGCCCGCGGAGCGGCTGTGCGCCCGATGTACGCCGCCATGGGAGGCAGGTCCCCCATCGTTCCCACCACCCTCGCGCTCGCATCGCGGGTGGAAGCGGCGTTGCGGGAGCAGGGACACGCGATCCCGGTCGCGGTGGCGATGCGGTACTCCCGCCCGCGCGCCGAGGCGGCAGTGGCCCTGTTGGAGCAGGCGGGGGTGACCCGCGTCGTCCAGCTGCCTCTGTACCCGCACTACAGTCCCAGCACCGTGGGCTCCAGCGTGAGCGACTTCGCGGTGGCGTCCCGGGGAGCGGCGTGGGCGGGACGGACGACCCTCGTTCCCGAGTGGGGGATGCACCCCGCCTACCTCACCCTCCTCACCTCCTGGGTCCAGGCCGCGTTGGACGATGCCCGAGAGGGGCAGGGCGAGGCGTGGCATCTCCTCTTCAGTGCGCACGGGCTCCCTCAGAGGTACGTCGAGGGGGGCGACGGCTACCCTCAGCGCGTGCGGGCGGCCGTGGAGGGCGTGGCCTGCCGTCTCGAAGACGCTCCGCCGTACGGCCTGGCATTCCAGAGCCGCATGGGGCCCGTGGCGTGGACCCGCCCCTACACGGATGAGGCCCTGCGTGAGCTGGGGGCGTCGGGCGTCAAATCCGTCGTCACCGTCCCCATGGGCTTCGTCAGCGACCACCTGGAAACCCTCTACGAGATCGACATCCTGTATCGCGAGATCGCCCAGGAGGCCGGCATTCAGCGGTTCCGCCGCGTCCCCGCCTTCAACGACCACCCGGACTTCGCCCGGTTCTTGACGCGACTCATCACGGACGTGATGAGGAGGGAAGCCGGTGGCGGCTGACCCGGACTGCCTCGTGGTGGCCACGTGGCGCCTCCCCGGGCACTCGACGTCCGAAGTCGAGCGGGTCACGGTCCCCGCGCCACGGAGACGGCAGGTCCTGGGGGAGCTTCGGGACGCGCTTCGCCTGGAGGGCCTGTTCTACCTCGCCACCTGCCAGCGTGTCCTCGCCGCGTTCCTGTCGGATCCGCGGGGGAACCCCGATGGCCCGTCCCTCCGCGCCGCCGTGGCGGACGTGGGCCTGTCCGACTCGTCGGAGGCCGTGGCGGCGCCCGAGACGCACCGGAGCGACGGAGCCTTTCACCACCTGGCCCGCGTCGCCTGCTCTCTGGAGTCTTTCGTCCCCGGAGAGCCGCAGGTACTCGGACAGTTCAAGGACGCCTACACCTTCTGCGGCGAGTCTGGCCTGCTGACCCCTCAGCTCAACTGGGTGCTGCAGCGCGTGCTCCATGCCGCGAAGCATGTGCGCACCCGGACGCACCTCTTCAGGGGGAAGGTGTCGACGCTCCCCCTCGCCCTGGAGGTGCTGCGACGCTCCCTGGATGGCCGGGGCCGGATTGCCGTCGTCGGGAGTGGGAAGATGGGGAGTCGAATGGCGGCCGCCCTCTCTCGGAAGTGGCGGCCCGCGACCCTCCACTTGGTCTCCCGGTCCCCCGAACGCGCGAAGGCCTGGGCGGCGGTCGCGTCCGGGATTCCCTGGGAGCTGGACGAGTTCCTTCGAGACCCGCCCTCCGTCGACGCCATCGTCCTCGCGGAGGAGACGGAGCGCCCCTTCCTTACCGCGAACATCGCCGCCCGACTGCTCGACGGAGCAACCGAAGGAGGGCTGACGGTCATGGACCTGGCCCTCCCCAGGAACTGCGCGCCGGAGGTCCGTTCCCTCGATGGCGTCCGGCTGGTGCAGATGGACGACCTGGCCCGGGAGGCGGAGAAGGGTAAGGCCGTGCGGACGAAGGCCGAGAAGGAGGCCGAGACCCTCCTCCGTCTCGAGGTCGGAAAACTCCTCGATCGTGCCCGGCGCCAGGGCCGGGACTGCCGCATCGGGCTCCTGAAGGCGGAGATCCTGGACGCGGGGAAGGCTCGCCTCGACGCCCTCCCCCCCGGCCTCGCAAGGGAGGTCCAGTCGAACCCGGCGTTCCTCAAATGGTACGAGCAGTCCCTGAAGGCCGTCGCGCACGTCTCCATGAAGCGGACCCGGGAGATCCTGGCGGAGGTGGGGGCGTATGAGGACGATTAGGGTCGGGACTCGCGGCAGCCGTCTCGCGATCGCCCAAGCGGCGTCCGTCGTCGCCATGCTGGAGGGCGTCTCCGGCGCTTCGGCGGAACTGGTGACGATCCAGAGCGGGGGCGACCTGGACCCGGTCACCCCCCTCCACAAGATGGCGGGGCAGGGGGTCTTCGCGAGCGAGCTCCAGCACGCCGTCCTCGAGGGGAGGGTGGACGTGGCGGTGCACAGCCTCAAGGACATGCCCCTCCGCGCGCCGGCAGAGGCCCCGGTGACCGCCATCCCGCCGCGGGCGAGTCCCGCAGACCTCCTGCTGACCCGGGACGCCAATGACTTCGGGGCTGGACTCCCGCCCCCCGGGATGCGCGTGGGCACCTCCTCGCCCCGACGCCAGAGTCAGCTCCTGTCCCAGGACCGCGACATCGTCCCCTTGGACGTGCGGGGCAACGTGGAGACGCGTCTGCGCAAACTCCGGGAAGGGTGGATGGACGGTCTGGTCCTCGCAGAGGCTGCCTACGAGCGACTGCCGGAGACCCTCTTCACGGGGCTGGGCGTTCACCGACTCCCCCTTGACGCCTACCCTACCGCACCGGGCCAAGGCGCCCTCGCGATCCAGACCCGACGAGGTGGGGAGGCCGCCGAGTGGGTTGCCCAGGTCGATCACCCGCCGACCCGCAGGGCGGTCAGGGTGGAGAGAGCGCTCCTCGCCGCCCTGGGGGGCGGATGCGGGATGCCGCTGGGGATGACCGTCCACTACAACGGAGCGGGCTGGACGGTGGACGCATCCCTCGCCGGGTCGGAGTGGCGGACCGAGGACCCGCCGCACCTCGCACGCTGTCGTGTTGACACGGAGGACCTAGGCGACGTCGTCCCGGCGATTCTGAAGGCCCTGGAGGGGCCGCGGAGCCCCCCGATCGCCGGAACGAGGGTGACCGCGCGCGGCCAGGTCCTTCTTGTGGCCGATACGGGGACGGTGGGGACGTACCGCCCCCGCTTGCTGGCGGGGGGATGGACCGTGTCGTCTTGGTATCCCTTCGTCTACGAGCCCACGTTCCACGACACGTTGCCGCCAGATTTGCTGCAGGCCTGGGAGCGGTGCACTTGGGTCCTGCTCACAAGCCAGCGGGCCCTCGACGCGCTGGGGCGACTTACGGAGGAAGCTCCGAGGAAGGGCCCCCTGGTGGGCGCCGTCGGGCCGCGCACGGCGGCGGCGGCCCGGGCATGCGGTCTCCCGGTTCACTTCGTGTCCCGGGGAGCCACGGCCGCGGCACTCGCTGAGGAGCTCGTTCCCCTCACCGGAGGAGGAGACCGCTTCCTTCACCTCGCCGGGGTCGAGGCCAGGACCGAGCTCCCTCTCACGTTGCAGGAGGCGGGCTTGACCGTGACGCAGTTCGCCGTCTACCGCCGACGGGGCCAGGGGGGCGCGCCGCTTCCTGGGTCAGGCCCTTTCGACGCCGTGGTGGCCTTCAGCCCGAGGGGGGCGACGGAGGCCGCAGAGCGTCTCTCAGGCATCTCCGTCCGGAGCTGGGTCGCCATCGGCCCCACGACCGCGAGAACCCTCCTTGACCGCGGACTGAAGCCAGTCTCGACCGCCCGTCGCCGTACCCCCTCGGGGGTCCTTGAGGCCTTGGAGGGGACCCCATGACCCGCCCCCGACGGCTTCGACGAACCCCCGCCATCCGCGACTTGTTTGCAGAGACCGCGGTGAGCCGGTCACGTCTCGTCGCGCCCCTCTTCCTCACGCCCACGGCGGGGGTCGTGGAAGACGTGGGTTCCATGCCAGGGATTCGCCGCTACGCCCCCGACACGGCGGTCTCCGCTGTCGGAGCCCACTTGGACCTGGGCTTGCGCGCCTTCCTCCTGTTCGGCACTCCCCGCGAGAAGGACCAGGACGGTCGGTCCGCCGCGGACCCCGAGGGGCCGGTCCCCACCACAATCCGAGCCCTCCGGGAGGCCTTTGGCGACGACGTGGTGGTCTTCGCGGATGTGTGTCTCTGCGCGTACGCCGCCCACGGCCACTGCGGCGTCCCCGACGAGTCGGGGCGCATCGAGAACGACGCGACCCTGCCTCTCCTGGCGGACGCGGCCCTGACCTACGCCCGAGCCGGGGCGGACTTCGTCGCTCCCAGCGACATGATGGACGGCCGGGTGGCCGCCCTCCGGGAGGCCCTGGACGCCGAGGGCCTGGCAGACGTGGGCATCCTGAGCTACGCGGCGAAGTACGCCAGCGCGTACTACGGCCCGTTCCGAGACGCGGCGGACAGCACCCCTTCCTTCGGAGACCGAGCCTCGTATCAGATGGACCCGCGAAACGTCCGGGAGGCGGTCCGGGAGATCCTGTTGGACGCGGAGGAAGGCGCGGACGCGGTGATGGTGAAGCCCGCCCTGGCCTACTTGGACGTCCTGAGGGCGGCCCGCGAGGCGACGCGACTCCCGTTGGCGGCATACAACGTGAGCGGCGAATACGTGATGATCAAGGCCGCCTCAGCGGCGGGAGCCCTCGACGAACCCCGCGTCGTCGTGGAGAACCTGTCCGCCATGTTCCGGGCCGGGGCGGACCTCGTGGTCACATACCACGCCAGGGAAGCGGCGGAGCGGGGGTGGATTCCCTGAGGAGCGCGGAACTCCACGCGAAGGCGGTGGGGCTCATCCCCGGCGGCGTGAGCTCCCCCGTCCGGGCGTTCGTCGCCGTGGGCGGGACCCCGCGCTACATCGCCGAGGCCAGAGGCCCCTACCTCAATGACGTGGACGGGCGGAGCTACGTGGACCTGTGCGGGTCGTTCGGCCCTCTGATCCTGGGACACGCCCACCCCGCGGTGGTCGATGCCGTGCGGGAGGCGGCCGCCCGCGGGACTTCCTTCGGGGCTCCCCACGAGGACGAACTCGCGTTGGCGGAGCGCGTCGTGGCTTCCCACCCGTCCGTCGAGCGCCTCCGCTTCGTGAACAGTGGGACGGAGGCCGTGATGGCCGCACTGCGCGTCGCCCGCGCGTGGACAGGGCGGGACCTCCTCCTGAAGTTCGACGGCTGCTACCACGGCCACGCGGACGCCCTCCTCGTGAAGGCGGGAAGCGGCCTCGCCACGTTCGGATCCTCCAGCAGCGCGGGCGTTCCGGCGGGGACGACCCGGGACACCGCCGTCCTCCCTCTCGACGATGAGGACCGCCTGGGGACCTTCTTCGAGGAACATGGGGAGAGCCTGGCCGCGGCCGTGATCGAAGGCGTACCCGCGAACTACGGACTCCTCCCGCAGCGCCCCCGCTTCATGAAGCTGCTGGAGCGACTGTGCCGGGATCACGGCGCCGCCTTCGTCTTGGACGAGGTGATCACCGGCTTTCGACTGGGTCCTGGAGGGGCCGCCGCCCACTACGGGCTGAACCCAGACCTCGTCGCCCTGGGGAAGATCATCGGAGGAGGGCTTCCCGTCGGAGCCTACGGAGGACGAGAGTCGTGCATGGCCCTGGTGAGTCCCGAGGGGCCGGTGTACCAGGCCGGGACCCTGAGCGGCAACCCGATCGCCATGGCCGCGGGGCGGGCGACCGTGGAGACCTTGTTGGAGACGGACCACTACGCCGATCTGGAGCGAACCACGGCCCGCCTCGCGTCGCGACTTCAAGAGGCCGCCTCGGAGGCCGGCGTCGATGCGGCGGTCCCCCACATGGCCTCCCTCCTCTGGATCCTCCTCCAAGAGGGGGAGCCGCCTCGAGCGAATGGGCAAATCCAGAAGGCGTCGGAACAGCGGTTTGGCCTCCTTCACGGGGCCGCCCTTCGCCGCGGGGTGTACCTCCCCCCCAGCGCCTACGAGGTGGAGTTCGTCTCCACGGCCCACGATTCGGAGGCGATGGACGTGGCGGTGGACGGGCTCACGGGGGCGTTTCAGGAGGTGGCCTCGCATGGGTGACCCGAGGACCTCTCGAGACCTCTTCCTGGACGCGTGCGCGGGGGAGGCGACGGAGCGGGTCCCCCTATGGTTCATGCGCCAAGCGGGGCGGGTGCTGCCGGAGTTCCGCGCCCTCCGCGAGCGCCACTCCTTCGAGGCCCTCTGCCGGGACGGGCGGCGGGCCGCGGAGGTCACCCTCCTCCCGTTCGGTCGGTTCGACGTGGACGCCGCCATCCTGTTCTCCGACATCCTGGTCCCCCTGTTCCACATGGACGTGGGCCTGCGGTACGCGGACGGCGTAGGCCCCGTCTTGGAGCGTCCGTTGGACGGCCCGGACGCCCTGGATGCGATCGAAGCGGTCACGGACTGGGGGGCGCACCCCTACCAGGCGGAGGCCCTGGCGCGCGTCCGGAAGGCCCTCCCGGAAAAGGCGGTCATCGGGTTCGCGGGGGCCCCTTTCACCCTCGCCTCGTACCTCATCGAGGGACGGTCCACGAAGCGGGCGGAGGGGGTCATCGCGTTCGCCTCCCAGCACCCTGAGGCCTACGCCCGCCTCATGGATTTGCTCGTGGACACCCTCGCCGCCAACCTTCGCTTCCAGGCGGAGGCGGGTCCTGACGCCCTGCAACTCTTCGACACGTGGGCGGGTCTGCTCCCGCGGGAGATGTATCGCGACCTCGCCCTTCCCTTCGCGGCACAGGTGGTGTCCCGCGTCCACCCCACGGGACTGCCCATCGTTTACTACACGCGAAACGCCGCGGAGACGGTCGATCTCGCCGCCGAGACGGGGGCTGACGTTCTCGGGGTCGACCATACTCTGGGGCTTCGCGACGCCCGACGACGCGTGCCGGAGGGCACGCCCCTGCAGGGAAACCTGGACCCGCGGTTTCTCGTGGACGGGTCCGAGGGCCTCACCCAAGCCGTCCGCCAGGTGCTGCGCGAGGGCGAGGGCGGGCCCCACATCTTCAACCTCGGCGAGGGGATGCCCCCCGCCGCGAGCCCGGAGCGCGTCGAGCGGGCCATCCGGGAGGTGAGAGCGTTTCGACGATGAGGACGGCCCCCGCGATCACGCTGGAGGTCATCGAGCGCTACGATCGCCGCGTGCCTCGCTACACCAGCTACCCGCCCGTGCCCTATTGGTCCGACGCGTACGGTCCCGAGGACCATGCGGAGCGGCTCACCGCCTCCCATGAGGACGGGAGAGACCTCAGCGTGTACATCCACGTCCCCTTCTGCGCCCGTCGCTGCCTCTTCTGCGCATGCAACGTGCGCATCACTCGCGACGAGAGCGTGCCGAGGCGGTACCTCCAGATCCTGGAGGCGGAGGCGGAACAGGTCACCCGTCACCTGGGGGAGGGGAGATGCGTCTCTCAGTTCCACCTGGGCGGGGGCACCCCCACGCACCTGACGCCGGAGCAGCTCCGACAGCTCACGGAGGCGGTGCGGTCCCGATTCGACTTCCGCCCTGGCGCGGAGCTCTCTCTGGAGGTCCACCCGTCGGTGACCACCGAGGACCACATGGCGGCCCTCGCCGCCCTGGGCTACAACAGGCTCTCCATGGGGGTCCAGGACTTCGACGCCGTCGTACAGCGACGGATCAACCGATTCCAGACCTTTGAGGAGACCGCCCGCCTCGTGGAGATCGCTCGGGACCTGGGATTCCTCAGTGTGAACGTCGACCTCGTCTACGGCCTTCCCTACCAGACGGAGGCGGGGATGGCGGACACCATGGACCGCATCCTCACCATCCGCCCCGACCGCCTCGCCGTGTATTCGTACGCCCACCTGCCCGAGGCCTTCCCGCATCAACGGGGGTTCCCCGGTGAGGTCATTCCGAGGGGGCGGGACAAAATGCGGCTCTTCCTCATCGCCCGCGATGCCCTCGTTGGCGGGGGCTACGAGGCGGTGGGTTTCGACCACTTCTGCCTCCCTTCCGACGAGCTTTGGCGGGCGGCGACGGAGGGGACCCTCCGGAGGAACTTCATGGGTTACACGACCCAGGCGGGGGCGGACCTGGTCGGCCTCGGCGTGTCCGGCATCAGCGATGTCCAAGGCGGATACGCCCAGAACGCGAAGGACTTGGCCGACTACACGCGGCGCGTCGAGGCCTCCCGCCTGCCCACCTCTCGGGGGATGCGGCTGTCTCTCGAGGATCTGGTGCGTCGGGACGCCATCGCGGATCTCCTCTGCAACGGGCGCCTTCGGTTCCCGCGGCTCCGGGCCGCCCATGGCGACGTTGCGGAGGGCGTCATTCTAGAGGCCGAAGCGGCTGCCTCCCGCCTCGTCGAGGAGGGGCTCATCGTGGAGAACGATGGCACCGGATGGACGGCGACGGACCTCGGGCGGATCTTCGGCCGCATCATCGCGTCCACGTTCGACGCGTACACCCGCGGGGCCAAGGAGGCCCCCACCTTCTCCCGGGGGGTCTGAATTGGCTCGGGTCGTCATCGTGGGCGCGGGCATCACGGGCCTCACGGTGGCGCACGAGATCGGTCGGAGGGCGCCGGAGGCCGAGGTCACAGTCCTCGAAGCGTCTTCCCAACCGGGAGGGCTCATAGGCACCACGATTCGGGACGGCTACCTCTTGGAGTGGGGTCCGGAGGCCATCCAAGGCGCCTCCAGGGAGACCCTGGACCTCCTTTCCCGCCTCGACTTGGAGGATCGCATCGTCGTCGCGACCCCGGAGTCGAAGACGCGCTACGTCGTGCACCGGGGACGGGTCACGCCCCTCCCCATGGGTCCAGGGGGGGCCCTGAAGACCGGGCTGCTCAGCCCTGGCGCCAAGCTGCGGGCCGCCATGGAGGTCCTGGTGGGGCCGGGGAACGGAGAGGAGTCGGTGGCTCAGTTCGGGAGGCGGCGCTTCGGCGCGGGAGTGCTCCCCCTGCTGGACGCCGTGGTCACGGGGGTGTTCGCGGGGGACCCCGAGGCCCTCAGTCTCGACGCCGCCTTCCCCCAACTCCGCTGGCTTGAGCACGCATACGGCTCGGTCATCAAGGGGATGATGAAGCGGCGGAGCGCGGGGGCTCTCAGCGCCCCTCTCCTGACCCTCGAGGGGGGGATGGAGACCCTCATTCACGCGTTGGCCGATTCCCTGGAGGTCCGCCTCAACACCCGGGTTGAATCCGTCCGGAGGGTGGATGGGGGTCTGGAGGCGGTCACCTCTGACGGCATTGGGCCCACGGACGCGGTCGTCTTGGCGGGAGGTCCCTCGATGGTGGGGTTGGTGGAAGGCGGTACCCGGGCCTTTCCTCCCATGCGAGAGGCTCCCGTGGTGGTGGCAGGCCTGGGCTACGACGCCGCTGTGGCCGATGAGCGGTCGCTCGGCTACGGGGTCCTCGCTCCGGGAAGAGAAGGCCGATTCGTCTTGGGAATCCTCTACACCTCCTGCCTCTTCCCGGACCACGCGCCGGAAGGGAAGGTCCTCTACCGATGCATCCTCGGAGGGGTTCGCCAGGCGGAACGCGCCCTGCTCCCCGACGACGCCCTGATCCACGGTTGTCGACGCGAACTGCGGGATCTCCTCGGGGTGGAGGGCGACCCGGAGTTCGCGCGGATCGTGCGGCATCCTCGGGGCATCCCGCAGTTGGAGATGGGACACGGACGCGTGACGGTGGCCCTCCGGGAGCTGGAGAAGGATGTCCCGGGCCTCTTCGTGGAAGGCACGGGGTGCACGGGGATCTCCACGAACCATCTCATCGCGAGGGCGGCGGACCTGGCGGAGCGGGTTGTCGCTGGCTTGCCCGCCTCCTGAGAACGAGGGAGAGAGCGAGGCCACGACAAATCCTTTATCGCCTCCGCCTCATGGACGGAGCGTGCTTGCCCGCGGTTCGGAGCCCTGGGTCCTGGCCCCCCTCATCATCCTCATGGCCTCCAGCGGCTTCCTGGTCCTCACCCGCACCCCCCTCCTCCTGGCGGTCAGCACCCTCTCGGGCCTGGCCTTCCTGTTCTTCCTAGCGTTCTTCCGGGACCCGCCGCGACCCGTGGGCAAGGGCGTCGTCTCCCCCGCGGACGGGCGGGTCCTCACCGCGGACCCCGAAGCGGGGACGGTGTCCATCTACATGGGGCTCCGGGACGTCCACGTGAACCGCAGCCCCCTCGCGGGCACGGTGAGCCGCATGGACTACCGCCGCGGCGCCCACGTCCCCGCGTTCCGGAAGGAGTCGGAGCGGAACGAGCGGATGGAGATCCGGATTGAGACCCGCTACGGCCGCGTCACCCTCACCCAGGTCGCCGGCCTCGTCGCGCGGCGCATCGTCCCCTACATCATCGAGGGCGACCGGGTGCGCCGCGGACAGCGCATCGGCATCATCCGGTTCGGCTCCCGGGTGGAGCTCACCCTCCCGCCCACCTGCACCCTGACGGTGCGGGAAGGCGACCGGGTGCTCGCGGGCCTCACGACCCTCGCGGAGGTGGCGCTGTGAGCTGGATCCGGAAGGTCTCCCCCGGGGACTACCTCACCGTCCTCAACGGCGTCCTGGGGTTCCTCGCGATGACGTACATCATCGACGGCCGGCCACGCACCGCGATGCTCCTGATCCTTGTCGCCATCGTCGTGGACGGGGCGGACGGCTACGTGGCCCGGCGGCTCGGCTCGAAGCACGGGAAGGGCCACTATCTGGACTCCTTCTCCGACACGATCTCCTTCTGCTTCGCCCCCGCGTTCCTCTTGTACGCGATGTTCTACGACTCCGCCCGGGGGAGCGCCTGGGGGGACCTCCAGAACGCCGTCGCCGTCGTCGCCTCCACCCTCATCGCGACCTTCGGCATCGTCCGCCTCGCGCGGTTCGTGGAGCGGGGGTACAAGGAGCCCCACTTCTTGGGCCTGCCCACGCCCGCCAACGCCTTCTTCCTGGTGCAGGTGCTCCTCCTGTTCGGCACGAACGGCTTCGCGGGGGAGTTCCCCTACGGGGTGATGGTGGCGTCCATCGTCACCTCGTTCCTCATGGTCAGCGCGATTCCCTACCCGAAGATCCGGGGGTGGCTGTTCTACGGGGTCGGGGCGGGGCTCCTGGCGGCCCTGGCGGCTGTCGCCCTCCTCCTCGGGGTGGCGCAGGAGACCCTGGCCTACGCCCTCGTCCTGGTCGCGTTCTCACTTTCGATAATATACATCGCGGGGGGACCCGTCTATGCCAGAAGCCGAGGACCCGGGGAGGAAGTACTTCAACTGCACGGAGGCTGAGCGCGCCGT
>CAYFXO010000032.1:2816-15666 GCA_964347125.1 uncultured Methanomassiliicoccales archaeon | reverse complement strand
CACCCCCTTCGCGGTGGCCCACGACCTCCCCTCGTATGCCCTCCGGATCCAAGGGAGCGGCCTCGTAGCGTACTCCAGCGACTCTGCCCCGTGCGACGGGCTCCTGCGCGCCGCCCGGGGCGTGGACCTGTTCCTGTGCGAGGCCACCTTCCAGTCAGGGATGGCCCGGGAGAAGGGGCGAGACCAGCACCTGGACTCCAGCGAGGCGGGGGAGATCGCGAAGCGGGCGGGGGCGAAGCGCCTCCTCCTCACCCACATCCGCTACGACTTGGACCCCGCGGTGAGCGCCCAGGAAGCCTCCGAGGCCTTCGGGGGCCCGGCGGAGGCGGCGGTCCCGAACCAGGTCTACCCGGTCTGAGGGGGTTCGGCCTTCCGGATCGTCCCCCGCACCGTGGCCCCCTCGTCGACGTACAGGGTCCCGCCGGCGTCGATGACGTCGCCGTTCACCTGCCCGTAAACCTTGAGGTCCCCGCCGGAGACCTTGGCGTTCCGGCCGATGGTCCCTCGTACGACGACCTCCGCGGTGCGCTCCACGAAGAGGCTCCCCGCTACGTTCCCGTGGAGTTCGATCCTCGCCCGGTTGCGCGCGAAGAGGTCCCCGGTGATGAGCCCCTCGTAGGCGCACGCCTCCGGCCCGATCAGGATGACGTTCCCCTCCAGCTCGTCGGGCAAGGGCGTCCCGCCGCGAAAGATCCGAACCATGTGTGCCCCTCCGGGACGGGGGCCCTAGCCCGGGTCGCTACTTCAACGTTCCCCATTCCCCCTACGTAGGGGGGTACGCCTGGAGGAGGCGGCGGGCCACCCCCACGCACTCCAGCGGGTCCTCGCCGAGGATGTACGTGATGGGCTCGATGCCGAAGTCGCCGCGGTGGAAGAGGAGGTCCGGCACCCCGCCCTCGTCCAGGGCGCGGGCAATCTCCTCCCGCCGCCCCTCGTACCCGGGCGCCATCTCGAGCGAGACGAGGTCGGCCGCCTCGGCGGCCTCCAGCAGCCCCTCGTCCCAGCGGATGTTGAGTGCCGCCCGCCTCGGGGCTTCGTAGGCGACGACCGCGAGGATGACTTCCGCCACGTGATGGGAGGCCCCGAACTCGGGTGGAGCGGGGACCTTCACCGCACCCCGGAGTCGGTAGATCCTCCCGGGGACGGCCGCCACATCGGACAGGTCCGCCGCGCCACTGCGCGCCATACCCAGGTTGCTCCCTACGTTCGGGATGAGGCGGGGGAAGCCCTCCAAGTCCTCGAGGGCCACCAGCCCCGTCCGAAGAGCGCCCAACACCTCCTGTTCTTCCAGGATTGCGCTGGACTCGATGGTGAGGCAGAGGTCGCACCCGAGGCCGTCGAGGGCGGGCATCGCCACTTCGTGAAGGGTGCAGACGGGTCCCCGGTTCTCCAGCTCCCTGATCAGTGTCATGAGTCGGGCGAGGGCCTCGAAGGAGGACGTGCGGCCCTCCGCCAGGTCCCCCGCCAGACTCCCCAGGGTCGCTCGCACCCGCGGGTCCCCCGCGATCTCCGTGGAGGTTCGTATCCGCCCGAGGCGGTACTTGCTCACCGCCGCCTGGCTGACCCCCAGGAGGGCGGCGACCTGCGCCTCCGTCAGTCCCTGAAGGAGGAGGTCTCGGGTCAGGAGGACCCGGAAGGTGGGGAGGACTGTCGAGGCCACGACCTCTTCCGGGAACCGCATCGGGGGGCGCATCTACAACCGGGTACTTAACACCGTGTTCTACAACAGGGTTTATAGGGGCAACTTCGCCTTTGCTCCGCCATGGCCCCGGTCGTGCGGATGCCTCCGGAGTGGGGCACGTCACCGGTGCCCGAGGCGGCGCGGAACCTCCGCGGGTTCGACTACGCCGTCCTCTGGTTCAGCCTCGGCGTGGGCCTCCTCGTGATCGCGGCGGGGGCCCTCCTCACGCTGCCGCCGTCCCAGTTCGGCCTGGGCCTGAACATCGCCGAGGCGTTCTTGGTCATCCTCCTGGGCTCCGTCATTGGGAGCCTGATGCTGGCCGCCGCGGGCCTCATCGGGTCCCGGTACGGCGTGCCCTCCATGGTGAGCCTCCGACCGGTCCTTGGGCGGGCGGGCTCCTTCGTCCCTACCGCCATGAACGTCCTCCAGCTCGTCGGCTGGACCAGCTTCGAGGTCATGATCATGGGCGAGGCCGCGGCCCGGATGCTCAGCGGGGACCAGGGGAGCCCCTTGAACCACGCCTTCGTCATCTTCTTCGGCCTCTTCTGCGGCCTCCTGGCCATCGGCGGCCCCCTCGTAGTGGTGCGGCAGTGGCTGGAGAAGTTCGGCATCTGGCTCGTCCTCGCGTCCACCGCGTGGCTCACGTACGCCCTCTTCACCACGCCCATCACCTTCCCCACCGCGGCGCCGCCCGCGAGCGACCTGGCCACCCTCCTCCTGGGCCTCGACCTCGTCATCGCGATGCCCATCTCCTGGTGGCCCCTCCTCAGCGACTACAGCCGGTTCGCCAAGAAGGGTAGATCGGCTGCGGGCGGGACCGCCTTGGGCTACACCCTGGCGAACTCGTGGTTCTTCCTCCTCGGGGCCGCCATGGTGCTCATCCTGGGTCAGTCCAGCCCCGTGGAGGCCATCCTCGCCCTCGGCTTCGGGGGCATCGCCCTCCTGTTCATCCTGGTGGACGAGACGGACAACGCCTTCGCGAACATCTACTCCAGCGCCGTCTCCAGCCAGAACCTCCACCCCCGCCTCCCCCAGCGGTGGCTCGTCGCCGTCTTCACCGGGCTGGGCATCGTCCTCGGCGGCGTGCTGACGGCCGCGGGGGGCCTCGCCGCCGCCCTGAACTACGAGTTCTTCCTCCTCCTGATCGGCGGCCTCTTCGTCCCCCTCCTCGGGGTCTTGGCCTCCGACTGGTTCCTCGTGCGGCGGGGGTACTACACTTCCGGCGAGTTCGGGCGGGAGGCGGCCCTCCTCCGACCCGCCCCGTTCATCGCCTGGGCCCTCGGCGCCGCCCTGTACTTCGCGGTGAACGGCATCCTGTTCTTCGGCCTCGACCCCCTCCTCCCCGCCATCGGCGGGAGCCTCCCCGCCTTCGGTCTCGCGGCACTCGTCCACGCCGTGCTCTCGTTCATGAGCCGCCCGAAGCCCGTCCGGGCCGAGGTGGCCCAGTAGCCCCCGCTCACCTTTTTATCCCACGCGGGCCTAGGCCGAGGGCGTCATGCTCACCGATGCCTATGGGAGGGAGGCCACGGACCTCCGGGTCTCCGTGACGAACCGCTGCAACTTCCGGTGCGCCTACTGCCACAACGAGGGCCTGGGGGACGTGCAGCCGCCGCGGGACGGGGAGGACGGGGAGGTCTCCGTGGCGCTGGTGGACCGGGTCGTCCGCGTCTGCCGGGACCTGGGCTTCGACTACGTCAAGTTCACCGGCGGGGAGCCCCTCCTCCGGGCGGACTTGGAAGAGATGATCGCCCGGGTCCCGCGGGACATGGAGGTTAGCCTGACGACGAACGCGTCCATGCTCGCCGGCCGCGCCCGCGCCCTGAAGGAGGCGGGCCTCCAGCGAATCAACATCAGCGCCGACACCCTGGACCCGAGGGCGTTCAAGGAGCTGACCCGGGGTCACCTGGAGCCGGTGATGAAGGGCTTCAAGGCCGCCCTGGCGGAGGGCCTGACGCCCCTCAAGCTGAACATGGTCGTGTTCAAGCCCACCCTCCCGTACGTCGAGGACATGATCGACTTCGCGGGGCAGACGGAGGGGGTGCGTCTCCAGCTCATCCAGTTCATGCCCGACCTGGTGGGGATGGAGGATCTGGTCGTGGACATGCGGGAGGTGCGCCGGTGGCTCGAGGACCGGGCGGACCGGGTCGAGATCCGGCGGGCCCACCACCGCCGCGTGTACCACCTGAACGGGGCCGCCGTGGAGGTCGTGGACCCCGTGGGGAACGCGGAGTTCTGCGCGAACTGCCACCGGATCCGGCTGACCCATGACGGCATGTTGAAGGGGTGTCTGAACCGGAGCGACGACCTCGTCGACGTGAACGGCCTGGACGAGGGGGGGATCGAGGCCGCGGTCCGCAAGGTCGTCGCGCAACGGGCGCCCTACTACGGGGGCTTCGTCACGTCCGGGTACGCGTACGGCGTCCCCGCCATGGGCAAGGCGACCCCGCCTCAGTCGACGGGCGGCCCTCCCCTCGCGCTGTGAAACCGTTAATACCCGCGGCCTCTTCTCGCCGGGGAGGTGGCGCGCATGAAGGCCGTGATGTTGGACGAGCACGGGGACCTGGACGTCCTGCGGTACGGAGAGTTCCCGACGCCAGAGCCCCGGGAAGACGAGGTCCTCGTGAAGGTCGCCGCCGTCGCCCTGAACCACCTGGACCTGGGCGTCCGAAAGGGCCTCCCCGGGCTGAAGCTGGAGATGCCCCACATCCCCGGATGCGACGTGGCGGGCACCGTCGCGGGCCTCGGGGACCGGGTCTCCGGCCTGGGTGAGGGGGACCGGATCGTCGTCAACCCCGGCCTCTCCTGCGGGGTCTGCGAGTTCTGCGTCGGCGGGGAGGACAGCCTCTGCCGGACGTACAAGATTCTCGGCGAGCACGTGCGGGGCGGCTACGCGGAGTATGTGGCCGTCCCCGCGAGGAACGTGTACCCCCTGCCGGACGACTTCGGCTTCGAGGAGGCGGCGGCGTTCCCCCTCGTGTTCATGACCGCGTGGCGGATGCTCATGAGCCGGGCCAAGGTCCGGGCGGGAGAGGACGTGCTGATCCTCGGCGTGGGCGGCGGCGTCTCCAGCGCGGCCGTCCAGATGGCGAAGCTGGCGGGCGCCCGGGTCTTCGCGACCTCCAGCAGTGACGAGAAGCTCGAGCGGGCCGCGGGCCTCGGCGCCGACGTCCTCATCAACTACGCAGAGGAGGACTTCTCGAAGCGCGTCTGGCAGGAGACCGGGAAGCGGGGCGTGGACGTCGTCGTGGACAGCGTCGGCGAGGCGACCTGGGAGGGGAGCCTCCGCGCCCTGGCGAACGGGGGCCGCCTGGTGACCTGCGGTGCCACGACGGGACCCATAGGGAAGACGAACATCCGCATCGTGTTCTGGCGCCAGCTCACCATCCTCGGCTCCACGATGGCCTCCCGCTCGGAGTTCGAGGCCATGATGAAGCTCGTGTTCCGGCGACAGCTGATCCCCGTCGTGGACAAGGTGTTCCCCCTGGCGGAGGCGCGGGAGGCCCAGGCCCGCCTGGAAGCGGGGGCGCAGTTCGGGAAGATCCTCCTGAAGCCTTGACCACAAAGGACATCAAGCCCGGCGCGGTATCCCCCCGGCACATGTGCACCCTCATCGCCCTGTACCGGATGGTGCCGGGCCACGCCGTCGTCGTGGGGATGAACCGCGACGAGGCGTACCGCCGCCCGTCCTCCCCGCCGGAGACCATCACGGCGAGGAACCGGATCCTGGCGCCCCGGGACACGTTGGCGGGGGGCACGTGGATCGGTATGAACGAGAAGGGCCTCGTCGTCGCCTTGGCGAACCGGCGGGTGACGGACCGGGACCCGAAGTTCCGCTCCCGGGGCCTCCTCGTCCTGGAGGCTTTGGCCCAGAACGACGCCGCGGAGGTGGGGGCGTGGCTGGAGGAGGACCTGAAGGACCACCGCTACAACCCCTTCAACCTCTTCGTCGCCGACCCGGAGTCCGTCGCGTTCCACCTCTACGAGGACAGCCTGGAGACGGTGCCGGGGGCCGACGGGGTGAACGTCCTGGTGAACGCCGGGCCCAACCTGGACGAGGCGGTGAACGCCGCGGTGGCGAAGCTCATCCGCCCCTCGGACCTGAAGGACCCGAAGACCGCCGCGGAGGCGGTGAAGCGGGTGTGTTCCTGCCACCCCAAGGCCCCCGCCGCCGCGGACATTTGCAAGCACGGGGAGAAGCACGGGACCGTGTCCTCCACGATCATCGCCGCCAACGACGCCTCCCCCTGGGCCAGCCATTTCCTGTATTCCGACGGCTGCCCGTGCCACAACATCTACCGCTCCTACTCCCACCAGGTGCGGAGCTGGTTCTCCCCTGACGGGTAGGCTTATCTAGACTGGCCCCGTTCCTGCGCCGAGGTGGATGGGATCATGACTTCTGGAGTGAAGCGCTCGGGCCTGGCCGCGTTTGGGGTGGTCGCTTTCCTGATTCTTGCGGGTATGGCCAGCGCCGGCTACACGAAGAGCTACTCGGACCCGTCGGACATCGCGAACGCGAACGCGGACATCAGCAAGGTGAGCGCGCAGGCCGTGGGGAACGACGTGCAGGTGAAGCTCGAGGTCCGAGGGACCATCCAGCAGAACGTGGACTACACCTACTGGATCTGGGTGGGCGGCGACAGCGAGACGGACGCCGTCGCCTGGATCTTCTTGGAGGGGAACGATGTGACCATCGTCTCCTGGGCGGGCGGCTCCTTCAGCACCCGCACGGAGGCCCCCAACATCGCGGGAGGCACCTGGACGGTCCTCCTCACCCAGGCCGAGGCGGGCCCCGAGTCGAGTTTCGACATCTGGGGCTACAGCCTCTACAGCTCGGAGTCGGCGGGGACCTTCGCCTGGGACTGGGCGGGACCCGGCTACACCGGAGGGACGGGCGGCACCACGACCCCCGAGGGCGCCCTCGCGCTGGGCCTGTCCGCCGTTCTCTGGGCCGTCATCATCGCCGTCATCGTGATCATTGTGGTGGTCGTCGTCCTCGTCCTCATCCTCCGGAGGGAACCGACGGTGCCCCCGCGGCCGCCGCCCACCCAGTACCCCCCGATCCAGGCGGCGCCGGGGGCCCCGCCGCCGCCGCACCCCGGGATGCAGGAGCCCCCGCCGGAACCCTACCATCCGCCGGAGCCCCCGCCGGGCGGCCCCGAGAAGGAGCCCTGAGGGGCGGGAAGGCCCGCCCTCCGTCCTCGAGCAAGGGGGACGGCGTCCGCTGCGACCCCCAGCGAAGGTGAAGCCTTTTCTAGCGGTCCGGCCCTCCTGCGGGAGGGGTGATTCCCTTGGGATTCCAGAACGAGGCCACCTGGTTGAAGGCCGCCCGGAGCGGCGCGGAGGACGGGTACCACAGCAGCTACGAGGCCGCCGCGGAGGCCCTGCGCTCCGAGTTCGGGGAGACCCACCCCAACGCCATCAACGGCAAGGAGGTCACCTCCCCGGACGGCACCTTCGCCGACACCTCCCCGGGGGACCTGGACCTCCTCCTGGGCAACTTCCAGAAGGGCACCGCGAAAGACGCCCGGACGGCCATCGAGGCCGCGTGGAAGGCCTTCCCCTCCTGGTCCGGCACCGCGTGGGAGGACCGGGTCGACATCTTCCGGAAGGCCGGGGACCTCATGGCCCAGGACAAGTGGCGCCTCGCCGCCCTGATGTCGTTCGAGAACGGGAAGCCCCGCCACGAGGCCATCGGCGACGTGGACGAGGCCATCGACATGCTCCGCTACTACGCCTACCAGCTGGAGGTCCACGAGGGCTTCGAGACCCCCATGGGCCAGTACCTGGATGGGGAGCGGGCGACGAGCCTCCTCCGCCCGTACGGGGTGTGGGCCGTCATCTCGCCCTTCAACTTCCCCGTGGCCATCACCACCGGCATGACGGCGGGGGCTCTCATCACGGGGAACGCCGCCATCATGAAGCCCGCCTCCGACACGCCGTGGACGGGGAAGTGGGTGTACGAGATCCTCATCGAGGCGGGGGTGCCCCCGGGCGCCCTCCACTTCGTCGCCGGACCCGGCCGGGGCGTGGGGGCGGAGCTCGTGGGGAACCCACGGGTCTCCGGCCTCGTGTTCACCGGGTCCCGGGAGGTGGGGATGGGGGCCTTCCGGCTGTTCACAGAAGGCGAGCCGCGCCCCATCATCACGGAGCTCGGCGGGAAGAACCCCGTCATCGTGACGGAGCGGGCGGACCTGGACAAGGCCGTCGAGGGCACCGTGAAAGGGGCCTTTGGATACGGGGGGCAGAAGTGCTCCGCCGCGTCCCGCCTCCTCGTGCAGGAGGACATCGCCGACGAGGTCATCGCCCGGGTCGCCGAAGCCACGGAGGACCTGGTGGTGGGCTTCCCCACGGATCGGGACGCCTTCATGGGTCCCGTGATCAACCGCGCCGCGTACGAGCAGTTTCAGGAGGTCGCCGCACGGGGGAAGGCGGACGGGAAGGTCCTCGCGGGGGGCCGCGTCGTCGAGGAGGGGCTGCCCCGCGGCTACTACGCGCGCCCCACGGTCATCGACGGGCTCCCGCCGGACCACGAGTACCTGCAGGAGGAGCTGTTCCTCCCCGTGCTGTGCACCCGCCGCTTCGAGGACCTGAACGAGGCCCTTCGCATCGCCAACGAGGTGGACTACGGCCTCACGGCGGGCATCTTCACGGAGGATGAGGGCGAGCGGGACGCGTTCTTCCGGGACATCCAGGCGGGGGTGGCGTACTGCAACCGCCGGGTCGGGGCCACCACGGGCGCCGTCGTGGGCGTCCAGTCCTTCGTCGGCTGGAAGATGAGCGGGATCTCCGGGAAGGGCGCGGGCGGGCCCTATTACCTCCAGCAGTTCATGCGGGAGCAGAGCCGGACGTACTACGCCTGAGGGACGCCCTCGCACAGGGTCCTCTGCACCGTCTCGGGGTCGTCCGTGGGCGGCGCGCACGTCGTTCCCACGCAGACGAAGGCGGCAGGCGCCTTCCCGGGGTCGTATCCGCGCACCACATCCGCCGCCGCGGGCGGGAGGTACCGCCCCCCGAGGTCTTCGACAGCGACTTGGAGGACGACGATCCCCGGCGCGTAGGCGGACAGGGCCGCCCGTCGCAGGGGCTCCGAGTCCCCGAGGAGGACGGCGTGGCCCGGCGGCGCCAGGTGCACGTCCAAGGCCTGGAAGTAGGTCCCCGCGAACACCCCGTTCCCGGGCACGTCCTTCGCGAAGGCCCGGAGAATCGCCTCGGCGCGCTCCCGATAGGCCGCCTCACCGGTGACGTGATGGAGCTTGTCCAGGACGAGGGCGGCCACGGCGTTCGGCGCGGGGGTCGGCGTGTCCAGCACGGGCTTGGCCGGCAGCGCGAGGCCGGAGGCCACGTCCCCGGGGCCCTCCCCCGCCACGTCGAAGTAGCCGCCCGCCTCCGGGTCCCAGAACCGCTCGTCCATGAGGCGGAGGGTCTCCCTGGCGGCCTCGAGGTACCGGTCGTCCCCCACGACCTCGTACGCGTCCACGAGGGCCCGGGCCATCTGCACTTGGTCGTCGAGGAGGCCACCGACGCGCGGGCCCTCCCCCGCCCGGTGGAGGAAGCCCTCCTCCGCGACCCAGGCCTCCTCCAGGAACCGGTCCAGGGTCCGGAGCGCGACCTCGAGGACGTCCTCCCGCCAGAGGGCGCGGTAGGCCTCCAAGAAGGCGGAGACCGTCATGCCGTTCCAGTTCGTGTAGAGGGTCGGGTCGACGAAGGGGGCCTCCCGCTTCAGGCGGCCCGCCAGGAGGTGCTCCCTCCCGCTCCGGATGCGGCGCACGACCTCCTCCTCGGGGATGCCCGTGTCCGCGGTGATCTCCACGGGCTGCTTCGCCACGTGGAGGACGTTCTGGGAGGGATCGTGCTGCATCTGCCCCGTCTTCCGGGCGCCGTAGTGGTGCCGCAGGACCTCGTACTCCTCCTCCGGCAGGGCCGCCTTCATGTCCGCGAGGGACCACGTGAAGTAGCTCCCGTCGTCGTGGAGGCCCACGTCCGCGTCCTGGCTGGCGAAGAACCCGCCCCGGTGGCGGTCGCACATCGTCGTCAGCACCCACTCCAGGATGCCCTCCGCCACATCCCGGTACGCGTCACGCCCCGTGAGCTGGTACGCGTGGACGTAGTTCCTCAGGAGCTCCGCGTTGTCGTAGCTCATCTTCTCGAAGTGGGGGACGATCCACTCCCGGTCCGTGGCGTAGCGGTGGAAGCCGCCGCCGATCTGGTCGTGGACGCCCCCGCGGGCCATGGCCAGGAGGGTCACCTCCGCCATGTTCAGGGCGTACTCGTCCCCCTCCCGCGCGGCCCGGGCCAGGAGGAGCTCCACCGTCCCCGTGTGGGGGAACTTGGGCGCCATCGAGAACCCGCCGAAAGAGGGGTCGAAGTGGTGGCCGATGGCCT
The DNA here is from genome assembly GCA_964347125.1 of uncultured Methanomassiliicoccales archaeon. GTDB lineage: Archaea > Thermoplasmatota > Thermoplasmata > RBG-16-68-12 > CAYFXO01 > CAYFXO01. The sequence goes on along the minus strand of CAYFXO010000032.1, from coordinate 5,603 downwards.
CCAGCGCGCCCGCGAGGAACTCCGGGGTCAGGTCCCCGGGGCCCTTCGCCGTGGCCGTCCGCTCCGCCAGGGCCTCGTGGAGGCGCTCGGCCTCCGACAGGACCTCGTCGGGGTGGTCCTTGTAGTGGTCCGCGACGCTGTGGAGGACCTTCCGGAAGCCCGGGCGGCCGTAGCGCTCGTCGGGCGGGAAGTAGGTTCCGCCGAAGAAGACCCGCCCCTCGGGGGTGAGGAATGCGGTGAGGGGCCACCCTCCCTGGCCGGTGATGGCGCCCACGGCCCGCTGGTACCGGGAGTCCACGTCGGGGCGCTCGTCCCGGTCCACCTTCACGGCCACGAACCGCTGGTTGATGACCTTCGCCGTCTCGGGGTTCTCGTAGCTCTCCCCGTCCATGACGTGGCACCAGTGGCACCAGACGGCGCCGATGTCCAGCAGGATCGGGCGATTCAGTTCCTTCGCCCGCCGGAAGGCCTCCTCCCCCCAGGGGTACCAGTCCACGGGTTGCTCGGCGGCGGAGCGGAGGTAGGCGCTGGCCTCCTTGGCGAGGCGGTTCGGCTTGCCCATGCGCCTGACCAACTCCGGCGATGGGATAAAGGGTCCGGATTACGGCGGGAACAGCTCCGCGGCGGTCCCGTGGAGGATGCGGCGCTTCGCGGCGTCAGAAAGGGGAAGCTGGAGAAACTGGTCCACGTTGTCCCCCATGGACTTGGGCCCCGGCCCGGGCCAGTCGGAGCCCCACACGCACTTCTCCGCAATGGACTCCAGCTTGGGGAAGTACTCTAGGAGACGCGCCGGCGGGATGGAGGAGAGCTCCAGGTAGATGTTGGGGCGCCCGCGCACGAGGAAGAAAGCGGTGTCCGTCCACAGGGGGCGCCCGCCGTGGGCCAGGAGGATCTTGAGCTTCGGGAAGTCCACCGCCACGTCGTCCACGTGGATGGGGTCGCCGTAGGCGTTCCGCGCCAAGGGGAAGATGGAGGTGCCCCCGTGGATCGTGACGGGGAGGCCGTGGTCCTCGGCGTAGGTGTAGACCGTCTCCAGCCCGTCCAGGCCGTGGCGGTAGTCGTTGGGGTAGAAGAGCTGGTGGGGCGGGTGGATTTTGATGGCGGCGATCTCCAGGTCTGAGATGAGGCGCTCCATCTCCGCCTTCGGGTCGTCGCAGTGGAGGGGGTGGACGGAGCCGAACGGGATGAGGCGGTCCCGGTGATCCTTGGCGAACTGGGCGGAGAAGTCGTTCGCGGTGGCGTCGAACCCGATGACGTCCGGGGAGACGTAGTTGATGAGGCCCGCGCGGTCGATGCCCTCCTCGTCCATCCGGGCCAGGAACCGCTCCGGCTTCGAGATGATCGCCTTCACCCCTTCGGGGTCGTCATGGGCCATGTACATGACCCGGAGGGCCCCCTCGTTGACCTGCCACCAAGGCTGGACGTGGACGTGGATGTCCGTGACGGTGTATACGTCGATCATCCCGCCGGGTCAAGGACGAGGGGCTAATGTAGCTTCGCCCTCCCGGGCCGCGAAACCCCTTAATAGCGTCCTCCCGTTGCCTCGCCCACAGGGGGTCCCCCATGACGGATTTTGTAGTGAAGACCGGGGAGGAGCACGGGTTCACCGACATCCTCTACGAGAAGAAGGACTGGATCGCCACGGTGACCATCAACCGCCCGGAGCGGTACAACGCCTACAGCACCCACACCCTCCAGGAGATGGGCACCGCCTTCCGGGACGCGTCCTGGGACGACCGCGTGGCGGTCCTCGTCCTCACCGGCGCGGGGGACAAGGCCTTCTGCACCGGCGGGGACGTCAAGGAGTACGCGGAGAAGTACACCCTGAAGCCCCACGATTACTGGAAGTACATGGGGGAGTTCCAGTGGGCCCACGACATGCTCCGGAACTGCGGGAAGGTGAGCATCGCCCGCCTGAACGGCGTCGTGGCCGGGGGCGGGAACGAGTTCCACATGGCCTGCGACTTGTCCGTGGCGGCGGAGGATGTGGAGATCCTGCAGGTGGGCACCCGCGTGGGGAGCGTGGCCGCCGGTGGGGCGACCCAGTTCCTCCCGCTCCTCGTCGGCGACCGGCGGGCCCGGGAGATCCTCTACCTCTGCGACCGCATCCCCGCGATGCAGGCCCTGGACTGGGGCCTGGTGAACCGGGTCGTGCCCCGCGACCAGCTGGACGCCGAGGTGCACGCGATGGCCCAGAAGCTCATCGACAAGTTCCCCGAGTGCACCCGCTACACGAAGGCCCAGGTGAACTTCTGGAAGGACTTCGCCTGGTACATGACGATGCCCCATGCCCGGGACTGGCTCTCCATCCACTTCGCCACCCAGGAGCCGTGGGAGGGCATGACGGCCTTCGTGGAGAAGCGCGAGCCGGAGTACCGGCGGTTGCGGGAGGAGGCCGCGGCGGGCGGGGCGCCCTCCTTCCTCTGGGGCCCTTACTCTGTGACCTGCGGGGAGTGCGGGGCGAAGGGGATCCCGGAGAAGTTCGCCTACTGCGGGAGCTGCGGCGAGAAGCTCTGAGAGCCCTCCCATCATCGCGGGATCAAGCCGCGCGAGGACCGAGAGGTCGCAGGCACGTAGCCAGAAGGCCTCCAACTACGGCGCGTACTTCTGGATGTAGCCCTGCACCCGCACCTTCCGCGCGGTGTTCTCAGAGCTCATGTACCGCACCTTCCCGAACACGGGGCGCTCCGGCCCCCAGGCCCGGTCGTACCGCCCCAGCACCCAGAAGATGCCGCTGTAGGAGTTCGGGTCCCGGCCGTCGAGCGCGTACCTGTTGTTCAGCTCCAC